>CANQIY010000013.1 GCA_947624125.1 uncultured Bacilli bacterium | reverse complement strand
GATAATCCCGCGCCAAAATTTAGTGAAAAAGGGGAGCCGGGCGAGATGCGTCTTAATAAATGTGAATTAAAGATGCTTGCTGATGTTGGTTTAATTGGCTTACCTTCTGTTGGTAAAAGTACATTAATATCCATGATTAGTAATTGTAAACCGAAAATTGCGGCTTATCATTTTACGACGTTATCACCTAATTTAGGAGTTGTCAAAGCCCAAAATGGTCAAAGTTTTGTCATGGCGGATTTACCCGGTTTAATTGAAGGGGCGAGTGAAGGTGCTGGTTTAGGTGATAAGTTTTTAAAACATGCCATGCGTTCTAAAATATTATGTCATGTTTTAGATATGAGTGGCATAGAAGGAAGAAAGCCTTGGGATGATTATGAAATTATCAGAAAAGAATTAGTTAATTATAGTGATAAATTAGCGCATAAAGAAGAAGTTATTGTGGCTAGTAAAATGGATATGCCAGATTCTTTACAAAATTTAGAAGAATTTAAGAAAAAATATAAAAAGCAAATTATCTTTCCTATTAGTGCTATCAAAAATGAAGGTTTAGAAGAACTTATTACTTATTTAATAAAGAAGTTAACAGAATTAGAAAATAATTCTTTATATGATAATAGTGAATTAGAAAGTCATATGATATTTAAATTTAAAGAAAATAAACCTTATACTATTACGAAAGAAAATAATATGTGGGTTATTAAAGGGAAAGAAATCGAAAGACTATTTGCCATGACTAAGTTTAATGAAGATGAAGCTATTTTAAGATTTGCAAGAAAATTAAAAGCTATGGGAATTGAAGAAGAACTTGAGAAAATGGGAGCTAAACGTGGTGATGAAGTGCAAATCTGTGATTTTATTTTTGAATTTAAAGAATAGATGTAAACAAAAAAATAAATAGACAAGAAATATTTATTTTTTTTATTACTTAGTGTATAGTTATACTTAGGGTAGGTGTCTAAATGATAAAGTTAGAAAATGTTACCAAAGTTTATAGTTCTAAAAAGGGAGAAGATGTCAAAGCTTTAAATAATATTTCCATTACTTTTCCTAATCGAGGACTTTATTTTATTATCGGTAAAAGTGGCTCAGGTAAATCAACCCTTTTAAATATTTTAGGAACACTTGACATTCCAACTAGTGGTACGATTACAATAAATGGTCAAAATATTACTTCTTTTAATGAAAGAGAACTTACGAGTTATCGTTCAAGACACATTGGTTTTATTTTTCAAGAATTTAATTTATTAGATGATTTAAATGTTTATGACAATATAGGGTTATCACTTGATTTAAAAAAAGTTAAAAGTACCAAAAAAGATATCGATGCTTACTTAAAAATGGTTGGCATAGAAAACTTAGGCTTAAGAAAAGTAAGTGAGTTATCCGGTGGCGAAAAACAAAGAGTAGCTATTGCTAGAGCTCTCATTAAAAAACCTTCTTTAATTTTAGCGGATGAACCAACTGGTAATTTAGATAGCGTTAATAGTGAAGGAATATTTAATTTACTTAAACAAATTAGTCAAAATCATTTAGTGATAGTGGTATCCCATGATAGAGAAAGTGCTAGTAAATATGCTGATGGCATCATGGAAATAAGTGATGGAGAAATTATTCAAAATAATATTAATATAAATGAAACTTATAATGCCTTACCTTTAAAGAAAAATAATGCTCACATTGGTTTCTTTAAAAGTTTAAAGTTAGCTTTTAGTTTAATAAAACATAAAAAAATGCGTCTCATTATTACTATTTTCTTATTAACAATTGCATTTACCTTATTTGGTTTTACTTATTCTTTAAGAAAATTTGATATACCTAAAACGCATGCCGAAAGTATGGTTAAAGAAAACGAAAAGAATATTGTTATTAAAAAAACAAACAAAAATTTTTCATTAGATAATTTAATGACGGAAGAAGAAGTAAAAAATATTACATCAAATATTGATTCAAAATATTATTTAGTTAATTATTTGTATAATAATAATTCTCAGGCTAAAATAAATTTTGGTTATAATCCTAAGTATGAAAATATTTTTGAAATAGCCTATTATAATACTTTTAGTTTTACACCTAAGTTTATAAAATTAAATAATGAAGATTTAAATAATTTAGATATTATAGGCAGTATACCGGATGGTGAGAATGAAGTATTAATAACAGAATATTTAGCTCAAAATTTTTTAGTTAGTAGTTATGAAACATATAATGAAACGGATAAATTATTACCTCAACATTATGAGAAAAATATTAATCAAATTGAAGATTTAATTAATCAAAAATTATATATAGATAATGGTTATGTTATTATTGTGGGAATAATAAAGGACCAATATTTAAGTAAATATGAAAGTTTAAAAGATGAAACAGTTAGTAAAATGCAAAAAAGACCTAGTAAACTTTATCAAGAATTTAAAAGTATATATGATGATTTAGAGCAAAATCTTTATATAACAGATGAGTTTTCAATTAATACCAAATTAACTAAAAACAATAATATTGAAGGAAATCTTTATGATATAATTGGTTATTTTAATGATGAAGAATTTTATGAAACTTTTCAATTTGCAACTTTAAAAGATGAAATTCAATATTATAATGGGAGTAAAATGGAAACATTAAAGAGTTTAAATAGTGATGAAATAGTTATATCATATGACTTTTTTGATACACTTACTAATAATGAATTATCTAAAAAAGTAAAAGAAAATATGCTTAAAGCGAAAGAAGAATATGATAAAAAAGTTAAAGAAAGAGAAAATAAATTAAAAGAATATGAAGAAAAACAAGCTCTTGAGCCTGAATTTGTAATTCCAAATATCCCTGAAGTTAAAGAAATTGATTATAAAAAAATAAATGAAGAGTCTTTAATAGAAGTATATAATAAGATGGATTTTCAAAATAAAGAAATAGTAATTGAAATAGTAGATAAATATCATTTAACTAGTGATAATGATAGTACAAAATATCCTTTTAAAATAGCGGGAGTAACTTTTAACGATATTTCATTTATTTCTTATATTGGAAGTGATTATAATAAATATAATTTACCTAATTTAGTTACAAGTAGTATTAATATTGAAGAAAGTAGTCAAAGTAAATTAGAAGATATATTTAGAAATTATAGTGAAAGTAATTATATAGTTGAAACAAGATTTAGTGAACAAATAAAAAATATAGCGAGTGTTGTTGATAATATTTCGCAAATAGCTAAATATATTACTATAGGTTTTATGGTTTTTGGTATTGTTTTACTTACGATGTTTATTACAAGTAATTTTAGTATTAATAAGAAAAAAATAGGAATTTTAAGAGCTCTTGGAATGAAGACTTTTGATGTTATGAAAATCTTTGTGTTAGAAAGTTTAATTATTGGTTCTTGGACATTCTTACTGGCTAGTATATTATCATTTGTTACCGTTAATATAGCTAATAATTATATAACAAAAGAATTATATTTCTATGTTAAACCAATTATTTATAATTATCAAAGTATTATAAGTACATTAATTATTGTTTTATTAACAATTATGATTAGTGTTATTATTCCTATTTTGAAATTAGCTAAAAATAAACCGATTACTTTAATAAATAAAAGTAATTAAAATAATTTTAATAATTAAATTAGAAAAAATAATTGTAGTAATTAAGAAAAAATGGTATACTAAATATGAATATAGAGATTAGGGTGATATGATGGAACCAAATAAGGATGATTTTAGCGAAATCCAGAATGAAAAAAATTACATATTTTATTCTGTTATTCTTGTTTTAATTTTAGTTATTGGGGCAATTGCGGCGACTTATGCTTATTTTCAAGTAAGTTTAAATAATTCAGCATCTAAAACAGATATTAGTGTGCAAACTGGATGTATATCAATTAAGTTTAATGAAGTTACGAGTAGTGGTAATGGAGATAAGATAACATTACCTTATAATTATCCAATAAGTGATACATGGGCACTTGCAAATATTAAACCAATTGAAGTACAAGTAATAAATGAATGTGCTAAAGATGATGTTCAATATACTTTGACTTTGACAACACTTGCAAAAAATACTAGTGCAGAGGTAGAGGGAGAAAAATATTTAGAAGATAGCAAAGTTAGATATAATGTTAAAAGGGCAACTGGTGTTGAAACAAGTGATACAATTGCAAGTCCTACAACAGATTTTAGAACAACAAGTTATTTAGATGACTTACAAAAAATGGAACAAAGTGGTAGTAATTATAAAATATTAAAAGAAGAACTTGCAAAGAAAGAAGAACCAATTAATTTAGATGAGTATGATACGGTAAACACCTATGTTATTGATAGTACAACTGTAACAACTGGTAAGGCAAACACTTATAGTATATATTTATGGATAGATTATTATGAAGGCGATAAAAATGCTTATAAAGGAACAGCTCATACATCTGATAACTATGATAATTCAACAGAAAATACTAAGTTTAGTGCTATAGTTAGTTTAATCAGTAACGTTACCGAAGAAATTAATGGTACTGTTGCTGATGTTGAAGGTTAATACCAATACTAAAAAATCAAAATAATATTTAAAGGAGAAGTAATTCTCTTTTTGTTTTATAGAAATTTATAAAAAAAATAAAAAAAGGCTTGTCAAAACAAATGTTTGCGTGATATAATTATATTGTCCAGGAGGTAATGGTTATGTTAGTATTAAAAATTGAAAATGAATTCATGTATAAAACATGAAGAATTAATAATAAAATAAGGACGATATCAAACTATCAAATTAGGTAATTATAGGTAATTGAATTTACTTTTCTCGTTTAAATTTCTTAACTGCATAGACTTTTCTAAAGAAATTTAGTACAATAAAAAATGGAGGGTAAATATGTATAGTTATTTTAATGGAAAAGTTACTTATATAAATAGTGATAGTGTTGTGATTGATGTTAATGGTATTGGTTATAAAATATTTGTACCTAATCCTTTTAGTTATGAAGTTGGTAATACTTATCAAATTTTTGTTTATAATCATATAAGAGAAGAAGAATATTCTTTGTATGGATTTAAAACAATAGAAGAAAAAGATTTATTTATGCGTCTTTTAAATGTTAAAGGGATGGGACCAAAAGTTGCATCCGGAATTTTTGCGACGGGTTCTATCAAAGGTATTGTTGATGCCATTGATAAAGAAAATATTTTGTATTTAAAAAAATTTCCCAAAATTGGAGAAAAGTTAGCTCGCCAAATTATATTAGATTTGAAAGGTAAATTAAGTGCTGAAACAACTAATTTAGAAGTTCTTAGCGATATGGATGAACTTATTAGTGTTTTAGAAAATTTAGGTTATAAGACAGCGGAAATTAAAAAAATCATACCAAATATTGATGCCTCTAAAACTTTAGAAGAACAAGTTAAAGAAGCCTTAAAATTACTTTTAAGATAAAATAAACATTTGTTTGCAAAAATGTTGCTTTTCGAAAAAAAGCATGATATGATAATTAGTAGAAAAAATTGGTAAGGAGGTTCTTATGGATGAACGAATTATTAGCAGTGATTTAAAAGAAGAAGATATATTTGAAAAGAGTATTAGACCGGATAATTTAGATGAATATGTTGGTCAAAATGAAATAAAAGAAAATTTAAGAGTTTTTATTCAAGCCGCGAAAATGCGAAATGAACCTCTTGACCATGTTTTATTATATGGACCACCGGGATTAGGAAAGACAACACTTGCCCATATAATTGCTAATGAACTGGGGACAACACTTCGGACAGCGAGTGGACCATCAATTGAAAAATCGGGTGATTTAGCAGCCATTTTATCAAATTTAGAACCGGGCGATGTTTTATTTATTGATGAAATTCATCGAATGCCATCTTATATTGAAGAAATATTATATCCCGCTATGGAAGATTTTGAAATTGATTTAGTAATTGGTGGTAATGAAGGAAGAAGTAAAAGTGTTAAAATAAATTTACCACCATTTACTTTAGTCGGTGCCACAACAAGAGCTGGTGATTTATCGAGTCCTTTAAGAGACCGCTTTGGTATCATTGCAAAGTTAGAATATTACACTTTTGAAGAATTAAAAGATATTGTGATAAGAAGTGGTAGAGTTTTTGATATTAATGTTACTGATGATGCAGCGATGGAACTTGCGAAAAGAAGTCGAAAAACTCCGCGGGTAGCTAATCGGTTGTTTCGAAGAGTACGAGATTTTGCTTTAGTATTAGGCAGTGGGGAGATAGATTTAGATATTACCAAGCAAGCATTAAAGAGACTACATGTTGATGATTCCGGACTTGATAATTTAGATAGAGAATATTTAACGAGTTTAATTGAAAAATTTAATGGAGGACCTGTTGGTGTTGAAACCATTGCGACAAGTATTGGGGAAGAAGTTACAACAGTTGAAGACGTCATTGAACCTTATTTATTACAAGAGGGATTTATTAAAAGAACACGAAGTGGCCGTATTGCTACTGAAAAAGCTTATCGTAGTTTAGGCATTGTTTATAACATTGGCTTTTTTAAGGAGGATTAATATGACTTTATTAGATGGAAAAAAAGTAAGTAAAGAGATTAGAGATAATTTAAAAGAAGAAATAAAAAGTAAACATTTAAAAATTAAATTAGCGATAATTTGGGTTGGCAATAATGAAGCAAGTTCGATATATGTTAATAATAAAATCAAAAAATGTGAAAACGCTGGAATTGCTACGGAGTTATATCATTTAGATGATACAGTAGAGGAAGAAGAAGTTTTAAGACTTATAAAAAAATTAAATAATGATGAAAGTGTAACAGGAATATTAGTTCAAAGTCCTCTACCGAAGACAATTGATGAGAAAAAATGCTTTGATTTAATAGCTGAAAACAAAGATGTAGATGGTTTTTCTAGTATATCTATGGGTAATTTATGCTTAGGTAATCCGCATAATGTAGCTTGTACTCCCAAAGGAATTATTCGTTTATTAGAGGCTTATAATATTGATTTAGAAGGATTAAATGTGTGTCTCATTAATAGAAGTAATATTGTTGGCAAACCTTTATTTCATTTATTAATAGCGAAAAATGCGACAGTTGTTATGTGTCATAGCAAAACCGAAAATTTAGCCAAAATAACGAAAGAAGCCGATGTTATTATTAGTGCTGTTGGTAAACCACATTTTATTACGGAAGATATGGTTAAAAAGGGAGCTATAGTTGTTGATGTTGGCATTTCTAGAGTTGATGGTAAAGTAATTGGTGATGTTGATTTTGATAATGTTTCTAAAAAGGCATCTTTTATAACACCAGTTCCAGGAGGAGTTGGACCAATGACTATTGCGATGGTCTTAGATAATTTAGTAAATTTAGCAAAGGAGAAGAAAAATGGATAAATATTTAAGTGCGGCGTTAAAATTAGAAAAGAAAAGACAACAAGATAATATTGAATTAATTGCTTCAGAAAATTATGTTTCAAAAAGTATTTTGGAATTACAGGGAAGTATACTAACCAATAAATATGCAGAAGGTTATCCGGGGAAACGTTATTATGGTGGTTGCGAATACATAGATATGTTTGAAACAAAAGCTATAGAATATGTTAAAAAATTATTTCATGTTAATTTTGCTAATGTTCAGCCTCATAGTGGTTCCCAAGCTAATATGGCGGTTTACCGAGCTCTTTTACAACATGGGGATAAAGTTATGGGAATGAATTTAAGTCATGGTGGCCATTTAACGCATGGTTATAAGCTTAATTTTAGTGGAGTAGATTATGAAATAGTAAGTTATGATGTTGATTCAAAAACCGAAATGATTGATTATGAGGCTTTAAGAGAATTAGCTAAAAAAGAAAAACCAAAAATGATTATTGCTGGTGCTTCAGCTTATTCGAGGACAATTGATTTTGCTAAAATAAGAGAGATTTGTGATGAAGTTGGAGCTTATATGTTTGTCGATATGGCTCATATTGCCGGTTTAGTTGCGGCGAATTTGCATCCATCGCCAATTCCTTATGCTGATGTTGTTACATCAACAACCCATAAAACGTTAAGAGGACCTCGTGGTGGAATTATTTTAACTAATAATGAAGAAATTGCTAAAAAAATAGATAAAGTTGTTTTTCCCGGAATTCAGGGAGGACCATTAATGCATGTTATCGCTGCGAAAGCGGAATGCTTTTATGAAGCTTTACAACCCAATTTTAAACTTTATCAAATGCAAGTTATAAAAAATATTAAGGCAATGAGTGATGAGTTTATAAGACTTGGTTATCATGTTATAAGTGGGGGAACAGATAATCATTTAATACTACTTGATGTTTTAGGAAGTGTTGGTATTACAGGTAAAGAAGCAGAAGTACTTTTAGATAGAATTCACATTACAGTTAATAAGAATACAATTCCTAATGAAACTCAAAAAGCGACGATAGCAAGTGGAATTAGAATTGGTAGCCCCGCTATGACAACAAGAGGTTTAAAAGAACAAGATTTTGTTTTTATTGCTAAAATTATTGATGAAGCTTTAAAAAATAAAGATAATGAACAAATTTTAGAAAAATTGAAAGGGGAAGTTTTAAAAATAACGAGAAAATATCCGTTAAAATATTAGTAAAAGAGGTACAAATGGAAAAGATGAAAATAGATTTATTACCAAATCATTTTGTTAATGAAGATGGGTTATTTGAGAAAGAAAAAGCTTTGCTTTTTTGCGGAAAAATTGCAGGTATCTGTTATGATGAAGAAGGTTATAGTCATACTTTAAAAGAAAGTGATAAGAAAACAGAAAGAAGAGTTAACAGAACGTTAACAAATGGACATCACAGTATATATGACCATGTTTATATAAGTTTTTATTTGCAAAATGTTCCAAAAATATTAGCAATGGTTTTAAATAATGAAAAAATGTATACAACGAGTGAAAGGTCAGCAAGATATACAAAAATAGTTGCAAGTGATGGTTCAGTTATTACAGAAAAAGAAATGCAATTATATAATAAATGGTTAGAAATTTTTAAAAAATTAATTTCTAATGAATATAGTTGTTTAAATGCAAGTAAAATCGAAAAATTAGCACAAGAAAATGCTCGATATTTTGTAACTGTGTTTATGCCAACTGAACTTATTTATACGACGTCTTTAAGACAAATAAATTACATTGTTTCATGGATGGAAGAGTATATCATTAATCATAATCATAATGATTATTTTGAAAGCCGACTTGCCATGGAAATGGAAAAATTTATAAATATCATTAAAGAAAAAAATGTTTTAGATGAACGTTTGATGAGGAATGAAAAAGAGAGAAATTTATCATTATTTGGACAAAATCTAGAACAAAAACAAGAACATTTCGGCGAAAATTATGCTACTTATTATCGTTCATCATGGTCATCTTTGGCTCAAGCTGAGCGAAGTCGAACTTTGCATTATGAATGTGAAAGGTTAAAAATATTTGCTCCTTTTGTTCCACCTATTTTAAATACCGAAACGTTAAAAGAAGATTATATTGCTGATATGATGAGTGTTAAGGATAAATTTCCTCAAGGAGAAAAGGTCGGTATATATGAAATGGGAACAATGGATGATTTCATCTTAAAAGCAAAAGAAAGACTATGTACCAGTGCACAATTAGAAGTCATGGAACAAACGAAAGTAACATTACAAAAATATTTAATGAATTTAGAAAAAGACCCTAATGTTGTGACATATAAAAGATTAGAACGGTTTAATAATGTAGATTTCTCAGAGCCAACAAAAATGGCATTACAAGAAGAATTAGCAAATTTAGAAAAAAAGGGCAATGTTGCTTTGTATAAAAAATTAAAGAGGTATAATCATGGCGCTCGTTGTACATTCCCTGATTATTCTTGTGTGGCTCCATGTAATTTTAACGAAGGGATTACTTTAACAAGAAAAATATGAGTAGGATAGTATTAAAAGTTAGTGGGGAAGCCCTTAAAGAAAATGAAAAATTAGTAGATACTAAAAAGTTGGAAATGCTTAAATGTTTAGTTCAAATGCTTTTAAAAAATCATGAAGTGGCTATTGTTATTGGGGGAGGTAATTTTTTTAGAGGAAGAGAACATTTAGACATGGAAGCTTTAGATAGAGATACAATTGGTTTATTAGGAACAATTATGAATGCTATTTATGTTAGTGATTATTTTAAAAAAAGTAATATTAAAAATATTGTGAAGACGCCATTTTCCTTTCCGGGTTTAATAGAAGAATACGAGGAAAATGAAGTAGCTGAATATTATAATAAAGGTTATGTTGTAATATTTGGTGGTGGTATCGGTAAAAGTGGTTATTCCACTGATTCAGGAACAGCTTTAGCGGGTTTCATGCTTGATGCTGATTTAATAATTAAACTTACTAATGTTGATGGAGTATATGATAGTGACCCGCGAGTTAATAAAGAAGCACATAAATTTTCTTTTTTAACTTATCAAGATGTTATTAATAATAATTATCAAGTAATGGATTTATATGCGATAAAAAAATGTCAAGAAAAGGGAATTAAAATTTTAGTGCTAAATTTTAATGATTATACGCATATTGAAGATTATTTTAAAGGAAAGAATATTGGCACATTAATAGGAGATGGAAAATGAGTAAATTAATAGTAATTGAGGGAACAGATTGTTCAGGAAAAGCTACCCAAAGTGATATGTTGAAAGAAGCCCTTCAAAATGATGGTTATAAAGTTATTAAATTATCATTTCCTATGTATGATACACCGACGGGTAAAATTATTGGTGGTCCATATTTAGGTAAGCCATCAATTTGCAAAGGATGGTTTAAAGAGGGTGCTAATAATGTTTCACCTAAAGTAGCATCATTATATTATGCTGCTGACCGTCTTTATAATTTAGAGGCAATAAATAAATATTTACAAGATGATTATATTGTTATCTTAGACCGTTATGTTCCATCTAATATGGCACATCAAGCGGGAAAAATAAAAAATAAAGAAGAACGTTTAGAAATGTTTAAATGGTTAGAAAAATTAGAGTATGAATTATTAGAATTACCGAAGCCGGATATTAGTATTTTTTTACATATGCCATACAAATATGCCAAAGAATTACAAAAAAATCGGACGGAGATAGATGAGCATGAAAGCTCTACTGAAAATTTAGTTAATGCTGAAAATGCTTATTTAGAAATGGCAAAGTTATATGATTTTAAAAAAATAGAATGTGTTTCTAATGATAAAATAAAAGATATTAAAGAAATAAGTGAAGAAGTTTATCAAATAGTAAAGAGTCTTATTTAGAAAGACTTTTTTAATAAAAATAAAAAAAAAGTATATAATGTATTAGGAAAGAAAAAACATTGAATTTGTTAAGAGATACTTGTATAATTTAAATAGGTGATACCATGAAAATGATAATTTCTGCAGGCGGAACTGGGGGACATATTTATCCAGCTTTAGCTATAATATCTAAATTTCAAAAAAGTGAAAAAGATTTTGAAGTATTATACATAGGAACACATAATAGAATGGAAAATAAAATTGTGCCGGAAAAGAATATTCCATATCAAGCTATTAAAATATATGGATTTAATAAAAGACATCCTTTTAAAGATATTGCCAATATTAAACATGTCATCGTTGCCTATAAAGAATGTCGGCAAATTATAAAAAATTTTCAACCGGATATTGTAGTAGGTGTAGGTGGTTATGTTACGCTTCCTGTTATTATGGCAGCAAGAGCGGAAAAAAAATTATGTGTTATTCATGAACAAAATAGTATTCCTGGTAAGACTAATAAGTTTTTAAGCCGGGGAGTGAATGCCGTTTTTACATCCTTTAAAGATAGTAATAAATATTTTGCTAAAGAGGTTAATTGTATTTATACGGGTAATCCTAGTGGGGATAATATTTTAAATGAAAAACCATTAAAAAAAGAAAGTTTAGGTTTTAGTAAAGATAAGAAGTTATTATTGATAACTTCCGGTTCCCTAGGTAGCAGTGGTCTCAATGAAAAATTGAACAAATTTTTAGAATTAAGTGAAAAAGAAGATTATGAAGTATTATTTATTACGGGTAAAGAAAATTATGAAGAAACAGTAAAGAATAATCATTTTGCCAAAAATATTAAAGTAATTCCTTATTTAGATAATTTATCATCGTTATTTTCTTCTTGTGATTTAATTATTGCAAGAGCGGGAGCTGGCACTTTAGCAGAGATTCTAATGGCGAAAATTCCTTCCATAATTATTCCGAGTCCAAATGTTGCTAATAATCATCAATATTATAATGCCTTAAGTTTAGAGAAAGAAAATTTAGCAATAATGATTGAAGAAAAAAATTTAGATAGCGATGAATTATATAAAAGAGTAAAAGAATTGTTCCAAAATAATGCTGAATATCAAAAATTACAAAAAAATTTATCACAATACAAGAATATTAAAAGTAGTGATATTATATATAAAGAAATAAAGGAGTTAATTGAACATGTTAAGTAATTTTGGTGTTTTAGAAGAAAATGTTTCTTTAGAAAAATATAATACATATGGTTTAAAAACAAAGACGAAGTATTTACTTAAAGTTAGGAATATTGAAAGTTTGATAGACCTTTTAAAATATATAAAAGAAAAAAATTTAGCATATTATATTTTAGGAAAGGGCGCAAATGTCATTTTACCTGATGAACCATTTGATGGTATCATTATTGTTTTAGAAGAATTACAAAATGTAAAAATAACCGATGAATATGTGGAAGCTGAATGTGGCATTAGTTTAAATAAATTAATTCAATTAACAATTAATAATAATTTAAAGGGATTAGAGTATTTAAGTGGAATACCGGGTACTTTAGGTGGTGCTTTATATGGCAATGCTGGGGTTAAAAATCATACTATTTATGATAATATTGAAAAAGTAGTGGTTATTCGAGATGGAGAGTTAATTGATTTATCAAAAGAAGAAATCAATTTAGCTTATCGACATACTATTTTTAAAGAAAATAAAGATATCATTGTTAAAGGTTTTTTTAAATTAGAAAAAGGAATAAAAGAAGACCTTTTAAAAATAGTGCAAGAAAATAATCAAAAAAGAAGAGACAGTCAACCTTTAGATGAAAAGAATGCTGGTAGTGTTTTTAAAAATCCAGAAGGTCATTTTGCCGGGGCTTTAATCGAACAAGCTAATTTAAAAGGATTTCATGTAAATGATGCTTATGTTTCTATGAAACATGCTAATTTTATTGTTAATAAGGGAAAGGCAACAAGTAAAGATATTAAAGATTTAATTAAAATAATTCAAGATAGGGTATACAAAGAAACAAAAATTATGTTAGAATTAGAACAAATAATAGTAAAGTGGGATTAAATTATGAAAGAAAAAAAGGTTGTTAAGAAAAAGAAACTTCGTTTAAGAGGGTTATTAACTATCCTTTTAGCATCTTATTTACTAATAAGTATTGGTTATTATTTATGGCAAATGCCTGTAAAAGAAGTAAATTTTATCGGTAATAATTATTTAAAAGATAGTGAATTAATGGCTTATTTAGATACTGATAATTTACAAATATTTCGTCTTAATAGTTCAAAAATTAAAAAAAATTTAATGAAATTAGAATTAGTAAAAGATGCTAAAATTCATAAAAATATATGGGGAACTTTAACAATTGAAATTACCGAAGATAAAGTTTTATTTTATAATCTTAACAATAAAAAAACGGTTTTAGCTAGTGGGAAAGAAATTGACAAAAATGATTTTTTAGGTATACCAACCTTAATAAATTATGTTCCAGAAAATATTTATAAAGAATTTATTACTAAATTTGCTAAAATTAAAGATGAAAACATTGCTTTAATTAGTGAAATAGAGTATAGTCCTAGTATAGTCTTAGAAAAAGTAGTCGATGATAAACGTTTTCTATTTCGAATGAATGATGGTAATAATGTTTATATTAATACATTAAATATTGAAAAATTTAATGATTATTTAGGTATTTTTGAAGCCATTGTAAGTAAAAATGGTGATGTTAGAGGTTGTCTATATTTAGATAGTAATAGTGAAAATAATCATTTTAATAATTGTTATGGGGTATAGGTATGAAAGGTAATATAAATTATAATAAAGTTTTAGAAAATATAATAACTCAGTTAAAAGAAAAGCCAAGATTATTATTACATAGTTGTTGTGGGCCATGTTCTAGTTATGTCATTACATATTTAAAAGATTTTTTTGATATAACAGTTTTATATTACAATCCCAATATTGAACCAGAGGAAGAATATATTAAAAGAAAAAAAGAACAAATAAGATTAATAAATGAGTTAAAAAGTGATATTCATATTTTAGATATACCATATTTACATGATGAATATGTAAATAAAGTAAGTAATTTAAGAGAATATAAAGAAGGTAGTGTTCGTTGTCATGTCTGTTATGCTATAAGATTAGAAAAAACTGCGAAAGTAGCTAAAGAAAATAACTTTGATTATTTTGGTACAACATTAACGGTAAGCCCTTATAAAAATGCTAAGTTGATTAATAAATTAGGAGAAAATTTAGCGAAAAAATATGATATAAAATGGTTATATAGTGATTTTAAGAAAAAAGATGGTTATAAAAAAAGTATTGAATTATCTAAAAAATATAATTTATATCGTCAAGATTATTGTGGATGTTTAAGTAGTAAAGGTGATAGTGATGAATGAAAGTAAAGCAATTTTTATTATTGAAAATTTAAAAAATATTGTAACTATTTATTTTGATACTTTCTTTGTGTTTTATTTTTTTGAAGTTGCAAATTATGAAGTAGAACCATTAGCTAAATATTATTTAACTCTATATTTATTTGTTGGTATTGGTTTTTACATTATTAGAAGTGCCATGAAACATAACATAAAAGTTCCCTTTTTTAGAATAGGTATATCTTTACAGGCCATTTATGTTGCTTTAATTATGCTTTTGAAAGAACGAATGATAGATTATATTTATCTTATTGGTATTACTAAGGGAATAGCTGATGGTTTCTTCTTTTTTCCAAAGAATATTTTAGATTCTGAGAAAGTTACTAATGCTAATAGACAAAAATATAATGGTGTTTTAAATATTATAAATGAAATAGTTTCCATTATTGTACCTCTTATTTTGGGGGTTGCCCTAACTTATACTAGTTATACAAATGTAGGTAAAATATTCTTTATTTTCTTTATTATCATGTTTGTATTATCTTTCTATATGAAAGATTTAGAATATAATGATAAAAAATTTGAATTAAAGAAGTTTATTAAAAGCTTAAAGAAAAATGAAAAAGTTAAAAAAGCTTTAACAATTCCTGCTTTATCTGGATTTACATATGCTTCTGGCGTAATGTTAACAATTGTAACAATTATTAAAATCAAAAACTTTAGTAATAATTTATCTTTAGGTATAGTAGATAGTATAGCGTCCTTTTTATTACTGATAACTTGTTTAATATTTACATATAAGATTAAAAAAGAACAGTTTAAACCTTTACTTATTATTAGTGGAATTTTATCATGTGCATCTTTAATTGGTTTGGCTTTCTTTAATACATTAGGAATGTTTATTACTTATTTTATTGTTATGCATACATTTATTGGTTTTATTAATTTGATTTCAGACCATACCGTCTTTAATTTAAGTAATAGCAAATATTTGGCTAAAGAAAATAAAGCGGAATATTATTTAACAAGAGATGTTATTTTTGCTATCACAAGATGTATTGGATATTTGATTTTATTAATTGTAAGTTTATTTGCTGGTAATAATAGCATTAATTATATTTTAATATTACCAGGGTTGTCTTTATTACTTGAATCAATTTTATTAATTAAGTTATTACAAGAATAATTTTACAAGAATAATTTTACTTGCATAGTAAATATTTATTTGGTAAAATAATTTTGGCTGTTTTAAGTCGAATAAACATTAACTTTTAGTTTAGACCGAGTGCTTAATTTAAGTGGTATCTAAATGGTTAAAAAAGTTAAGAAGAGAAAACGAAAGGAAGAGTGAAATATTATGGCCGTAGTTTCTATGAGTTATTTATTAGAAGCTGGAGTTCATTTTGGTCATCAAACAAAAAGATGGAATCCCAAAATGAAAGAGTATATCTTTACAGCAAGAGAAGATATATATATTATTGACTTGCAAAAAACCCAAGAGTTATTAGAAAAAGCTCACGATGAAATCAAAGCAATTGCTGAAAATGGTGGTAAGTTCTTATTTGTAGGAACAAAGAAACAAGCTAGTGAAGTTTGCATCGAAGAAGCAACGCGTAGTAAATCTTTTTATGTAACAGAAAGATGGTTAGGTGGAACCCTTACTAACTTTAGAACAATTCGTCGTCGTGTAAAAAGATTAGAAGAAATCGAAGAAATGGAAAAATCAGGTAAATTTGAAGTTTTACCTAAAAAGGAAGTCATTGGTCTTAAAAAAGAATATGATAAATTAAATCGTATTTTATGTGGTATTAGAGACATGGACAAACTTCCTCAAGCATTAATCGTAGTTGACCCAAAGAAAGAATACAATGCTGTTAAAGAAGCAAGAAAGTTAAATATTCCTGTTTTCGGTATTGTTGATACAAATGGTGACCCTGATGATGTTGATTTTGTCATTCCTGGTAATGATGATGCAGTTCGTTCAATTAAAGTTATGTTAGGTGTTTTAAACAATGCTATTTGTGAAGCAAATGGTTTAGAAGTAGTTGATTACATTAGCGAAGAAGACAAAAAAGGTACAACTAAAGAAGAAGTTCGGATGGAAGAACTTATCAAGTCTGAAAAATTTGACCAAGCTAAAAAAGAAGATATAGATGAAGATGAGGAAGAAGATAAGAAACATTCTCATCATAAAAAAGAAAAAGTTCAAAAGGAAAATGCTAAAGAAGTAGTAGAAGAAAAAAAGGAAGAAAAAGAAGATTTAAGTACTAAAACTTTAGCAGAATTAAAATCTATGGCCAAAGAAGCTGGAATTAAAGGCTATAGTACTATGAAAAAAGAAGAATTAATTGATAATTTAAATAAATAAAAAGGAGGAATATTTATGGAAATTACTGCAAGTATGGTTAAAGAATTGCGTGAAACATCTGGAGCAGGAATGATGGATTGTAAAAAGGCTTTAGCTGAATGTAATGGCAACATGGAAGAAGCAATGAATTATTTAAGAGAAAAAGGAATTGCAAAGTCTTTGAAAAAAGAAAGTCGTATTGCCGCCGAAGGATTAGCAAGTATCTTTATCGATGGAAATAAAGCTGTTATTTTAGAAGTTAATTCCGAAACTGATTTTGTTTCAAAAAATGAAGAATTTATTAACATGATTAATGTTATAGGTGAAGGTTTACTAAAAAGTGATGCCAAAACTTTAGATGAAGCCAAAGAAGTTGAAACAAAAGAAGGTAAAATTGGTGATTATATCGTATCTATGGTAGCTAAAATAGGCGAAAAATTATCATTACGTCGTTTTGAAATAGTTACTAAAAATGATGATGAAGTTTTTGGTGATTATTTACATATGGGTGGTAAAATCGCTTCTTTAGTTGTTTTAAAGGGTGCTGATAGTAATGTGGCAAGAGAAGTAGCTATGCAAGCTGCCGCAATGAAACCAATGTATTTAAATATTGAAAGCGTTCCTAGTGACGTTTTAGAAAAAGAAAGAAAAGTTCAAAAAGAATTAGCCATGAATGAAGGCAAACCAGCTGAAATTGCGGAAAAAATGGTAGAAGGAAGAATTAAGAAATTTTATAAAGAAATTTGTTTAGTTGAACAACCATTTATTAAAGATAATGATGTAGCAATTAAAGATTATGTTGCCAAAAATGGTGGCGTTGTAAATGCTATGTACCGTTATGAAGTAGGCGAAGGTATGGAAAAAAGAAATGATAACTTTGCTGAAGAAGTAATGAATCAAGTTAAAGGAAATTAGTT
>CANQIY010000012.1 GCA_947624125.1 uncultured Bacilli bacterium | reverse complement strand
AATAAAATTTTTTCAATTCAATTTGTGCCTTTCAGAGGACTGAAAGGACGATAGAAAGGAATGTTAGTTAATTATGAAGAAATTATGGTTACTATTATTACTAACTCCCTCAATTGTTTTAGCTAGTGATATTACTTCTACTAGTGAAATAAAATTAGGTAATGAAGTTATTAATAAAAGAATAATTGATAATAATGAATTATCTTTTAATACTGTAAATAAAAATAATTCTATAACTATTTCTAATAATGAAGATATTTATGGATTATATATTATTTATGAAAGAGCTAGTCAAACAGGAACATTAGTAAGTTATGATAAAACAATGGCGGTTGGTAGTAATTCATTTTTACATGAATATATTGATATTGAAAAAAATATTGGTATTAGTAAAAATTTAACTCTTACTTATGATGAAGATGTTAAAATTGCTGAAATTTATGTTTTAGGAGAAGGAGAATTACCGGATTTTGTTGAAGTTTGGGAACCACCATGTAAACAAGCTGATTTATTATTATTTTCTACCCATAGTGATGATGAACAATTATTTTTTCTAGGCCTTCTTCCTACTTATGTAGCAAAAGGAGCTGAAGTAGAAGTTGTTTATTACACTAATCATTATGATAATACTAAACGTTTACATGAACAATTGCATGGTTTATATACGGTTGGTATAAGACATTATCCGATTATTGGAATTATCCCTGATGCTTACTCTGAAAATTTAAATTGGGCAATTAACAATTTAAAAAATGCTGGCTTAACAGTTGATGATGCAACTAAATTTCAAGTTGAAATGTTAAGACGATTTAAACCTCAAGTTGTTGTTGGTCATGATGAGAATGGTGAGTATTCTCATGGTCAACATATCTTAAATACATATACTTTAAAAGATGCTTTAGAAAAAGCTTTTGACCCAACTTATGATAGTGAAACATTAAGTAAATATGGTATTTGGAATACCCCTAAAACTTATCTTCATTTATATAAAGAAAATCAAATAATTATGGATTATGATACCCCTCTTTCTTATTTTAATGGAAAAACAGCTTATGAAGTTTCTAAAGAAGGATATAGTAAACACTTATCGCAACAATATACTTGGTTTACCAAATGGTTAAAAGGAAATAATAATCAATTTACAAAAGCAACCGATATTAAAACTTATTCCCCATGTGAATTTGGTTTATATCGCTCTACTGTTGGTGAAGATATTAATAAAAATGATATGTTTGAAAATTTAAAATTGTTAAAAGAAATTGAACAAGAAAAAGAATTAGAATTGGAAAGAGAAAAAGAGAAAGACAAAGAAAAACAAAAAGAATTAGAAATGCTTAATAAAAAAGAAAATAATAATAATAATAATTCTTTTTCTAAGTATTTAATTTATATTATACCTAGTTCAGTAATCCTAATAGGTATTATTATCTATATTATATTAAAAGTAAAAAAGTAGGCCATTAACCTACTTTTCATTTTCTTCCACCCATATTAACTTCAGGTTCTACTTTATTTTCTAAATTAATTGTACCTAATCTATTTAATTCATATATTAAATAATTATAGTTTTGAATACCTATATCCGGAATTAAAATTTTTAAAGCATCGACATCGACGCCTTCTTTTTGAGAAAAAAACGCTACTAAATCTTCAACACCGGAAACAACATCTATTTTTACATCGATTTGGGAACGTAAAATATTAAGTTCATTATTATTAAAAATTTGCCATTTTTCTAAAGCTCCAAGTAAAGCTCTAAATTTTTCTTTTGAATAAAATTTTTGTAATGACCTTACTATTTCAAAAGATAAATTACCATTTATACCTAAGTATATCATATCTCTAAATTCTGAATCGATTAATAACCCTGGCTCAACATAATCAATAATTTTCTTTCTTTCATCTAATATTTTATTAATTCGTGCCATTTGTTCTTTACGATTTTCAAAAGATTTTTGAATATATTTTTTCCCTTCATCTTTAGAAAAATCACTTATCATTCTTCCGGGACCTATACCTAACTTTTTACATAATGAAATAAAATAATCATAATTATTTATAGCAACATAATAACCATCATATTCTAATATTTGATGGGCTTTTTTTCCTTTAACATCAATAAGCATATTCATTATTAAATTATAGTATTGTCCATTAGGTCCCCCTAAATTATTTTTACAAATTTCGATTAATTCATTATTTTTCGCTTCAAGATTAGTTTTATTTTTTAAAAAATAAAAGGTATTCTCAATGCCAAGAAGCATTTGAAATTCTTTAACATAATCAATATAGATATTATAATTAAACATTTTTACAAAATTATTTTTTCTATCTTCAGCATTATTTAAAGCATTATACTTTTGGCTACTTAAAATAATTAAATCTTCCATTCTTTTTATTATATCACCATAATTATTCATAAATTTCCCCTCTCTAAACATTAAAACGAAAATATACTATATCGCCATCTTCCATTAAATAATCTTTACCTTCTAACCGAAGACGACCATTTTCTTTTACTTTTAATTCACTACCAGCATTCTCTAAATCCGTAAAACTCATAACTTCAGCTTTGATAAAACCACGTTCAAAATCACTATGAATTAATCCTGCACATTCCGGCGCCTTCATTCCTTTTTTAAATGTCCATGCCCGGCATTCATCTGCTCCTGAGGTAAAGAATGTTGCTAGTCCAAGTAAATCATAAGTCGCAAAGATAAGTTTGTCAAGTCCACTACTAGTTATTCCAACTTCTTTTAAAAATAAATCTCTCTCTTCATCTTCTAAAGAAGCTAGTTCACTTTCTAATTGAGCACACATAACGATAACACTTGAATTTTCTTTCTCTGTATAACTTTTTAATTGTAATGTATAATCATTATCACCTAGTTCAGCAACTTCTTCTGATACATTGGCAAGATAAATAACTTTTTTGGCAGTAATAAAATTAAAATTTTTAATTAATAATAACTCATCTTCTGTAAAATCAAGTAAGCGAATTGGTATATTTTGTTCTAAACCTTCTTTTATTCTTTTTAAAATACTTACTTCTTTAACAGCTTCTTTATCTTTCGTTGTCTCGGCTTTTTTCTCTAACTTACCTAATCTATTTTCAACAATTTCTAAATCTGCTAAAGCAAGTTCGGTATTAATTATTTCCACATCTCTAATCGGGTCCGTTTTCCCTTCAACATGGGTAATATTTTCATCATCAAAGCAACGCACAACATGAACAATTGCATCAACTTCTCTTATATGTGATAAAAATTTATTACCTAACCCTTCACCAGTACTAGCCCCGCTTACTAACCCGGCAATATCAATAAATTCATAAGTTGTTGGCACAACACTTTTAGGATTATATAATTTTACTAAATAATCTAGTCGTGTATCCGGCACAATAACAATTCCTACATTAGGTTCAATTGTTGCAAATGGATAATTAGCTGCTAAAATTTGCTTTTTTGTTATGGCGTTAAATAACGTTGATTTACCAACATTAGGTAAACCCACAATTCCTGCTTTCAAACTCATTATAAAACCTCCCTTAAGATATAGTTGGAAAAGCTCCAATTCCAAGTGGTAATCCAATTAAATACCAAATTATTAAAAGCATTAAAAGAGTAAAACTAATAATTAATGTATATGGTAATTGTAATTTAAGAGCATCAACCATTCTAATTTTATTTTCTCTATCTTGATTATATTTTTCTAAGAAAGCTAAATAAACAATAAAATAGGCAAGAAGTGGTGTTATATTCATGGTACTAGCTTCAGCAAATCGAAAGACTATTTGGGCAAATTCCGGTGTCATTTCTGCTTGCATCATAATTGGTACCACTGAAGATGATAATAAATACCACTTAAGTTCACTACTTGGAACAAAAATATTACAGATAGCAACCCCAATAAAAATCAAAATAATTAAAGGTAAACCAAGAAAACCAGCATCCGTTATAATTCCCCCAATTGAGGCAACTAAAACATTACCAATATTCGACTCTTTAAAAATACTGATAAAAGCCGAAGCTAAGAAAATCATAACTAACATATTACCAATTCCATCAAGAGAATGACCTAAATTATCACAAAAATCATGATGGTTTTTGATACTTTTAACGCCAATTCCATAAAATAAACCTAAAATAATAAATAACATTGTTACTACAAAGATAAAACCATTACTAAAGAAGGAATTAACACTAAATAATTTATCAATATAATTAACTTGACTATAATCGAGTAACGCTCCACTTAAAGGAAGACCGGGAATAATACTATATATGAAAATAATTAAATAAATAAAAGCACTACCACAAGCATATATCATTCCTTTTTGTTCACTTTTCGTTACAATATCTTCTTCAAGTTCTCTTTCCGTAAATTCATATTTTGGTAATTTTTTAACAATAATGTTTTCCGTAACAGCTGTTATTATATATGCTAAAAGTAACACAGCTACAGTCATAATTCCAATTAAACCAAGATTATGAATAGTATAACTTGAATTAAGCGTATGACTAGCTAGTAAAGTATAATTAAGTAACCCTGAGTCAGAACTAGTAAAAAACATATTAATACTACTTCCTATGGATAAGGCCGCAAAAGATGAAATAATACCAATAGCAGGATTTCTTTTACCATAGTAAAATAATAAAGCTCCTAAAGGCATAAAAATTAAATAAGATAAATCACCAAAGATACTTGAAAGAAGACAAATTAAGACAAAGATAAAAGTAACCGTCTTCTTTTTTAATTTTTTAGTTGTAATTGTAATGGCTGTTTGTAAAAAACCACTTTTATCCATTATACTAATTCCCATAAGTAAGATTATTAAATTAGATAAAACGGTAAAATTAGCAAAATTATTAACTGTACTTGTAAAAATATATTTAATACCACTTAAACTAAATAATGATTTTACAACTTCAGTTCTAGGCATTAAATCAAGCGTAATATTGTTAACTGAATAAAATGTAGCTTGAGCATCAATAATTTTTAAAAACCCACTTATTATTATAATTATAAATATCATTAAAACATAAATCATAAGGGGATGAAGAGGCCCTTTATTCTTTTTCTTTCGCTTCATCATTTATCACCTTCTTTAACTTCTTTTGAAATTCTAAACGGTCCATCATTATTTCCCGTCCACAATTTTCACACTTAATTTTAATATCAACCCCAACTCTTGTTATTTTCCAAAGATTACTTCCACAGGCATGTTTCTTTTTCATAATAACTTTATCATTTAAATTATAAGTTATCATTAATCATCACCGATAGAAATATTTAATATCTCCATAATTCTTTCTAAATCTTTTAAAGAATTAAAACTAATTTCTAATTTATTTTTATTAATCCGCACTTTATTACCTATTTTATCACTAATAATATTTTCATATATATGAAATTTTGGCTCTTTTGGTGGTGTAGCTATTGGTTTTCTTTTAACAATATCTTTATTATTAACTAAATTTTCAAGTTCACGAACATTTAAATTTTCTTTAACTATTCTCTTCGCTAATTCTTCGATTTGGACTTCATCATTTAACTTACTTAGAACTCTTGCATGAGAAGCAGAAATTTCTCTTTTTATAACCATATTTTGAATGTTATTAGGTAAATTTAATAAACCTAAAAGATTAGTAATATAACTTCTACTTTTCCCAAATTTTAAAGCAAATTCTTCTTGGGTAATTCCTCTTAAATTAATAATATTTAACACACTTTTAGCTTCATCAATAGGATTTAAATCTTCTCTTTGAATGTTTTCAATTAAAGCTATTTCCATCATTTCTTGGTCAGTAAACTCTTTTATAATTGCCGGTATTTCAGTTAAACCTGCTAACTTTGATGCTTTGCATCTTCTTTCTCCCGCAATTAATTCATAACCTTTAATACTTTTTTTAACAATAACTGGTTGAACAACTCCATATTCTTTAATGGAAGTTGCAAGTTCTCTTAAACTATCTTCGTTAAAAGTTTTCCGTGGTTGATAAGGATTACTTCTAATTTCATCTAATTTGATATTCACAACATTATTTTTATTTTCTGATACAATTTCTTTTTCAAAATTATCAAAATCAATAACGTTATTGGTAAATAATTGTTCTAATCCTTTTCCTAAAGCTTTTTTCTTAGTTTCCATTTCTACTTATCACTTCCTTTGCTAAATTATGATATGCTTCCGTTGCCCGACTTGTTGGGTCATATTCATTAATTGGTTGACCATGAGATGGAGCTTCGACTAATCTTACTAACCGAGGTATAATAGTATTAAAAACTTTATCTTTAAAATATTTACGAATTTCTTCAATAACTTCTAAGCCAATATTGGTTCTTCCATCTAACATTGTTAATAATACCCCTTCAATTCTAAGTGTTGGGTTCATACTAGATTGAACCATTATAATTGAATTTAATAATTGGGTAATTCCATCAAGAGCAAAAAATTCACATTGCACAGGTATTATAACAGAGTCACTAGCTACTAAAGCATTCATCGTGGCAAGCCCTAGTGATGGTTGACAGTCAATAATAATATAATCAAAGATATGTCTTACTTTACTAATGGCATTTTTTAATTGTTCATTTTGATGAAATTTTTGGTCTTCTAACATCTTTTTAACAAATTCAACATCGACTCCGGCTAAATTCAAAGTGGAAGGAATAATAGCTAAATTATCAAATCTTGTTTTTATAATTCCTTCTTCTATACTACATTTATTAGTAATAACTTCATAAATATCATGTTCAAAATCATTAGAATTAAGACCTAAACCTGTTGTAGCATTACTTTGCGGGTCTAAGTCAATTAATAAAACTTTTTTCCCTTCTTTTCCTAAAGCCGCAGCTAAATTAATACTTGTTGTTGTCTTACCAACCCCACCTTTTTGATTTACTAACGAAATAACTTTTGCCATAACACACCTCTAATTTTATATTTCTACTACTAATTATTTTACCATATAAATATGATTTAAGATAGAAGAAAAGATAAGAATTTTTGCATTTAAAATATTTTGTTAATAACTTAAGGATTATTAACATTAAAAAAGAAAGAATTATTTCTAACCCTTTCTTATCTTTAATTAAACTAATTCGATTTTAACTTCTAGAGCATCATCGCCACGACGTTCACTCATTTTAATTAATTTAGTATATCCCCCATTACGTTCTTTATATCTTGGGGCAAGTTCATTAAATACCTTATTAACAACATCTTTGTCATTGTGTAAAAAGGCTAAAGCTTTGCGACGCGCTACTAAAGTTCCTCTTTTTCCATAAGTTATCATTTTATCAACAAACTTACGTACTTCTTTAGCTCTTGCTTCAGTGGTTACTAAAGACTCATTCATTATAACATCTTTGGTAAGCCCTGCTAAAATACTTCTTCTAATTCTTGTTTCTCTTCCTAATTTTCTATATGCCATAATATTACTCCTTAAATGTAAGTCCTAAATCAGCCACTTTATCAAGTACTTCTTTTAAACTTTTCTTTCCTAAATTTCTAATTTTTGTAACTTCAACTTCTCTTTTTTCCACTAAATCTTGAACTGTATGAATGCCAGCTCTTTTTAAACAATTATATGCTCTAACACTGAATTCAACTTCTTCAATTGGCGTTTCTAAAGTCTTTGTTATTGTATCAACTTTTTTCTCTTGCATTAAACCTGAAAAATCACTAATTGCATTAATATCAGTAATAATATTAAAATGTTCAACTAATATTTTAGCTGCTAAAGCTAAAGCTTCTTCTGGGTTCATACTACCATTAGTTGTTACTTCCATAATTAATTTATCATAATTTTCGTTTTGACCAACTCTGGTATCTTCAACTTCATATTTGACAAGTTCAATTGGTGAATATGACGAATCTATTGCAATTGTTCCAACTTTAGCGTCTTCTAAACGTTTTTTGTTTTCTTTTGCATCAACATATCCACGACCATTTTCAACAGTCATTTCAATATCGATTTTTCCACCACTAACTAAATTACAAATAACTAAATCTTTATTTATAACTTCAACATCAGCATCACATTCAATCATTCCTGCTGTAACAGGCCCTTCACTATCAGCATGTAATTTAATTATTTTCATTTCATCAGTGTGATTTTTTACTACTAAGTCTTTTATTGCAAGAACAATAGAAGTAACATCTTCTACAACACCTTCTATTTTTTGAAATTCATGTAACACACCATCTATTTTAATACTTGTTACGGCACTGCCTGGTAGACTTGATAATAAAACACGGCGAAGGGCATTTCCAATGGTAGTACCAAAGCCTCTTTCTAATGGTTCTAATTCAAATCTGCCAAAATGGTTACTTTCAATATAATCTGTAATTTTGTATTCTGGTTTATCAAATTTTATCATCATACAAATCATCCTTTCTTATCCACTAATTTCTTGGTCTTTTTGGTGGACGGCATCCATTATGAGGAACAGGAGTTTCATCTATAATACTTGTTACTTCTAAACCAGCACTTTGAAGTGAACGAATTGCATTTTCTCTTCCTGGTCCTAAACCTTTAACATGTACTTCTACTTTTTTTACTCCTTGTTCAATGGCTGCTGCTGCTGCAGCTTCAGCTGTTAAACCTGCTGCATAAGGAGTTTTCTTTTTGCTTCCTAAATAACCGATTCTTCCTGCACTTGACCAACTAATTGCATTACCATCTTTATCAGAAATAGTAACAATTGTGTTATTATATGTTGAATGGATATGTGCTTCAGCTTCCGGTATATTTTTCTTAATTTTTCTTTTTCTTCTATTATATGCCATAAGTTATCCTCTACTTTCCAGCCTTTTTCTTATTAGCTACAACTTTACCTTTACCTTTACGAGTCTTCGCATTACGATTTGTTCTTTGACCTCTTACTGGTAAACCTTTTTTGTGTCTAATACCTTCATAACAGTTAATTTCCATTTTATTTTTAATATTCATTTGAACATCACGACGTAAGTCACCTTCAACTACGTATTTATCAACTTCTTTTCTTAAATTCGTAATTTCTTCTTCCGTCAAATCTTTAATTTTTTTTGTTTCATCTACACCAGCATCTTTACAAATAGTCTTTGCTAAAGGACGACCAATTCCATAAATTGCGGTAAGACCTATACAAGTATGTTTTTCATTTGGTAAATCAATATTCTTAATTCTTGCCATATTTTCCTCCTATCCTTGTACTTGTTTATGTTTTGGATTATCACAGATAACCATAACTTTTCCTTGTCTTCTAATTATTTTGCATTTTTTACATATTTTTTTTACTGATGGTCTAACTTTCATAATTATTTTCCTCCACTATCTTTTATTCCATGTTATTATCCCACGTGTTAAATCATAAGGTGAGAGTTGTACTGTAACGGTATCACCCGGTAGAATACGTATCATGTTAATGCGCATTTTACCAGAAACGTAGGCTTTTACAGTATGTCCGTTAGGAAGCTCTACAAGATAATCTGAACCTTTTAAAACTTCAACGACTTTGCCCTCAACCTCTATTTTATCATTTTTTTGAGATTCTGCCATATTCTTATTATTCTTTTTGGAATCTGCCAATTTTAATCACTCTCCCGTTAATATAACAAATCCATCTTTGGTAACTAATACTGTATGTTCAAAATGAGCACTTGGTAAACCATCTTCGGTTTTAATTGTCCACTCATCTTCTTCCATATAAATCTGCCGACTACCTAATGTGAGCATCGGCTCAACAGCAATTACCATTCCACTTTTTAATTTGGTGTTATCTTTTGTATAGTAATTTGGTACATCGGGGTCTTCATGAATACTTCTTCCTACCCCATGACCAACTAACTCTCTTACCACACCTAACTTTTTACTTTTTGCAAAATTTTCAATTTCACGACCAATATCACTTATTTTAACCCCATCTTTTATCACACTTAATCCTTTATATAATGACTCTTTCGTATTTTGTACTAAATTTTCAACTTCCTTTGGAGCATTTCCTATTATGTAGGTATTTGCAGAATCAGAGTGATAACCTTTATAACATACTCCAATATCCACTGAAACAACATCCCCTAATTTTAATTTTCTCTTACTAGGTATGCCATGTACTACTTCGTCATTTACAGATATACAGATACTTGCTGGGTAACCTTCAAACCCTAAGAAAGATGGTTCACAACCGGATTTCAATATAAACTTATGAGCAATATCATTTAAAGCTTTTGTTGATATACCGACCCTTATATTTTTGCGAACCTCTTCATGAGTTAGAAAGTTAATGTGCCCAGCATGTTTCATTAATTCTATTTCCCGATTACTTTTTAATTCTATCATTTTAAAATTTCCTTAATTTTATCTGTAATTATATTTGTATCTAATGTTGCATCTATAACATGTAATTTATTTTTATGTTGATAATATTCTCTAACTGGTAATGTACTATCTAAGAAATTTTCAAATCTTATCTTAAATGAATTCTCATTATCATCTTTTCTTTGAACAAGAACATTACCACATTTATCACAAATGCCATCAACTTTAGGCATTAATTCTTTAAAATAAATATTATAAGATGCTCCACAAGAACAAGTAAGACGTCCTAATGCTCTTTTTAATGCTTCCTCTAAAGTTATATCTAAATAAATAACTTCATAATTATTTATTTCTAATTCCTTAAATAATTCATCTAACAAATTAGCTTGCTTTAAAGACCTTGGAAAACCATCTAAAATAAATGGACTATGCAAATTTATTAATTTCTTTTTAATGAGTTCAAAGACAATTTCATCATTAACTAAGCCACCTTTTTGCATTATAGCATCGATTTCTTTGCCTAGCTCACTTTGCGATTTAACTTCTTCTCTTAACATATCACCAGTAGCAATATGTATATAACCCATCTCTTTTAATTTAATACTTTGCGTTCCTTTTCCGGCAGCCGGAGGAGCAATAAAAATAACATTTTTCATCGTATACGTCTTCTCTTTTCTTTATAACTTCTAGCGTATAAACTACTTTCAATTTGTTTATATGTTTCAATTGCCACACCAACAACAATTAATAACCCTGTACCACCAATTGTAACCGTACTAGGAAGAGATGTAAATCTACTTACTAATACTGGTAAAATAGCAATAATTGTTAAGAATATACTACCTACAATTGTAAGTTTACTTATTGATGAGCCAATAAACTTCGAAGTATCATTTCCTGGTCTAATGCCCGGAATATATCCTCCTCTTTCATTAAGATTTTTGCTCATCTCTTCTGGGTTCATAATCATAAATGTATAAAAATATCCAAAGAAAATAATCAATAATACATAAAGTATCATGCCTGTATTTGATGAATATATTATATATTTATTAATGAAATTCATGGCACTTTCACTTTTCGTAAGTGCCGCGATAGTTGATGGAACAGTTAATAATATTTGCGCAAATATAACAGGGATAACTCCCGCTGCATTTATTTTAATTGGTAAATAACTTTGTTGCGCACCATAAGCACTAGTTGTTCGATTTGAATATTGAATAGGTATTCTTCTTTCAGCTAGTTGAATATAAATAATACCTACTAAAACTAATAAATAAACTAAAATAAAGACAATAAATAACACAATACCTATACCTAAACTATATGAACCATGAATAAAGGCATTATATGCTCCGGTAAAAATACTTCTCATACTAAGCATAATACCAGCCATGATTATCATGGAAGTTCCGTTACCAACACCCTTTTTAGTAATTTCATCGCCTAACCATAAACAGAAAGCTGTACCTGCTGTCATAACTAAAGCTGTTTTAATAATTTCCATTGTGCCAAGACTACTTATGTAAAACATACATATAGCATAAGCTTGAATAAAAGCAAAGATAATTGCTAAATAACGATTGATTTTATTCATCTTTTGTCTACCAACATATCCTTGGTCTTTTAATTCACTAAAATAAGGTATAATATCCATTTGTAAAAATTGGGTAATAATTGATGCTGTGATGTAAGGAGAAACTCCTAAAGCAAAAATAGATAAATTTTGAAGTCCTCCACCACTCATTAAGTTAAATATTTCTAAAAAACCTAAATTATCAATTGTATCAGATGCCCATGGCACCATTACTGTTGTTCCTAAACAAAATAGACCCAAACAAAGTAATGTAAAATATATTCTCTTTCTTAAATCTTTATTTGATTTGCTAAAAAGTTGGGAAAACCCACGAAACATCTAAATCACCTCAGCTTTGCCACCGGCATCTTCTATTTTGCTAACAGCTTTACTAGAAAATCTGTGTGCTTTAATTGTTAATTTTTTATCTAATGTACCATTAGCTAAAACTTTAATACCACACAAACCGTTTTTTATTATTCCTCTTTCTTTTAATATTTCTGGTGTAACAGTATCACCATCTTTAAAAAATTTATTTAAACTATCTAAATTAATCGTAGCAAATTCTGTTCTAAATCTTTTATTATTAAATCCTCTTTTAGGAATTCTTCTATATAATGGTGCTTGTCCACCTTGGAACCATGCTGGAATAGATGAGCCACTTCTCGCTTTTTGACCTTTTTCGCCACGAGTTGAAGTTTTACCCATTCCACTACCTGGTCCTCTTCCGACTCTTTTTGATACTTTTGTTTCTTTTGATTTTGGTAAATTATCTAATCTCATTATAATTCCTCCACTTTTTTGCCACGAAGAAGAGCAATGTGTTCTGGTGTTCTTTGAGCTTGTAATGCTTGTAGTGTAGCTTTAGCCACATTTATTTGGGTATTAGCTCCTAAACTTTTAGCAACAATATCTTTAACACCAGCTAATTCTAAAACTGCTCTAGCAGCTCCACCAGCAATTATGCCTCGACCTTCTTTAGCAGGTTTAATAAGAACAACGCTTCTACCTACTTTTCCGATTTCATCATGAGGTATAGTTCTATTATCAATTAAGGATATTTTAATAACATTTTTATTTGCTGCTTGAATAGCTTTTTTAATTGCTTCAGAAACTTCATTAGCTTTACCAGTTCCAATACCAACTAAACCTTTTCTATTACCAACAGCTACATCAGCTTTAAAACGAAAATGTCTTCCACCCTTAGTAACTTTTGTTACCTTAGATATAGAAATAACTTTTTCCTCTAACAAATTTTTCTTAGCATCATTACTTTTTCTATTAACTATTTTTTTGTCCATAAAAGTCCTCCTATATCTCTAATCCAGCTTCTCTAGCGGCATCGGCTAGAGCGCTTATCCGACCATGATACAAATATCCACCACGGTCAAATACAACTTTTGTAATTTTTGCTTTTTTGCATTTTTCAGCAATATCTTGACCAACTTTTTTAGCGGCTTCAATATTACCACCATTTGCAAGTTTTAATGCTCGGCTTGAAGATGAGACTAAAGTTGAACCAGTTACATCATCAATAACTTGAGCATAAATTTCACTGTTAGAGCGGAAAACATTTAATCTAGGCATTTCTTTAGTTCCACTTAAATTTTTTCTTACTCTAGCATGTCTCATTTGACGAGTTTTATTTCTAGATTCTTTTTTTATCATATTTTAACCTCCTTAAGCCGCTTTCTTTCCTTCTTTACGACGAACTATTTCGCCTTTATAACGAATTCCTTTGCCTTTATATGGTTCAGGTTCTCTTATTTTACGAACATTCGCTGCAAATTCAGAAACTTTTTGCTTATCAATTCCTTTAATTGTTAATTCTGTATTACTAACAAGTTCAGCACTTAATCCTTCAGGAATAACTACTTCCACTGGATGACTATAACCAGCACTGACAATTATTTTATTACCTTGTAGATTGAAACGATAACCAACACCAACTGCTTCTAAACCTTTTTCAAAACCTTTAGATACACCATCAATCATACTTTTAAGTAATGAATTAGTTGTTCCTTGCATCATATTAGCTTCTTTAGAGGCAACTTTTTGGGTTGTTTTTACAAATCCATCGCTAACTTCTACTTTGACAAGTTCATTGATTTCTCTTGTTAATTCACCTTTTTGTCCTTTAACGGTTACCATATTATTATTTTCAGTTACGGTAATACCTTCAGGAATAACGATTTTTCTTTCACCAATTCTACTCATAATTACTTACCAAATATAGGCAAGGACTTCGCCTCCTAATCTTTGTTCTCTTGCTTCTTTATCAGTCATTAAACCTTTAGAAGTAGAAATAATTGCAATGCCTAAGCCATTAAGAACACGAGGAACTTCATTAGCTTTTGCATAAACACGTAGACCAGATTTACTAATTCTTCTAAGACCAGTAATAACTCTTTCTTTTTTGTCACCATATTTTAATGTTAATGTTAACTTATCACCTTTAGAATTTTTTTCATATTTAAAATCTTCAATGTAACCTTCTCTTTTTAATATTTCAGCAATGCCTAAAGTCATTTTCGTACCAATTACTTCAACAGTAGTATACTTCATGATTACAGCATTACGAATACGAGTTAACATATCAGCTATTTTATCTTCTACAAACATATTGTTCCTCCTTCTTACCAACTAGATTTCTTTACGCCAGGGATTTGGCCTTTATTTGCAAGTTCTCTAAAACAGATACGACATAATTTAAATTTACTAAGTACTGCATGAGGTCTTCCACATCTTTCACATCTTGTGTATTCTCTAGTAGAAAACTTTGGAGTTCTTTTATTTTTTATAACCATACTTTTTTTAGCCATATAAATCCTCCTAACCCTTAAATGGCATTCCAAATGCCTTAAGTAATGCAAGTGCTTCTTCATTACTTTTTGCCGTTGTTACAAAAACAATATCCATACCTCTTATTTTATAAACATTGTCATATTCTATTTCTGGAAATATTAATTGTTCTTTAACACCTAAAGTATAATTTCCTTTACCATCAAAAGCATGAGCTGAAATTCCCCGGAAATCTCTTACCCGAGGTAAGCCAACTTTAATTAATTTTTCCATAAAGTTGTACATGTTTTCGCCTCTTAAAGTAACTTTAACACCTACAGATTGACCTTCTCTTAATTTGAAACCAGCAATTGATTTACGAGCTTTTGTTACAACTGCTTTTTGACCAGCAATTAATTCTAAGTCTTTAACAGCAGCTTCGACAAATTTAATATCATGAGCACCTTCACCAACACCCATATTGATAACAATTTTCTCTAATTTAGGTACTTGCATAATGCTCTTGTAATTAAATTCTTTCATTAAATCTTTTTTAATATTTTTTTCATACATTTCTTTAAAATTACTCATAAATTCACCTACTTACTAGCCTTTTTTGTAGTTTTTTTGGTTTTTTCTGCTTTGGCTTTTGTTTCACTTTTCTTTTCTTCTTTTTTCGCTTTTTCTAAAACTACATTTGATACATGAATTGGCATTTCAATATCGAAAATACCACCCTTATCATTATTTGTTCTTGGTTTTGTATGTCTTTTTGCAATATTTATTCCTTCTACAACTACTTTTTGTTTAGATGCAAAAGTCTTTAGTACTTTACCGGTTTTCCCTTTATCTTCACCAGCAATAACACGCACTGTATCATTAACTTTTATTTTCATATTGCCTCCTATAAAACCTCTGGAGCTAAAGAAACAATTTTAGTATATTCTTTTTCTCTTAATTCTCTAGCTACCGGACCTAATACTCTTGTACCAATTGGAGTTTTATCATCTCTAATTAATACACAAGCATTGTCATCAAATTTAATATAAGAACCATCATTACGACGAATTCCTTGTGTAGTTCTAACAATAACTGCTTTTACTACTTTTCCTTTAGGCATATTACTGTTGGGAATAGCTTTTTTTACAGTTCCCACTACTATATCACCAATATTGCCACTTTTAACTTTACTTCCACCCATGACTTTAATAACTAATAATTCACGAGCACCAGTATTATCAGCAACTTTTAATCTTGTTTCTTGACTAACCATAGTATACCTCCTAAAGAATTACAGCTTTTTCTAAGACTTCTACTAATTCATATTTCTTCGTTTTTGAAATAGGTTTTGTTAGTCTTATTTTAACTGTATCCCCTATATTAGCTTTATTTTTTTCATCATGAGCTGCATATTTCTTAGAATATTTAACTCTTTTATTATATAGAGGATGACGTTTATAAGTTTCAACTAAAACAGTAATTGTCTTATCATTTTTATCACTTACTACTTTTCCTACTAATTCTTGTACTCTTGTAGTCATTATTTATTTTCCTCCTCTATTTCTCTTTCTCTAAGAACAGTTTTCATTTTTGCAACATTTTTTCTTAAAACATTAAGTTCTTTTGGTTTTTCTAATGTCCCATTAGCTTGTTGCATTCTTTTTGTGAATAATTCATCTTTAGTTTCTCTGATTTTCTTTTTTAAATCATTATCAGATAATTTTCTAATATCTTTAATATCCACTTTTATTCACCATCCTTTTTAATAAACTTACATCTGATTGGTAATTTATGTGAAGCAAGACGTAAGGCTTCTCTAGCTGTTGCTTCATCAATATCACTAATTTCAAACATAATTTTACCTTCTTTAACTACTGCAACATATTGTTCTACGTTACCTTTACCTTTACCTTGACGAGTTTCTAAAGGTTTCATAGTTAATGGTAAATGTGGGAAAATATTAATAAATACTTTTCCGCCTCTTTTCATATAACGAGTCATGGCAATACGAGCTGCTTCGATTTGGCGAGCTGAAACCCAAGCTCCTTCTAAAGCCACTAGGCCATAATCACCCTTAGTAAGAGTGGTATTTCCTTTAGCATGACCATCATATGTTAATCTGTGCGACTTTCTATATTTAGTCCTCTTTGGCATCAACATTTGAAGTCGCCTCCTTTTTTACATTTTTTTTAGCTGGTAGAATTTCATCTTTATAAATCCATACCTTAACCCCAATTTTTCCATAAGTAGTGTTCGCTTCACTTTGCGCATAATCGATATCAGCTCTAATTGTATGAAGTGGTACAGTTCCTTCTGTATATCCTTCACTACGAGCCATTTCTACACCATTAAGTCGACCTGATACTAAAGTTTTAATTCCTTTAGCTCCAGCTTTCATTGTATCACGAATAGCTCTTTTTTGTGCCGCTCTAAATGGTGCTCTATTTTCGATTTGCATGGCAATATTATCCGCTACTAATTTAGCATTTAAATTAGGATTTTTTTCTTCAATAATATTGATATAAACTTCTTCATTAACTAATTTTGATATTTTCTTTCTTAAAGCATCAATATCTTCACCACCACGACCAATAATAACGCCTGGTTTAGCAGTTTTAATAGTTACATCAACTTTTTTATTTTTTCTTTCAATAACGACACTTGAAATTGCTGCATCTTTAAGATTTTTTAAGATATATTCACGAATTTTGATATCTTTATTTAGAAAATCAGCATAATCTTTTTTCGCATACCAACGTGAATCCCAATCTTTATTAACGCCTAAACGATAACCAACTGGATTAACTTTTTGTCCCATTATGCAACACTTCCTTCCTCAACACTTTTATTATCTGTAACAACTACTTTAATATGACTTGTTCTCTTATCATGACGGTCTACATTACCACGGCTTGCAAATTGAATTCTTTTTAAAACACGGCCGGGATTAACGAAACATTCTTTAATAACTAAGTCTTCTTCTTTAGCCCCAAAATTATTAACGGCATTACTAACGGCAGAATTTAATACTTTTAAAATCATTCCACTAGCTTTAGTATTTGTTACTTCTAAAATGTTTCTTGCACTCTTAACGTCTTTACCCCTAATTAAATCCATAGTCATTCTTGCTAAACGAGGTTTAATAATTGCACCTTTATGAATTGCATATGCTTCCATTATTTATTACCTCCACCAGCATGACCAGTAAACTTACGAGTTTGTGAAAATTCGCCTAGTTTATGTCCTACCATTTCTTCCGTTATATAAACAGGAATAAAATCTTTTCCGTTATGAACAGCTATGGTATGGCCAACAAAGTCTGGAAAAATAGTACTTCTTCTTGACCAAGTTTTAACAACTGCTTTTTTATTTTCTGCATTTAATGTTTGAACCTTTTTTAAAAGTGAATCACTAACATAAGGCCCTTTTTTTAAACTTCTTGCCATATTTTCCTCCTATTTACTCTTCCTACTAATTATTAATTTTTCAGAAGCTTTTTTAGATTTACGAGTTTTATGACCAAGGGCTGGTTTACCCCA
>CANQIY010000011.1 GCA_947624125.1 uncultured Bacilli bacterium | reverse complement strand
TTTTAGGATAGAGCCCTATTTTTCTGCAATAAATTCTTAGTTTTATATATTTTATAGCAATCTTATTCATCCCGAATAAGATTGTGGCTCAAGCCGCAATCAAGTCTGGGATGCAAGAGTAAAGAATGATATTGATGTCTTTTTAACCCGTATAATCATTACAAAAGATGATTTAGTAAGGTATAGTGATGAAATACCTGAATGTAAATATGTAAGGTTAAAAGAGCCAATATTTGTTGATATTTATATATAAATTTAGACTAAGATGACTTATTAAGTCGCATATCTTAGTCTTTTTTATGTGATACCCGACAAAGAATTGGAGGTAATAAAAATGCGACTAATATACACAAAACTAAAATTAAAGGATTTATCACAAGGTTCAAGAATTGCTTTTGCAAGACAATTTAGATTAATGACACAGGATAATATATCGGACAAATTAGGATTAACAGGTGAATGTAAGAGAAGAACTATGGCAAGATATGAGGAGGGAGAAAGAAATCCTGAGGATGATAGATTCTAATTGAAAATGTGGAAAAAACTCATTATAATTGAATTTTTTTAGGGGTTATGATAAAATAATTTTGAGTAGAGAAGGTGATTTATATGATTGAAACATGGTCTTTACAAAAGTTGTTTAATGAAACTCTTTTTAGAATTCCAGATTATCAAAGAGGTTATTCCTGGTCTCAACAACAGTTAGAAGAATTTTGGACTGATTTAACTATTTTACCGCCAAATCAAGATCACTATACTGGTATGCTGTATTTAAAAAAAATTAATTCAGACGATATATTGGCATCGATTAGTGATTGGAAAGAAGAAAAATGGCTTGTGGAATCTGGCTATACTGTATATGAAGTTGTCGATGGGCAACAGAGATTAACGACATTAATAATATTAATAAATGAAATTTTAACATATTGTAAAAAAAATAATATTTCTGAATTAAATAGTACTTTATTAACAGAAATAGAAGAAAAATATTTATATAAAATTAAACCTAATAATATCATTAGAACTTATAAATTTGGCTATAAAGGAGATAGTCAAAGTTCCAAATATTTTAGACATGTTATTCTTTCAGAACCAAATGGTGGTACAATTGAAGAAACATTTTATACATTAAACTTATCTTATGGTAAAGATTATTTTTGTGAAAAAATAAAAAATTATGTAGAAAAAAATGGATTTGAAAAACTTGAAGAACTATATAAAAAAATAACATTAAAGCTTAAGTTTAATATGTATATTGTTGATGATTCTAATGAATTTGTTGCTTTCGAGACTATGAATAATAGAGGTAAGAAACTTTCATATTTAGAACTTCTAAAAAATAGATTGATACACTTATCTACTTTATTTAATAATACACCTGATGAAAAGCAAACAACAAGAGATGCTATTAATGAAACTTGGACGGAAATATATAGATATCTTGGTAAAAATAAAGATTATCCGTTAAGTGATGATGAATTTTTACAAAATCATTGGATTATTTATTTTGGTTATCAAACTAGAAAAATTCAAGGTAATCAAACAATACCATATAATGTATATTTATTGAATAAATATTTTATTCAACAAAATATTGATCCTAATAATATGTATGTTCCAAATTTATCTAATTTAGTAATAAATACAGATTCAGAAGAATTAGAACAAGAAGCATTAGAACAAAATGCACAAGAACATGAAACAACAAATGACAAACAAATTTGCTTATCATTAAATGATATTAAAGAATATGTAGATAGTTTAAAAGAATTAATTCAGTATTGGTATAATATGTATTTTCCAGCTGATAATTACTCACCAAAAATAAAAAAATATTTATTTAGATTAAAAGAATTAGGGTATGTTAATGCTCGACCATTAATTACTGTGTTATTATCAAAAAGTGACATAAGCGATGAAGATAAAGAAAAATGTTTAAAATATATTGAAAGATTTAACTTCTTACATTATCGATTAAATGGATATTCTTCAACTTATGATAATAGTGAATTTTATAATTTAGCAAGGGATTTATATCGTGATTTAATTAATGTTGATGATGTCATTAATAAAATTATAAAAATTGATTATTTAAGTGATAATAACGTTATTAATTCTTCAGGAGTAGTCAATAAATTCGAAAAATTGTTTAATCGAGGTGGTGGATTTTATTATTGGACATCATTAAAATATCTTTTATATGTTTATGACATTAGTCTTACTAAAACTCCGTCAGAACAGCATTTAAATCCTGAAGAATATTTTAAACAAGATTCTAATGATTTATATTCTGTTGAACATATATATCCTCAGAAAGCAGTTAATGAATATTGGACTCAAAGATTCAATATTTATGATGAAAAGAAAAGAAATCATTTAACAGGTAGTTTAGGAAATTTGTTACCCCTTTCACAAAGAATAAATAGTAAACTTCAAAATAATTCTTTTGATGATAAAAAAATAAGGTATAGTACTGGTTCTAAAAGTGAAGAACTTGTAGCACAAAATAGTGAATGGACTCCTGACAATATTTTAAATAGAGGTTTAACAATTTTATCATTTGCTGAAAATGAATGGGAATTTTCCTTTCAGAATTTAGCTGAAAAGAAAAAAGTTCTTGGATTAGATTTTATGATTAATAAAGGGGATGAGGATATTGATAAAAATATTCCTGTATATATTGAAGAAGAAAAAGTAAAAAAAGAAATAGTGTATGATGAAGAACAATTTAAAAAACTTTCAAGTAATACAAATGAAAAATTAATTGATATTTTTAATGAATTAGACAATTATATTTTATCCCTAAATAATCAAATCAAAAAAAATACAACTTCAGTATATATGTCATATTATTATGAAAAAAATTTCATAGATTTATGGTTTAACACAAATAGTTTAAAATATGTGATTATGTCTGGAGATTATGATGATCCTAAAGGAGAAGTCCAAAAATTAGCTGATTCATATAGATGGACAAAAAATCGTTATATATTAGTATCTACTGATTCTGATATAGATTATGTCAAAAATATTTTAAAACAAAGTTATAAAAAAACAAATATTTGAAAATTGCTAATCAACATTTCAGAGTAAATTAAATTATATTAGAAAAAGCATAAGTTATTTAGTAACCATATATAAGTTTAATCTTATTTATCTCAAATGGGATAGTGGCACAAGCAGCTTTAAAAGATAAAGAATAATTTAATTTATATTGAATATATTATTAATATATACTATTTGACATTTTCATAAAAATATAGTATATTTATATTGCACTTAGAAGTGTAATAGAAAATGTTAACCGCTTATGGATGGTGCGGGTTATAAATGATTCCAATCGTGAAATGTTAGTCGCTTCCGAGTGGTGCGAGTTATAAATGAACTCGGTCGAAAATGTTTGAAAACTTTATCTTTATGATAGAGTTTTCTTTTGCATTATGATAAAATCGGGATAGGAGTTGATTATATGCAAGTACAAACAGGATATATTTACCATATTAAAGACGAATTTTTTGATAAAATAAATGATAAAGGATTAATGATTAATCATGAAAATGGGAAATCTAGACCAACTTATTTTACTATCAAAGATGAAGATATTTTATGGTTTATTCCACTAAGTAGTAAAATATCAAAGTATCAACCAATTATTAATAAAAAACTAGAAAAATATGGTAGCTGTAAATCTATTATGATAAGAGAGATTGCTAATAAAAAGTCAGTTATATTATTACAGAATGCGTTTCCAACATTAGAAAAATATATCGACCATCCCCATACTATTAATGGTGCTCCTGTTAGAGTTAAAGATAATTTAAAAGAAGAAATAATAGAAAATTTTAATACACTATTGGCTTTAAAAAAAGAAGGACTTAATTTATTTTTTACAGACATAGATAAACTAAAAGAAAAAATGTTAGAAGAAATCAAATAAAGTATAAAAATATATGTTATGAGGTGTTATATGCAAAAAGAATATGATATATATAAAGAATATGAAAAAATATATCTTGAAGGTAGTTTAAATGATAAAACAAATTTTGATATTTATATAGAAGAAATGGATAGAAGAGTTACGGCCAAAATTCCAAATACGATTAAACCATATGATAAAATAAAGTTAAGTGGGCTTGGAAAAAAGAAAAATGATAATAAATATGGCGATTTATATATAAGTTTTAAAAGAGTGTTTCTAGAACTTGACAATAACTATTCATTAGAAGAAAATGAAAATCGGTATATAACAAAACCCCAAAAATATGAATATAAATATATTCAAAGAATAACTTTTATAGATATTGATGAAATAATTCAAGATTGTGCCGAAAATGGATGGCGATGTGTAAGTGTAGAACCTATTATAACAAGATTAGCTTCTTCAGAAGGTTATGATGATAACATTGAATATACTCCGGATTATGAATTTAATCTTTTATTTGAAAGAAAAATATAGATTAACTTAGTGGAATAACTAAATTTTAATTGATAAACTTTAAAAAAAGAAACACTATAATTTAGCCAGTGTTTTTTTAATGGATGAATTATTTAATTCATCAACTCTTTTAGCTGTAATAATTTTCTTTTGGTCATAAGTAATTAATTCAGAACTAGATATATTAATATTTAATAAATTAGATATGCTAATAGAAATTCTATCAAGCATTTCTAAAGAAGGATTTCTTTTTCCTTTTTCTAATTGATTAATGTAAATTAAACTTGTATCAATTGCTTCGGCAAATTTTTCTTGCGAAAGTTTTGTAAGATGGCGGTAATATTTAAGATTAATTGCTAAAATATCTTTACTTTCCAAATTAATTCTTCCTCCAATCTTAAAAATAAGCATATAATCAACTTTTATTATAAGAACATGATAATTTTTATTCTTTATAACAATTATGCTAAAGACATTTTTCAAAAAGCCCTTTTAATTTATTGACTAAAGATAGAAATCATGGTAAGATTTTTAATAGATACAGGGTAGTTTTGATATTTACTTGTGGGTAGGAGGATGATGTTTTATAAGAATAATTTTTTATAAGTATAGTGAAGTTATAGATGGTAGTTGTTGTTAGAAGAATATTTAATAATTTTCTAAAAACAAATGGCTTAATTTTAAGCGATTTTTTTTGAATTTTAAAAGTAATAAATAATAAAAAATTTTATCAAAAAGCATATTAATTAGTAATATGATTTTTACAAATAAGAAAGGAAACATTTTTATGGAAGTAAATTCTAAAGAAAAAAATAGTAAAATAATAATAGGTGTTATTATTGGTATTTTAATTCTTGTTATTATCTTTATTTTATTAGCTTTTATTCCAAAGTATCATACAGTTACATTTGATTCAAATGGTGGTACGTTAATAGAGGCGATTAAAGTTAAAGAAAATGATAAGGTCAAAAAACCAGAGAACCCTACGAAAGATGGTTATATCTTTGCTGGTTGGTATTTAGAAGATAAATTGTTTGATTTTGATACAAAAATTACCAAAGATATTACTCTTAAAGCACATTGGGATTCAGATGGAATAAAAATTAATTTAACCAATATAAGCTTAGTAGTAGGAGAAGGTAAAAAAATTGAAATTTCATCATTACCTGATGGTTTAAATATTAGTGATTTAATTTATACATCAAGTGATGAGAGTATTGTAACTGTTGATGAATTAGGTAATTTAAAAGCACTTAAAGCTGGAACAGTAACAATAACAGTAAAATCTAGAGATGGAAAATATACTACTAACTGTAGTGTTACAGTAACAGCTAGTGAAGTTGAAGTTGAAAGTATTGCTATAAATGGGGCAAGTGCAGTAACTGTTGGAAATAGTATTAAACTAACAGTAACAATAAAGCCTGATAATGCCGAAGCTCAAAAATTGACATGGAAAAGCAGTGATACTAGCATTGCCACAGTTGATGAAAATGGTAATGTTAAAGGATTAAAGGCTGGAACAGTTACGATAACAGTTACAACACCAAATGGTAAAACAGCCACAAAGAAAATTACTGTAAATGAAAAAAGTAGTGGAAGTAGTACGCCAACAAAACCAACCGAAGTTGTACCAACAAGTGTAACAATAAGTGGTAATACGGAAGTTAATGTAGGTGATAGTATCCAATTATCAGCTACGGTTAATCCAAGTAATGCTAAAAATAAGAGTGTTACATGGAGTAGTGCTAATCCAAGTATTGCGACAGTTGATGGCAGTGGTAAAGTAGTTGGTGTTAGTTCTGGAACAGTTATTATAACCGTAACAACGTCTAATGGTAAAACAGCCACTATTGAAATTACAGTAAAAGATACATATGTAATTTATTTAACCAAAAGAGAACTTGCCGTAGTTGGTGGTGCTATCCAATATGATTTTAAAGTATTAAGAAATGGAAAAGAATTTAATGATTATTTAGGCTTTGTATATAATGGTACACCAATAGAAAAAAATCAAGGTTCTGTTTCATCAACTACAGTAGAAACCGGTGGCAATACAGCTAAACTTAAATTAACAAATAAACAAGAAGTAACAGCAACGGTAATTAAAAATTAATAGAAAGGAAAAAATATGAAAAGAAGTATAAAAAGATTTATTTTTGTTTTATTCTCCTTCTTTATGTTATCAACATCAGTTTTGGCAAAAGAATTGACGATAAATGAATTAGGAGATGAAGCAACTAAAATTGAAAAAGATGCTGGCTATGTTTATATTCTTGGCGAACATGCTTTTACATCAAAGTATAATATTACTCAAGAAGCTATTATAGCGGCAGGAGATAGTTTAAATTTAGAAAATCCAACTGATTTAACTCAAATAGTTATTTATCATATTGAAAGAACTCGTGATGAAGATTTTAATCCAACTGGTTGGAAAGCTGCAAAGAATGCATTAGGTAGTAAACAAATACCCGAAAAATTTAATGTAAAATGGGTTGATATGCATCGGATTCTTGAAACATCCGAAGCAAAGTTATCTGCAAATGTAGAGGATACAAAATATGCAACTTATAAAGATGTATTAAATAAATCATTAAATTTTCAAGCATCTAACTTTTATGGTAAAGATAATGCAGTAACTATTGATGGTACTAAAGTAAAAGGTTTGTTATTGAAAAAATCATATACTGATTTATTCTTTAATGATGCTGATAAAGCTAAATATGCTAAAGCTGAATATTATTTTGCTACTATTATAGAAGTACCTAATGCTAATGCTAAGACAACTATAACAGTAAAAAATTTAAAAAATGTTGAAAAAGTTAGTACTTGGAGTGATTTTGATGTAACTGGGGCTAATGAAACGCCAGGTATTGTTATATTATTCCCAATTGATAAAGCTGACTGGGAGAAAAATAAAGAAATTGTTATAACTGTCGATGTTGATGGCGATAATGATGAACCAGATGATGTATATGGCAAAACAGAATATAAATTAGATTTAAGTGATTTAAAATTTCAAGAAGAATCTAAAGTAGATTTATCTACAGAAGAACTTCCTACAGCTGATGTCGAATATATTTCAAAAACTTGGGGATATACGAAAAGTATCTCAGATACTTATGAATTAACACCAGTTGGGGGTAATAAGTATGAATTAACTGGTAATATTGTTGAACAAAAGATTAAAGAAAACGTTTTCTCAGGCGAAGAAGAAACAGATTTATATTTCTTATTTAATATAGGAAGTAATATTGACAAAAGTTTATATGGTAAAGCAACAGTTACTTTCCCAGGCAATGGCGGAACAAAAACAAATACTATTACTGATAATACTGGTGTAACAATTTTATTCTCAGTAAAAGATAAAGATAATAAACCAATTAAAATAACGGTTGATTTAGATGGTAATGGTGATGAATATTATCCAGTTGAATATGAAATTGATTTAAGTAAAGTGACTTTTGAAAAATCATCTAAATTTACTGTTCAAAGTATTGCTGATGCTGGATTACAAGAAAATCCATTAAAAGATGCTTTTGGTTGGACACAACCTGCTAATTATGATGTTCATTTAACAACTGAAGGAACAACAGTAAAAGTTACTGGTTTACTTCCAATATTAGAATCATTTGAAAGTAATAAACATCCATTTGGTACAGATGATGAAACAGGATATTATCTACCATTTGTAATTAAAACGGATGCTGGTAAAAAGGGTGAAAATCCAAATGTAACTGTTCAATTTATTCATGAGGGTGAAGAACCTAAAACATTAACGGCAGCTAATTTTGATGGTGATGATGTAATATACATTTTAAGACATCTTCATAAAGATGCCCAAGATAAAACATTTAAAATTATAGTAGATATGGATGGAGAAGATAATCCTCAATATGCTCCATATGAAATTACCTTTGATTGGAGTGATTTAAAACTTCAAGAAAGAACAAATGCAAGTTTAAAATTAAATAATGCAAGTGATGGAGATAAAGAACAACTTACAGAATGGGATTATAATTCTTCAGTAAATAGCCTTAAAGATATAAATGAAGAAAAATCTATTATACTACTAGATGGAATAATGAAAGAACAAGTAGTGGCTCCAGAAGCATTTGGTGAAAAAAATATAAATGGATATTATTTTGATTTTACTTTTGAAATTCCTGATGGCATTGATAGAGAAAAGGTAACAATTTCTAGATTAACTAGTGCCGAATTAAATAATGATGTAAAGAAAGAATTTACTAGTGATGAATGGATTGATGATGGTAAACTAACTATATTATTTAGATTTCCAACAGCTCCTACATGTGCACCTGAAGGAAATGATTGCAAACTTTATTATAAAGTAGATTTTGATGGTAGTGGAAATGAATATTTACCAACATTATATACAATAGATTATAGTAAAGTTACTTTCCAAAAAAGTTCGTTAGTTAAACTTGAACCAGTTACATCTCTAGTAGAAGATGAATGGAAAGGATTTACTCAAGGAGAAGACTACAAAGTAAAATTTGAAGAAGAATCATCTACTTTTAAAGTAAAAGGTTTAATTACTATCTTTGATGATAGTTGGAAAGAATCTAATCCGTTTGGTAAAGATGCTAATGATTATTATTTAGCTTTCAAATTAAGTAAAGAAGAAGTAGCTGGTAGTGATAGTGAAACAATTGTAAAATTTTTAACTGATGGTAGTGGCCATGGAGATACACATAGTATTTCAGATAGCGATTTTAAAAATAATAATTCTATTTTTGTATTAAAATACTTAAATCCAAATGTAGAACAAAATAATAAAAAGTTTACAATTACAGTAGATTTTGATGAAGGCGAGGAATATGAACCATACACAATCACTATTGATTGGAGTGAATTAGATTTCCAATACGAAAGTGGTATGCCTAAAACCGAAGTTGCAAAAGAAGATGACGAAGTAGATACGAAAGGTTATATTTCAGAAACAGATAAAACTCAACTTACAGAATGGGGTTATAGTTTTGAAAATGCCGGTAGTAATTTAGAAATTAAAAATGAAAAATCTAATTACAAATTAGCTGGCTCTGTTAAAGAACAACATGTAAATGCGGGCTTTAAATCAGAAGATGGATATTATATTCCAATTAAAATTTATGGCCCAACTGCAGAACAATTAGAAGGCACTCATTTTGCAACCCTAACTGATTATTTAAAGAAATGGACTGTAACAGTTCATGATGAAGATAGCAAAGAAATTATTTTAACACCAACAGATGCAGATTACGAAAATGGCTTCATAACAGTATTATTTAAATTAAATAAAGAAAAACAAAAGATTAAATATAAAATTGATTGGGATGGCGATGGTGATATCTATTTACCACATGAAGTAACAATCAAATATGATGGACTAACTTATCAAACAGAAAATAAAATAACATTTGAATATTTTAATGAAACTACAGGTAAGGTAGAAACTATTAAGAAAATAGTTTATCAAAATGAAACAATTAATTCAGAAGAAATACCTGCATTAGATAAAAAAGGATATATATATCATAAATTTGATTATTGGTATAATACTAACGAATCATCAACTGCTGGTGTTGATTTAAATACACTTAAAACTGGAGAAAATCAAGATATCACATTAAAAGCTCATTATACATTAGATATGGATAAATTCTTAATCGATGTAGTTGAAGACTTAAAGAATGCAAAAACAGATTTTTCAGAAGATTTTACTGAATTATTTGATGTTAAAAAAGAAAATAATACAATTACATTTACTGTATTAGATTCTGATGTTAAATTAAGTGATATGAATAGAACATCTATTCCTGGTACTATTGCTTATATTCTTCAAAGAGGCGAAGTAAAAGATATTACTCTTATGTTTAAAGGTAAACAAGTAATATTTAAAAAAGATGAAGTAACTGGAGTTCAATCTATTAGTTTAGACCCAGCTGGTAGTGCTTTAAAAGAAAAAGTTCAAGCTGGAGCACAAGCATTATTTAAAGAAGTGTTATCTGATGCTGAAGAAACAATGACATTAAATAAAATGGCTGTTGCTGGCAACACATTTACTTTAAAAATTGGAGCACTTGATGATACTGTTAAATTAAATGATGGAGCTCAAACGGAATATACTTTCAAATTTGAAACTGATGTTGCTGTAGTTACTAGTGAGGAAGATTTAGATGAAGCATTAAAAAATAATTCTATCAAACATATTAATATTACAAATGATTTCAATATAACTAAAGAACATGAAATTAATTTAAGTAATTTAACAATCAAATCTTCTAGTGAAAAAAAGGATACATTAACTGTTCAAAGTGAACAAGATATTGAATCAATATTTAAAGTATCTGGAAATAATGTAACAATAAGCAATATTACATTAAAAAATGCTCCTAAAAGAGCAATCTTAGTTACAAATGGTTCATTAACAACTGATAAAGTAGATATAACAAACGAGAATGAATTAGCTGAAACTTTTGAAGCTGCAATTGAAGTAAAAACTGGTGCATCTTTAACAGCGACAAACATGACATTTGACAAAGAAACATATGAAAAACCATTAGTAAAAGCTGATAAAACTGGTACAACAGTTAAACTAACAGATAGTAGTTCAAAAGATGCGCAAAAAGTTACTGATAAACAAAAAATAACTAAATATGTTTCAGAATCAAAAACAGGAGGAGATACACTTTCATCAGTTGCAGATTATAATTATATAAATTATTATAATGAGGCTAATAATTCAAAAATAATTAAAACAATTTTCTATAATTATGAAGCTGGAAATAGAGCAACGTTTGTACGTTATAATCATTATAATGAAAAAATCGATGCTCCTGAGGGAACACCATTTACTGGCTTCAATTATGATGGTGAAAAATATGAATTATTAGGATTTACAGTAGATAGGGCCAAAATATTATTTTCAGCTCCTCAAGAAGGAACTCCTGAAGGTGTAATTGCACCACAAGATTTAAAAGCTACTGAAGATAAACATTACTGGACATCATTTAAATTATCTTTAGTGAATGAAAGTACTAGAAAAGTAACAACAGAAGGTGATTTCAAACAAGCATTACAAGATAAATCTGTATCGGCTATATATATTGATGGTAATATTGTTATTGATTTAAAAGATGAAGATTTTACTATTGATAGAAATCTTGCTATTATTGGTAAAGGTAGCAGTAAACCAACAATTAAAGCAAAGAAAGTTACAATTTCTAGCAGTGCTGATGATGTAACTTTCAATAGAGTAAAATTAGAAATAAATGCTCAAGTTGACCAAGAAGCATTAATAGTTGTAGAAGGTAAAAAATTAACAGTATGGCAATCTGGCATTACGAATACAGGAACTGCTGTAGATTATGCTATTAAGTATAAAAATAGCACTGAATCTGTTGTAGATGTTAGATGGATGGGAATAGATTCTCCAGGATTTAGTGAATCAAATATTAATAAAGCATATATTTATGCTGAAAAATTAGGTGCAGGTTCAAAAATTTATTTAAATAGTTTTAAAGCTTTAAGTACTGATGGTGGAACTGCTGTTGTAATTAAAGATTTTGCTGCTGATGCTCAAAGTAGACCTGAAGAAGAAGGAGAATCTGATGTTGTCTTTGCAATTAATACGATAAATACAAAATATGCTATTGAGATTATGAAAGATGCCTCTGGCAATAAATCTGATATAGATTTTGAAAATGGTAGTAGTGAAATTACATTTGGACTTCATTATACAAAAAATTCGCCAAGTGTAGATTATAGCCAAATTAAATTACATAATATAAATACTAGCAAAATAAAAAATACATTTATAGATGAATCTGGCAGTACAACAACTGATGTTCCTAGTGGCGCGAAAGCTCCTTCACCTGTTGTGGCCGTTGGCTCTTAAAATTAAAAAATTAAAAATTTAGTTTAAAGGTGTGATATTTATTACCACACCTTTATCTGACTATAGAGAGGAAAATATGAAAAAACTATTATTTGTGTTTTTTCTTCTAATGCTTTTATGTTTTCCTGCTAAATCAAATGCTGTGGTAACCAATTCTTCTTATAGTGTAAAGGTTAATGTCTTTTTAAAAGATGATTGTGAAGATTGTGAAAAAGCAAAAGAATGGCTAGAAGAATATAGAAAAGAAAAGTTTATCGATGTTGAATATATAAATATAAATGATAATAATGAACTTTATGATAAAATAAAAAAAGAATTAAAAATTAAAAACAATAAAATGCCTCTTACTATAATTGGTTCAAATTATTTTATTGGTTTTAATAATAAAATGAAAGAAAGTTTAAATAAAGCAATTACAGCTTATGATGAAGTTGATAATTATTGCGATATAGTATCTAAAACACGTCAAAATGAAGATGTTAAAGAATGCATAAAACAAAATAAAGATATTTATAAAGCAAATAATTTTCCAACAACGATAATAGTTATTGTGTCATTAGTTATTTTATGTTCAATTATAGGAATAAATTTAATTATCAAGAAAAAACATTAAAAATTAAATGGGGCTGTAATGAAATGAAATAATTTCATTCAGTTCTTTTTTTATGTAACTATCTCTCACATGTTACATAATATAAATATAAAAAGCCTTGAAATCGTGAAACCTCAAGGCAAATTTGTGATACAACTAATTGACGAAAAAAGATATATCACATAAAGTATTTTACCATAAAAAAGTAAAATTCCTATATTTTACTCTGAAAAATATTGTGAGGAAACATTGAAGAAAGCAAAAGTTTTACATAATTTTAAATATATGTAGTTAAATACACAGAAAAAAGAGGCTATAATGAACTTCTCATTTCATTACAGCCCCTTTATTTTGAAGAAAAAATGTAAATTTTACAAATATTTTTAAATTTACGTATTATTTTAAAGGAAATAAACAAAATAAAGCATATATAAATAATTGGAAGGGGAAAAATATGGAAAAAAACGTAGAAGTGTTTGTAGAAGAATTTACTGATAATTTTAGTGAACTATTTGTCGAAAGCTTTTTTATCAGATATATGAGTAATGGTTCAGAAAAAGATTTACTTATAGCTATAAAAGAGGCTAAAAAATTATTAAATCAAAAGTTAAATCGATTCTTTAGTGGAAAATTATCATATATGGGTTTTCAAGATGAAGAAATAGAAGATTGTTTAAAATAAGTGAAATATTTTGACTTATTTTGTCGAATGACTTGCATAAATAAAATAAATAATGTTTAATAAAATTTTATTAAAGGTTATTTATTTTTTTATCTTTAATAGATGGAAAAAGATAGATAATTAAGTTATAATGAGAAAGGTGATACAATTGATAAAGTTAAAAAATGTTTCAAAATATTATTATAAAGATGGTGTCATTGCCGCAGGTTTTACAAAAGTTAATTTAGAATTAAACTTAGGTGAATTTGTTGTTATAACCGGTGAATCCGGCAGCGGCAAAAGTACGCTTTTAAATGTTATTTCGGGTCTTGATACATATGAAGATGGGGAAATGTATATAAATGGCAAAGAAACAAGTCATTATACAGAAGAAGACTATCTTTTATATCGACGTAAATATGTTAGTAATATTTTTCAAAACTTTAATCTTGTTAATAGTTATACAGTTTATGAAAATATTGAATTAGCTATGCTTATGAATGGTAAAACGCATGTTAAAAAAGATGTATTAGCCATAATTGACAAAATTGGGTTAAAAAAATATCGACATACAGTGGTATCTAAATTATCGGGTGGTCAAAAACAAAGAGTGGCTATTGGAAGAGCTTTAGCTAATGATACTCCTATAATTGTAGCTGATGAACCAACTGGCAGCTTAGATAGTAAATCAAGTAGTGCTATTTTAAAACTTTTGCATGATATATCAGCAGAAAAACTTGTTATAGTAGTTACCCATAATAAAAAAGAAATTGAGCAATATGCGACTCGACTTATAAAAATGAATGATGGAAAAATATTAGAAAATAGACTAATAACACCAATTAATTTAGATAACAAAATTAAAGAAAATAAGATAAAAGATATAACTTTAAAGAATAAAATTCGTTTATCAATTCGTAATGCTTTTAATATTCCAATTAAATTTATCCTAATGTTAGCCATCTATCTTCTTATTACAATAACCTTAATAATTAATTATTCATCAATTAAAATGGCTGAATATGAAGAATTAAACTATGCTTATAATAATTATTTTACCAATACTGATAATTTAAGAATTATTATCAAAAAGAGTGATGATAGACAAATACTTTCTGATGATTTTCAAAAAATAGAGCAAATCTCCCACATTGCATCCATCACCAAAAATGATTTTCTTACTGATATTAATTTAAATATCCATAATGATAATATTTATTTAGATGGCTTAATAGCCAAAGAAAAAATAGTGCAAGTTGATAAGGGAAGATTACCTACTAATGATAATGAAATCGTTATTCTAGGTCATCCGGATAATTGGTATCTAAGTGAGTTAGAAAGTGATATTTTAGCTCAAAATTTTCGTAATGATGAGATGAATATTGATAATATAAAAGTTGTTGGTATTGTTTATACTTATGATAATTTATATAATGTTCGCTTTGTTTTAGCTAATAATTTAGAAGAAATATTTTTAAACTATGCTAAAACCATATACAATGATACGAAAATCAAATTAGATAAAACCACTTTGTACACTGATTTTTCTATTATTCCAACGTCTTTAATAAATAAAGGTGAAGTTGTAATTGGTGATAGTTTAAGAGGATATTGTCCTAATTTAAATTGTATAAATAATATTATTCAAATAAATACCAGTAATATTTATGAGGAAAGAGAGAGTAAATTAACTATTAAAAATATTTTAACCAAAGAAAATGCACAACAATTATTAAATATTGAATATGGTAATTATTACAATCCTATTTTTATTAATACCTCGGATTATAATGAATTATTAGGTAATGATATTTATCAAAGTAGTATATATGTTGATGAAATAAAAAATTTAGATGAAGTAAATAAGAATTTAGAAGATTTAGGTTATGAGACATTAGTAATGCGCAAATCTTTATTTAATGAAGCCGAAACGGTCAAACAAATTACGAATATTTTAAAGTTAATTATCTCAATTATTTTAATAATAACTCTTTTCTTTATTAGTTACTTTATTATGAAAATAATTTATAAAGCTCGAAATAGTTATTACACAACGATAAGAACACTTGGGGGAACGAAGAAAAATTGTGTTAGTATTTTAATGGGTGAATTATTATTTTTAGCTAGTTTTACTTATCTTTTATTTGTTATTTTTACATCATTAGTAAACAAAGATATTATATCTTATCCATATTTAAAAAATATTATTCATTATATTAATATTGCAGATTATCTCTTAGTTTATTTAATTTTGTTATTATTATCTATTTTGATGGCTTATCGTTATGGGCGCAAGATTTTCCAAAAATCAATTATTAAAACTTATGGAGAGAGGTTATAAAATGATTAGATTAGAAAAAGTTAATAAATATTTTAATCACTATAAAAAAAATCAAATCCATGTTATCAATGAGACAAGTATTAATTTACCGGAAAATGGTTTAATTGCTTTATTAGGTCCAAGTGGTAGTGGTAAAACAACACTTCTTAATGTTATTGGTGGCTTAGATAATATTAATTCCGGAGCCATATATATTAATGATAAGAAAATCACTAAGAGAAGAAGTTATAAAGTAGATGAAATAAGAAATCTTTCTATTGGCTATATATTTCAAGATTATAAATTAATCGAAAGCATGAATGTTTATGATAATGTAGCGATTTCTTTAAGATTAATTGGTGTAAAAGATGAAAAAGAAATTGAAAAAAGAGTTTTATATATTTTAAAAAAAGTAAAAATGGAAAGATATAAAAATCGCCCAGTTAGTATGCTTTCTGGTGGGGAAAGACAAAGAGTAGGTATTGCAAGAGCCTTAGTTAAAAATCCTCAAATTATTTTAGCCGATGAACCAACTGGTAATTTAGATAGTAAAAATAGTTTAGAAATAATGAAAATAATTAAAAGTATTTCTAAACAATATTTAGTTATTTTAGTTACCCATGAAGAAGAATTAGCGCGCTTTTATGCTACGAGAATATTAGAAATAAAAGATGGTAAAATAGAAAAAGATTATGAAAATAATGAAGATAATGCTCTTAATTATGAATTAGATAATTGTATTTATTTAGAAGAATACAAAAATAAACAAACATTTAATAAAGATAATGTTAAATTAGATGTTTATCGTCATGATAAAGAAAATTTGCAAATGAAAATAATTTTTCATAATGGTAATATTTATATTGAGTCAAACGGTAATGAAAAAGTAGAAGTAATTGATAATAGTTCTAATTTAGAAATAATAGATGGGCCAAGAGAAGAAATTAAAAAAGAAGATGAACTTGCTAATCTTGATATGTCTATTATTAGTAATAAAAATAAACAATTAAAATATAGTAGTATTTTTAGTTATAAAAGTTATATAACTTATGGACTTAAAAAAATATTAGATTATCCTCTATTAAAAAAGATTTTATTAATTGGTTTCTTTTTATCAGGTATGTTTATTTTTTATGCTACATCTAGTATTATGGCAACAATTAAGATAAAAGATGAAGATTTTATGACCAAAAATAAAAATTATTTAGAACTTAGTTTAGCTAACATGAAAGTAGAAGATTATTTAAATTATGAAAAACTAGCTAGCATAGATTATATGTTACCTAGTGATAGTATAATTAATTTTCACATTTTTTATGATAAATTTATCCAAACAAATGGTTCGTATGGAATATTATCAGCATCTTTATCTAATATTAAAGATTTAAAGGAAAATGATTTAATAATGGGAGTATTACCCCAAAATAAATACGAAGTAGTTATAACCAAAAGAACAGCTGAGAGATTTTTAGAAAATAGTAATGCATATATGGCGGGATTTACAAAAGAAGAAGACTTATTAAATCATGATATTTATTTAGAAGATATGAATCCTTTTAAAATAGTAGGAATAGCTAATATTAATGAACCTAATATATATATTAATAATGAAATGTTTATAAGCGTCATAAATAATTCTTATAACAAAACTTATGATACAAATGATTATAGCAAAATTTATGATACAAATAATAATGATTTTTCTCTTTATGATATAATGAAAGAAAAAATAGAAATTAAAAAGGGAAGAGAAGTCCAAAATGATTATGAAGTTATAGTGCCTCTTTCCCTAGAAGGAATGATGGAATTAAATAAAGAGTGTGATTTAGCAATCAATAACCAAAAATTAAAAGTAGTAGGATTTTATGAAAATAATAATGATAATGATATTAGTGATTATTTAGTTAATGAAAATACTCTTAAATATAATTTAATTACTAAAACAAAAAACGTTAGTATTTATGCTAAAGACAAAACTCAAGTATTAGAATATTTTCAAGATAAAAAAATCAATATTCAAGATAGTTATGAATATGATAAAAATAATTATATTGAAAATAATAAAGAAACTATTGTATCTACTTTAATTGTTTCTGGTGTTATGCTTGGTATTTCTTTAATTGAAATTATCTTAATGATTCGTTCTTCATTTCTATCAAGAATAAAAGAGGTAGGCATTTATAGAGCAATTGGCATTAAAAAAAGTGATATTTATAAGATGTTTTCCGGTGAAATATTAGCAATAACGTTTATTGCTAGTTATCCAGGAATTATCTTTATGGCTTATATTTTATATTGTGTAACGCGAATCGAATATTTAAGTAGTATCTTTTTAGTTAATATATTTACTTTATTATTAAGTTTAAGTATGATTTTAATATTTAATGTAATTATCGGTTTATTTCCTGTATATAATACAATTAGAAAGACACCAGCCCAAATATTAGCTCGAAATGATGTAGATTAAAAGAACGTAAAAGTTCTTTTTTATATAAAATAAAAACCCATTAAAATGGGTAATTAATTAATTTGGTGACCCGTACGGGATTTGAACCCATGAATGCATGCGTGAAAGGCATGTGTGTTCAACCACTTCACCAA
>CANQIY010000010.1 GCA_947624125.1 uncultured Bacilli bacterium | reverse complement strand
TCATAAATATGCCTTTCTTCGATTAAAAAATATTATAAATTAATTCAAATAAAAAGTAAAGTATTTTACATTTAATAATTTTATGCTATAATTAATGGGCTATTAAGGGGGAATTAGATGGAAAATCTAAATATTAATTATGTGCGATATAAAATGCTTTATAATAAAGAATATATGAAAAAGTTAGTGGCATTTTCTAAAAATATTATTGAAGAAGAAAGAAAATATATTACTGAAGAGCCTTATTATGAGGCTTATCAAAGAATTGTTCATAATATAAGTGAACTTTTTCATGACTTAAAGGTTAATAATCCACTAGTTTTAGCTAAATTATATGAATTTTTAGTTGAAGAAGGTTTTCTTTCTTTAGATAAAACTTTTAAAAGATGTCATTTAAAGGATAAAGGTAGTTATTCTTTACCGGGAGCTGAGATTTTTTTAGGACATGGGGCATGTTTAAATATTACGTCGCTTTTACATAGCATTTTAACAAATTCTCATTTTGAAAGTTATACTTTAGTAAGTGATTTTATTAAAGCTAAAAAAGAAAATTTATTGTCTTTCTTATTTGGTAATCATGTTGTTGAACTTATTAACTATGAAAATCGTTATATTATAAGTGATGTTACTAACCGGGACTTTTTCCACATTATAAATGGTTATAGATGGCAAAATGAAATGGGAATAGCCCAAAGATTTCATCCTTTTGCTTCCGTAAATTATTTATTTATCGATGAAAATAATTTAAATGATTTTATGAATTATTGTTTTTGTTCTGATAAAAAATTATTTAGTAAAGAAGAAATCAGAGAATATATTCATGAAGCTTTAACCATATATGAAAAAAATATTGATACTTTTAATTCTTTTTATGAAGATAATCAAAAAGAGATGCAAATAATTAAGAGAACATTACATAAATAAAGATGAATTAAGGCATAATAATTAATAGGTGATTTTATGCCCAATATTCATAGTAATATTTCTTTTGGTTTAGTAAATATTCCCATTTTAATGAATCCTATTATTAGAAATAATGATACTTCTTTTAATCAACTTCATAAAGAATGTATGCATCGTATTTCTTATGTTAAATATTGTGAGCATTGTCAAAAAGAAGTAAAAGATAAAGATATTATTAAAGGGTATGAATATGAAAGTAATAAATATTTAACTTTTCCGAAAGAAGAATTAGATAAATTAAAACCGGAAAATGAAAAAGAAATCGAAATTGTTTCATTTGTAAATTTAAGTGATATTGACCCTATTTATTTTGAAAAGAGTTATTTATTAGAATTTGATAGAGCCAGTAAAGCTTATAATTTATTTTGTGAAGCCCTTAAAAAAACCAAAAAAGTAGCTTTAGCTAAAACGGTTATTGGTAGTAAATTTTATTATTGTATTTTAAGATTTAGTAATATAGGTATTATTATGACAACTCTCTTTTTTGATGAAGAAGTTAAAATTCCCGAAAAACCTCTTGATTATAAAATAAATGATAAAGAATTAGATTTAGCTATGCAAATTATTAAAGCGAGAAGTGCTAAATTTACACCCGAGAAATATCAAGATGAATATCAAAATAATATTAAAGATGCCATCAATGATAAATTGAGTGGGAAGAGTATTAAAACTAGTAAAAAGAAACAAAAAGAACAAGTTGATGATTTATTAAAAGCTTTAGAAAAGAGTTTAAAGAGGAAATAATGGATATTTGGGAAAATCGTCATTGGGAACCAATGATGCTAGGTGAAGTAAATAAACCTTTTAATAGTAATGATTATATTTATGAATTGAAATTTGATGGTTATAGAGCTCTTATTTTTGCTAGTCCAAAAAGTGTTAGTATTCAAAGTCGAAATGGGTTAAATTTAACATTTCTTTATCCAGAACTTCAAAAAATTAAAAAAATGGTTAAACAAGAAGTTATTTTTGATGGCGAAATAACGGCTTTTGTCAATGATAAACCTTCATTTGCCAAATTACAAGAAAGAAGTCATTTAAAAAATAAGAATAAAATAATAGCTAGTAGTGAACATGAGCCGGTTATTTTTATTTGTTTTGACTGTCTTTATTTTAATGGTAAAAATATTTGTGAAGAGATACTTATGAAAAGAAAAGAAATTTTAAATAAGTTTGAAGATAACGATGTTTTTGTTAAAAGTCCTTATTTAGAAAAAGAGGGAATTAAGTTATTTAAAATAGTAAAAAAGAATAATTTAGAAGGAATAATTGCCAAAAAGAAAGATAGTTTATATTATCGTAATGAAAGAACTAATGAATGGTTAAAAATTAAAAATTTACAAGAAGGTATTTTTTATATTGGTGGTTTTTTAGTTAATAAAAATAATACTCTAACTTTATTATTAGGTGAATATCAAAATCATAATTTTATATATGTAGGGAAAGTAATAATGCCTAAAAAAAATAAAATGGAGGCAAAAATAAAAAAAGCTATTCTTTTAAATAAAAGTCCTTTTATAAATTATCAAGAAAAAGCTAATTATCTTTCACCTCAATATAAATGTCAAATAAAATATTTAGAAAAAACTTCTCATAATCATTTAAGGGAAGCAATTTTTAGCAAAGAAATAGAATAATAAACGTCAAAATTATGTCAAAAAATATTTTATTATAAACTTCCTATGCTATAATTAAATTGAAGTTAATTGATAGTAAAGTGAGAATACATTATGAAGAATATTAAAGAACAAATGATAAGTTTATATCAAATTAATAAATTAGGTTATGATTTTATGGGATATGAAGCAAATAAGACAAATGGAGCTTTAACTTATCATCATTTAATATTGCCAAATAGAATCCTTAAAGAAAAAAATATAGACAATGGGGCCATTATTTATCGTTCACCTCATTTTTATTTACACACAATTGAAGTTTATGATGAAGAAATCTTTTATATTATTACAAGTGAAATGATTGATATGGTTATTAAAAGGAAATTAGATATCGATAATTTAAAAAGAATTAATACAGTATTAGAATATTTTGAAAAAGAATATGCTAATAAGAAAAATAAAGGTGTCCCCATTGTCAAAGAGGAATATACAAGAAGACTATTAAAAAAATAAAAAAGAAGTTATCTAAAACTTCTTATAATTTCGGCATCATCTAATGGTGTTTTTTCATGACCTATTATTTGGTAATTTTCATGTCCTTTTCCTAAAACTAATAAAATATCATTATCATTTAACATATGAATTCCTTTTGTAATTGCTTCTTTTCTATCATAAATGATTTCATAATTATTTTGTGTTAAATCTTTTGTAATATCTGCCATAATTTTTTTGGGGTCTTCCGTTCTAGGATTATCATTGGTAAATATAACATAATCACTTAAAGAAGTAGCAATATTACCCATTATTGGTCTTTTTAACGGGTCTCTATCTCCACCACAACCAAGAATAGTAATAATTCTTCCTTTTTTAAATTCTTGATAAGCGAGGATAACTTTTTCCACAGCATCTGGTGTATGAGCATAATCTACAACGGCAAAACCTTTTTTAACTTTATATGTTTCACACCTTCCTTTGGGTGGGTAGATATCTTTAGTTACCTTAATTAAATCAGGGATAGAGAAGCCACAGCTATTTAAGATAGCAATACAAGTTAAATAATTATAGATATTAAATTTACTAGTTAGATTAGTTGTAACTTGATAGGTTTCATTATTATAAGTAAAAGTAATATCAGTATGGTCAGGAAATATTTGATAATCTTCTATTTTATAGTCACCCTTAAGGCCATATGTTTTATATTGTTCATTTTGCATAAAACTTTTTGATGCTTCATCATCACTATTTAAAATCATGGTGCCGTCTTTTTTTAAATAATTAAGAATTTTTAATTTAGCTTTTAAATATTCTTCCATTGTTTTATGATAATCTAAATGGTCTTCAGTTAAATTAGTAAAGCCAGCACTTATAAATTCTAAGCCAAAACATCTTTCTAATTCTAAAGCATGACTAGATACTTCCATAACTAAATAATTAATGCCATTTTCTACTGCATTAGTAAGTAAATTATATAATGTTGTAATATCTGGGGTTGTATTATTAAGTTCAATATATTTATCTTTTGTTTGATAACCAATTGTGCCTAAATAAGCTGCTTTTTCACCTAATAAATTTAACATTTGATAAATAAGATAACAACTAGTTGTTTTTCCATTCGTACCAGTTATTCCAATAATTTTTAATTTACTTATAGTCTCATGATATTCTTTATATAAAATATCTTTTAAATAAAGATTAGTATCTTCTACTTTTTGATAAGGAATGCTTAATTGTAAATCTTTTTCCCCAACAATTTTACTTGCTCCCTTTTGAATAGCTTCCGGAATATAATCATGGCCATCGACATTGTTCCCGACTAAAGCGATAAAAGTTTGTCCCTTTTTAACTAATTTTGAATTTGTTTCATAATTTATCATAAATCTACATCCTTTATACATTATATTATTTGGAAATTTAAATAATAATAATTTATTATAGTATAACACTAATAAAAAAATAATGATATGTTTTTTCATAGTTGTGATATAATACTTTTAGGTGATGTTTATGAACATTATTTTAACTGGTGATAGACCAACTGGAAAACTTCATTTAGGTCATTTTGTGGGGTCTATAAAAAGACGCCTTTCTTTACAAAATAGTGGTAATTATGATGAAATGTATTTAATGATAGCTGATAGTCAAGCTTTAACTGATAATTTTGCTAATCCTAAAAAGGTTAGAGATAATGTTTTAGAAGTGGCTCTTTTTTATCTTGCTTGTGGAATTGACCCCAAAAAAGTCACTATTTTAATTCAGTCCCAAATAAGGGCTTTACCGGAACTAACTTGTTATTATATGAATTTAGTAACTCTTGCTAGATTATATCGTAATCCAACAGTTAAAAATGAGATAAAATTAAGGGGCTTTGAAGAAAGTATCCCATCCGGATTTTTAAATTATCCCGTAAGTCAAGCTGCCGACATTACGGCTTTTAAAGCTAATATTGTTCCTGTTGGAGTTGACCAATTACCAATGCTTGAACAAACAAGAGAAATTGTACATTCTTTCAACCGGATTTATGGTGAGACTTTAGTTATGCCAAAAGAAGAACTTCCGGAAATAGAGGAAGCAAGACGTCTTCCCGGTATTGATGGGAAAGCTAAAATGAGTAAATCTTTAAATAATTGTATTTATTTAGATGATAGTGATGAAGAAATAAGAAAAAAAGTAATGCAAATGTATACTGACCCTAATCATTTAAAAGTTACTGACCAAGGTAAAGTAGAGGGTAATGTCGTCTTTACTTATTTAGATGTTTTCTGTCAAAATGAGCATTTTCCTAAATATTTACCAGAGTATAATAATTTAGATGAATTAAAAAATCATTATCAAAAAGGTGGTTTAGGCGACGTTGTTATTAAAAAATTCTTAGCTAATATTTTATGTGAAGTAATAAAACCAATTCGTGATAAAAAATTAGAATTAGAAAAAGATTTAGATTATGTTTATTCTATTTTAGTAAGTGGAACCAAAAAAGCTAATGAAAAAGCTGATGAAACTTTAAAAATGGTAAAAAAAGCAATGGGACTAGATTATTTTGATAGTAATTTTTTAGAAGAAATGAAAGATAAGTTAAATTAAAAATGTGAAATAATAAAATATCTCACATTTTTTTATAATTTACTTTTAGGATAAGGTTTTCTCTCATCAGTATTACCAATTAAATAATCTATACTAACACCATAAAATTTAGCTAAAGTATTTAATTTATCTAGGGGAATAAGTCTTATTCCTGTTTCATAACGGCTATACTGAACTTGAGTTATATTTAAAATTTTTGCTATGTCTTTTTGTAAAAGGTCTCGGTCTTCTCTGATTTCTTTTAATCTTGCTAAATTCATTTTTATCACCATTATTATTTTTTCATATAAACTAAAAACAGTCTTGACAATATAACTAAATGGTTATGTATTAAAATTAGAATATAATCATTTGGTTATATAGAGGAGATATAAATATGCAATTTAAAAATAAAATAATTCTTTTTATTTTGTTAATAATGCTAAGTTTAATAACATGGAAAATAATACCTCAAAAAGAAATAGTATTAGATGATGTTAAACTTGACATTGTAAAGAATGATGGTTTAGCTATTTATGTCGAAGAGAATGGTGAATATGTTGAAAGTAAAGATTTTGTTAACAAATCATTTTATAAATATAATGGCGAAAAATCAAATTGTATCGGAATAGACGGCAATATAATTGAAGGTATTTTAAAGTATGATGAAAAAGAAAGTAAAGTAGTAGTAGATACCACTGAAAGTATAAGTTGTTATTTATATTTTGATAAAGATTATAGTATAGTAAGAGATTTAAGTGGTAATGGTAATAATGGTGTGTTAAATAATATTGTAAGTTGGAATGAAGAAGGAATAACAACAAGTGATGAAAAACAATTTGGTTACGTTGACTGTGGTCTTGTTAATTATGATTTTAACCAACAAATATCTTTAATTGTAAGATTTAGATTAAATAAATTTGTTGAACGTTTAGCTTACCCACGTATAATAGGTAATTTATCTAGGGAAAATGGAATAGATACTGGCGTAACTTTAGCTTTTACCGGAAATACTCTTTTTCCTCATTTTTCTTTTTGGAATTCTGGTACAAATAGTTGGCAACATCTTCAGGGAGAAAAAATTGAAATAGGAGAATTTAATACTCTTGTTGGTACCTTTGATGGTGAAAAAGAGCATCTTTATTTAAATGGTGTAGAAGTAAGTAGAGATGCTAAAAATACCAAAATAAATCAATCAAATGTAAGTTTTAAAATAGGTCGTGGTGGAAATATTGGCAATGAAGATTATTCTCTCATAACAGTAACAGATGCCTTAATCTATCATAGAGCATTGCCTAAAGAAGAAATTGAAAGTAATTATATTAATGAAATAGATGAAAATAAGGTAAATAAAACAAGTTTACTTTTATATTATAAATTTAAATAACAATTACCAATTCTTTCTCTTGTTTCTAAAATTAGTTTCCTTTATAATATTTATGATGCTTAGAGAAAGGATGCTTAAAAAATGAATTATATAACTCTTTTACCAGCTGACCGCTATGTTGTTATTAATAAAACAATATTATCTGATACAGACCGGCAAATAATAATGAATTTATATGAACCTTTAATGGGTTCTTTAGCTGTTTCTCTTTATTTTACTTTATGGAATGATTTAGGTATTTCCAATATTATTAGTCCCGATTTTATTCACCATCATTTAATGGTTAATTTAAAAAGCGGAATTGATGAAATAAAAATAGCACGTGAATCTTTAGAGGCCTTTGGTCTTTTAAAAACTTATGTTAAAACGGGAGAAATTAATGATTATCTTTATGAATTATATTCACCCCTTACCCCTTTAGAATTTTTTAATCATCCTATTTTAAACATTGTTCTATATAATAATGTAGGGGACAAAGAATATGAAAGTTTAAAATCTTTATATAAAACTTTAAAAGTTGATGTTAAAGATTATTTAGATATTACCAAAAAATTAGATGATGTTTATGATACATCACGTTTTACTTTACAAAAAGATTTACAAGATAAAAATAGTAATTCTCCTTTTGTTTTATCACGTATTAATTTTGATGAAATTTTAGCATCAATTCCTAAAGGTATAATAAATGAAAGAGCATTTACGAAAAAGACAAAAGAATTAATTAATAATTTAGCTTTTATTTATAATTTAGATACGTTAAAAATGACCGAATTAATCCGCAGTGTTATCAATGAAGATGGTAGTATTGATAAAAATGGTTTAAGAATAGTGGCGAGAAAAAATTATCAATTTAAAAATGGAACTTTACCAACGCTTGTGTATCGTACGCAACCGGAGTATTTAAAAAATCCTTTAGGAGATAATTCCAAAAGAGGAAGAATTATTGCGGTTTTTGAAAATACAACACCCCATGATTTTTTAAAGTTTAAATATAAAGGGGTTAATCCTACGCCAAGAGATTTAAAATTATTAGAGCATTTAATGATTGATTTAGAATTAACACCCGCTGTAGTCAATGTTTTAATTGACTATGTTCTAAGAAAAAATAACAATAAATTAAATATTAATTATGTGGATACAATTGCAGCCCAATGGAAAAGAGCTGGGCTAAAAAGTGCTAGTGAAGCGATGGATTTTGCCGAAAAAGAACATAAAAAAATGATGACGAAAAAAGAATATATTAAAGAAAAGAATGTTAGTAAGACACCTTTATGGTTTGATAAAAAAATAGAAGATAGTAAACTATCGGAAGAAGAGGAAGAAGCTCTTAAAGATTTATTAAAGGAGTTTAAATAAAATGGAAGTAAAAGAAAGTATTAAAAATATTAAAGATTTACAAAAAGAAATGGAACAAGAAATGAATATAGCTATGGAAAATAAAGAATTTTTAGCTTTAGTTAAAAAGTTAAAAATTAATAAAGAAGATATCAAAATGAATATTATGAAATTATATGATTCTTTAGAAGAACTTTCGCATTGTAAGACATGTAAGAGTTTATATAATTGTCAAAATAAAATTCCTGGTTATGTTTATTTTCCAAGTAAAAAAGAAGCAAAGTTAGTATTTTCTTATACGGAATGTAAATATAAAAAAGAAGCTCTTTTATTAGAACAAGAGAGAGAAACAGGAATGAGTATTTTAAATAAAGCTAGGTTAAAAGATGTCATAATTACGAAAAATAGAAAAGATGTCATTAAATGGTTAAAAGAATATTTTGATAATTATAATCCTTATAAAACTAATAAAGGTTTATTTTTACATGGTAATTTTGGAACGGGTAAAACTTATTTAATCGCGGCTTTATTTAATGAAATAAAAAATAAATATAATATTAATTATGAAATAGTTTATGTACCGGAGTTATTAAGAAAATTAAAAGAAAATTTAGATTTAGTGGGGGATAGAGTTGCCTATTTAGAAAATATTTCTCTTCTTCTTTTAGATGACATCGGGGCTGAAAAAGTGACTGAGTGGGGAAGAGATGAAATAATAGGAACGATTTTGCAAACAAGAGTGAATAGAGGTTTACCAACATTTTTTACTTCTAATTTAAATATTCAAGAATTAGAAAGTATTTTAAGTATTACGAAAGAAAGAGAAGATGCCGTTAAAGCTAAAAGAATTATTGAAAGAATAAAATTTTTAACGGATGATATAGAACTTCTGGGGAATAATTATCGAGAAGAATTAAAATAAAAACAAAGGTTCGGTTTAGGCTTGACATTAAAAAATTTTTAAGTTACAATGAATTTATCAGAGAGTGTTAAGGAGTCAAATTTATGAACAAAAAAGAAGAAAAAAATACAGATAAAGCCTTAGAACAAGTTCTAAAAGATATAGAAAAACAATTTGGAGCCGGGGCAGTCATGAAATTAGGAGCCCAAGAGCATATGAAAATTGATGTGACAAGTACAGGCTCTATTGCCCTCGATATAGCTTTAGGAGTCGGAGGACTTCCAAAGGGAAGAATTATTGAAATATATGGGCCAGAATCATCAGGTAAGACAACATTTGCCTTACAAGCTATTGCGGAAGTTCAAAAAAAGGGTGGAAGAGCGGCCTTTATTGATGCTGAACATGCTTTAGACCCGGTTTATGCTAAAAAATTAGGTGTTGATATCGATGAACTTTTATTAAGTCAACCGGATACAGGAGAACAAGCCTTAGAAATATGTGATGCGCTAGTTCGAAGTGAAGCAATTGACATAATTGTTATTGATTCAGTCGCCGCTTTAGTACCACAAGCTGAAATCGATGGGGAAATGGGTGATAGTCATATTGGTTTACAAGCTCGTTTAATGTCGCAAGCCTTAAGAAAGCTATCAGGAACTTTAAATAAAACTAATACTACTGCGATTTTTATTAATCAATTAAGAGAAAAAGTAGGCGTTATGTTTGGTAATCCGGAAACGACACCGGGTGGAAGAGCACTTAAATTTTATGCATCTATTCGACTTGATATAAGAAGAGGAGAACAAATAAAACAGGGTGATACCGTTCTTGGAAACCGGACTAATATTAAAGTTGTAAAAAATAAAGTTGCGCCACCATTTAAAAGTGCCTCAGTTGATATCATGTATGGTGAAGGCGTATCTCATGAAGGTGAACTAGTTGATATAGGTAGCGAAATAGGTGTTGTTGAAAAAAGTGGAGCTTGGTATGCTTATAATGGTGAGAAAATTGGTCAAGGCCGGGAAAATGTCAAAGCTTTTTTAAGAGAAAATAGTGACATTGCGGAAGAAATTGAAAAGAAAATTTATGAACACTATGGCTTTATTAAAGAAGAAAAACAAGAAGATTAAATAAGAGAAAAGAAAATTAGTTTTTTTCGGGTTTAGAGGAAGAAACTAAATTCTCTTCTCTTTTATTTTTCTTGCTAAATCACCAAATTACTATTATAATAAAAATATAGATAATTATAAATTATATTAAATATTTTATATATTTTCTGTAAATTTAGAAATGGAGTGATAAAAATGGGCGATACTGCCGTTCTTATCTTATTTCTATTTCTTGGAATTATTATCGGAGCCGTTGGTGTGATGGTTATTAACCATTTAAAAGGGGTTAGTGCTCAAAGTAAAGCTAATAAATTATTAGAGGATGCGAAAAAAGAAGCCGAAAAAAATAAAAGAGATACTCTTTTAGAATTAAAGGAAGAATCTTATAAATTAAAACAACAAACTAATGAAGAAATCAAAGAAAAAAAATTAGAAATCAAAGATAGTGAAGAAAGACTTATAAGCAGAGAAAATAATTTAGATAAAAGAGAAGAAATGTTACAAAAAAGGGACATGTCTTTAGAAGAAAAAGAAAATAATTTGTTAGTAAAACAACAAGAATTGCAAGAAAAAGAAATGAAGATGGAAAAACTTCTTAAAGAAGAAGTTGAAAAATTAGAAAAAATTAGTGGATTAAGTAAAGAAAAAGCTCATGATTTAATTATGTCAAGAGTGGAAAATGATATGGCTTTAGAAATTGCGGAATATATTCGTGATGAAGAAGAAAAAGCGAAAATCGTGGCTAATGATAAAGCTAAGCAGCTAATTATCAATAGCATGGAAAGATATTCTGATGATGTTGTAACTGTGCAAACAGTGTCAACAATTGATTTACCAAATGATGAGATGAAAGGGCGTCTTATTGGTAGAGAGGGAAGAAATATTAGAACTTTTGAATCAGTAACAGGTGTTGATTTAATAATTGATGATACCCCAGAAGCAATTGTTATTTCTTCTTTTGACCCATTAAGAAGAGAAATTGCTAAAATAACAATTGAAACATTAATTAAAGATGGGCGAATTCATCCAAGTCGAATTGAAGAAGTTTATGATAAAACTTGTAAAGATGTTTATAATAGAATAACGGAAATTGGTAATAAAGCCATTACTGATTTGGGACTTGCTAAAATGGATGCTGAGTTAATCAATTTAGTTGGTAAACTTAACTTCCGGACTAGTTATGGTCAAAACGCATTACAACATTCAATTGAAGTAGCTAATCTTTGTGGCTTAATGGCATCAGAATTAGGAGAAAATGTATCACTTGCTAAAAGAGCAGGACTATTACATGACATAGGGAAAGCTATTGACTTTGAAATTGAAGGAAGTCATGTTGAAGTTGGGGAACAAATTGCTAAAAAATATCATGAAAATGATACGGTAATCGATGCAATTACATCTCATCATGGTGATAAAGCCCCAAAAACTATTATTGCCGAACTTGTTAGTATTGCTGATACTTTATCGGCAGCTCGTCCTGGAGCAAGAAATGATTCATTAGAAAATTACATTAAGAGATTAGAGCAATTAGAAGAAATTGGTACCTCTTTTGATGGAGTTGAAAAAGCTTATGCAATGCAAGCAGGAAGAGAAATTAGAGTAATCGTTAAACCAAATGAAATAGATGATATAAGCAGTTATAAAATTGCGCGTAATATTAAAGAAAAAATTGAAGCAGAAATGCAATATCCAGGCACAATTAAAATTACAGTTATAAGAGAAACAAGAGCTCAAGAAGAAGCCAAATAAAAAAGATAACGTTTAATTAGTTATCTTCTTTTTTATTGACTTCCATTATAACTGGTAAAATAATAGGTCTTCTTCCAGTAAGTTCATTAATAAATGGTAATAACTCTAAAATAATTTGATTTTTTAAATCCGTATAATTATATAAAGAATTTTTTAAGAAATTATTAACAATATCACTTATTTTTCGTTCAATTTTATTCATAAGTTCTTGATTTTCATTAACTAGGACAAAGCCTCTTGCTGTTACATTAGGTTTAATTAATAATTTTCTTGTTAAAGTATTAATATTTAAAATAGTAATTAAAATACCATCTTGACTCATTAATTTGCGGTCTTTAATTACAACGCTACCAACATCACCAACCCGGGAACCATCAACATAGACATCCCCGGCTTGAATAGGGTCTCCTCTAAAAACTTCGCCATCTTTTAAAAGAATTACATCACCATTACTACATATAAAAGTATTTTCTTCTGGAATATCACAAAGTTTAGCAATATTAGCATGTTGTTTTAACATCCGAAATTCTCCATGCATTGGCATAAAATATTTTGGTTTGATAATTCTAATCATCCATTTTAATTCTTCTAATTTAGCATGTCCAGAAGTATGAATATCACTAAATTCTGAATTCGTAAATACTTTAACTCCTTTTAAATATAATTTATTGATAATTCGATTAATTGCTTCAGCATTACCCGGAATAGGACTAGATGAGAATATTACTAAATCATCAGGAAGAAGCGAAATTTGTTTATGATTACCATTAGCTATTCTCGATAAAGCAGCGAGTGGTTCTCCTTGACTACCAGTACATAAAATACATATTTCACTTCGTTTTAAATTTTTTGCTTGATTACTTTCAATAAACATCGATTTATCGGTAATAAGACCATTATTAAGAGCTAGTTCAATAGATGATTCCATACTTCGCCCAAAAACAATAATTTTTCTATTATATTTTTTACAAGTTTCTACAATATGCTTTACCCTAAATATATTAGAAGCAAAGGTTGCAATAATAACTCGGCCAATGTGTCTGCCAATAATATCATTTAATGTTTCATCAACAACAGATTCACTATTAGAAAATCCAGGTGCTAAAGCATTGGTTGAATCACTTAATAAAAGAGTAACACCTTTACTTCCTAAATCAGCCATTTTATGAATGTCAGCCATTGGTCCAATTGGAGTTAAATCAAATTTAAAATCGCCTGTTTCAAAAATAACACCATTAGGAGTATGAATAACAATAGCAAAAGAATCCGGAATAGAGTGAGTAGTATTAACAAATTCAACTTGAAAATGTTTAAAATTAACTTTTAAATCTTTATTAATAATTTCAAAATTATTATACTTAATTTCTCTTTCATCTAATTTCTTTTGGGTTAAATCTTTAGCAATTTTCGGAGCATAAATTACCGGAATATGCACTTGATTTAGTAAAAAGGGAATACCCCCAATATGGTCTTCATGTCCATGGGTAATAAATAAAGCTTTAATTTTACTTTCATTTTGTTTTAAATAAGTTATATCTTGAATAACATAATCAACCCCAAGAAGGCCAACTTCCGGAAACATAACTCCGGCATCAATAATAATAATTTCGTCTTCATGGGTAATAACATACATGTTTTTTCCAACTTCCCCAAGACCACCTAAAGCAACAATACTTGTTGCACTCTTTTCTTTCATAATAAATTCCTCTTTCTTAAATAAAAGTTTTTTAACTAATATTAATTATACATGAAAATAAACAAATTGTCTATAAAAATTCATGTAAAGTATTTTAAAATAACGTAAAGTTTGATATTATTAAAGGGGTGAATATAATGGGATTATTCGATAAATTAAAAAAAATAATAAATAAAAAAGAAAATGTTGTTGATGAAACTAATAAGGAAGAAATTCAAAAATATGATGAAGGTTTAAAGAAAACAAGAGATGATTTTGTTTCCAAACTAAATATTTTAGGTATTAAATATACAAAAGTAACAGAAGAATATTTTGAAGAATTAGAAAGTATTTTAATTATGGCTGACATTGGGGTTAATACCGTTATGAAGTTTATGGATAAATTAAGAAATCGGGTTAAACATGAAAATATTACTGATACAGAATATTTAAAAGAAGTTATTGTTGATGAACTTTTAGTTATTTATGTTGATGGTACCAATTTATCTGATAAAATAAATATGAGTAAAAAAGGACCAACTGTTATTTTAATGGTTGGAGTTAATGGGGTTGGTAAAACAACGACAATTGCAAAACTTGCCTATAAATATATAAATGAAGGTAAGAAAGTAATGATGATAGCAGGAGATACTTTTAGAGCCGGAGCTGTTTCCCAACTTGAAGAATGGTCGAAAAGATGTAAAGCTTTATTTTATGGAAAAGAGGGAAGTGACCCCGCTAGTGTAGTTTATGATGGACTTATTAAAGCCAAAGAAGAAAATGTTGATATCGTTCTTGTTGATACAGCCGGTCGTTTACAAAATAAAGTTAATTTAATGAAAGAATTAGAAAAAATAAATAAAGTTATTGAAAATCATATTGAAGATGCTCCCCATGAAACTCTTTTAGTTATTGATGCATCGACTGGTCAAAATGGTATTGCGCAAGCTCTAGCTTTTAAAGAAATAACTAATATTACAGGAATAGTTTTAACTAAGTTAGATGGAACAGCTAAAGGGGGAATTGTTCTTGCAATTAAAGAAGAAGTCAATATTCCGGTTAAATTTATTGGTTTAGGAGAAAAAATGACGGATTTAAAAACCTTTGATATAGAAAATTATATTTATGGTTTATTTAAGGATATGGTATAGTGGAAAAATATTTATATTATAATGAATTATATTTAATTTATAAAGATTTATTAAGTCAAAAAAATAGTGAAATATTTGACCTTTATTATGGGGAAAATATGACAATGCAAGAAATAGCTGATTATAAAAAAATCTCTAAAGCTAGAGTTGGTATTATTATTAAAAATGTGCAAGAAAAATTAGATAATTATGATAAAATATTAAATTTAAGAAATAAAAATAATAAATTAAAAGAAATATTAGAGTTAGATAATCTAAAATTAATAAAAGAAAAAATAAATGAAATATTGAAAGGAGAATAATTATGTTTGAATATATGGGAGATAGAATTACAAAAGCCATAAAAAATATTCGTGGTTTAGGAAAAATAACAGAAAATAATATTAATGATGCCATGAAAGAAATTAGAATGGCTTTATTAGAGGCCGATGTTAACTATAATGTTGTTAAAGAATTCGTGGCTAAAGTTAAAGAAAAAGCTTTGGGAGAAGAAGTTGCCCGTAGTTTAAAACCCGATGAATTATTTATTAAAATAGTTAAAGATGAATTAGTTAATCTTTTAGGAGGAGATTACATACCTCTTGATACTTCGAAAAATTTTGAAGTAATTATGTTATGTGGTCTTCAAGGTAGTGGTAAAACAACAACTTGTGGAAAATTAGCTAATCTTTTAAGAAAAAAATTTAAAAGAAAACCTCTTTTAATTGCGGGAGATATTTATCGTCCAGCTGCTATCGAGCAATTAAAAGAAATTGGGTTGTCCCTAAATATTCCGGTTTTTGTTAGTGATAAAAAAGATGTTTTACAAATTGTTAAAGATGGTCTAAATTATGCACATGATAATAACTATGATTATGTTATTATTGATACAGCAGGTCGTCTTCAAATTGATGAAGAATTAATGCAAGAATTAAAAGATATTGAAAGTAATGTTAAACTAGATGAAATTTTATTAGTTATTGATGCGATGATGGGTCAAGATGCAATTAATGTTATTACTGGTTTTAATGATAGTTTAAAATTAACGGGTTGTATTTTAACCAAAATGGATGGTGATACTAAAGGAGGAGTTGCTCTTTCTTTAAGACATTTAACAAATGTACCTATCAAATTTGTTGGTGATTCTGAAAAAATGGATGGTTTAAGTGAATTTTATCCTGTACGAATGGCGGAGAGAATTCTTGATATGGGTGATATATTATCTATTGCTGAGAAAGTTGAAGATGTAATATCTGAAAGTGACGCTAAAGAACAAGCTTTGAAAATGAAAAAAGGAACATTTGATTTAGAAGATTTTTTAAAATCTTTAAAGCAAATAAAAAAATTAGGACCTCTTGAAAACATTATTAAAATGTTACCACAAGCTCGTAATATGGGACTTAATAATGTGGAAATTGACCCAAAAGATATGGCTCATGTTGAAGCAATTATTTTATCTATGACCCCTTATGAAAGAAAACATCCCGAATGTTTAAAAGCATCAAGAAAACAACGAATTGCTAAAGGTAGTGGTCGTAATGTTGAAGAAGTAAATCGTCTTTTAAAACAATTTGAAATGATGAAAGATATGATGAAGATGATGAGTAATGGTAAGATGAAGATGCCATTTTAATGGGGAATTATCCTCATTTTTTTATTAAAAGATATATTAGACAAAAATCGACAAAAAAACCCTCTTTACAAAAGGGATTTTTTATAATTTAATAGAGAGTTAAGGGCACGTGGAATGCGCCGTCACTTCTAAATCTGGGGGTTTTGGAAAAAAACAAACAGAAGTGGGGGTGATAAGATGAAGTCGAAAACCCTAATCAAGTTTTTGATTCTCATTATTTTTATATTATTGTACCTAGTGTACATATTAATACAAAAAGACGCATCCATAACAGTAATGTAAGGATAGCGTCAGCCTGAAGAAGACGGCGTAATCTACGCGTCCCTAAATAAATTATAAATCAAATGTTGTGAAATAACAATATTTTTTTAAATTCTTGACTCCGGGGGGGGTATTATATAATAATAAATATAAAATAAAGGGAGAAAAAGTAATGCAAGTTATTAACAAAAAGATAATTGTTATTTTTATATGTATAAGTATTTTTGTATTTGGGTTATTTAAATTATTTAATAAAGAAAAAATAGAATTAGATAATGTTATATTAGATATAAATAATTCTAAAGATAATTTAGCTATTTATGTAGAAGATAATAAAGGTAATTATGTAGAATATGAAAATAATAATTTTCCTAAAAATGGTTATGTATTTAATAAAGAATTAAGTGGATGTATAGATACATATGGTAATGATGTTAAAGATATTTTAAATTTTGAAGAAGGAATAGGTGTGTCTATAAATACCAATAAAACTTTATATTGTTATTTATATTTTGATGAAAAAGAAAATATAGGTAATATATGTAGTGAAAAAACAATGCAAGAGTGTATGAATAGTAATAAAAAAAATATAACAACAATAGCAAACTTAAATGCCGACCAAGCAGGATTATATCGATATCAGGGAACAAGAGATGAAGTAAATAATAATTATATATGTTTTGGAACAAATGATAAAGAGCAATGTCTAAATGATACTGAACATTACATGTATAGAATATTAGGAATAAAAGATAATGGACAAATAAAATTGATAAAAAATACGCCCATAAAAGAAGGCAATACAACTAATTTTTTATGGTATAATGACTCTCAAGTAAAAACGATATGGGGAGATAGTGATTTATTTAAAAGGCTAAATGGCACTCATTCAACATTGAGTAATATATTTATAAATAGTACAGAGTATTCATATTTAAAAGACTCGACATGGTTAAATAGGATTGCAGATAGTGATTGGTATCAGGGATTTATAAGAGGAGGCATTCTAAATGGAAAAACAGCATATGAAGTATATCAGATGGAAAATGGTGATGCAGATACAACTTATACTGATTTAGTAGGTGAAATTACCAAATCAGTAACAGAACGATTTTCATTATTAAAAAATGCTAAAATAGGTTTAATGTATATGACAGATTATAATTATGCATTACAAAAAGATGGTTATAATTGTTATGGAGCCGGATTAAAATGTAGTCAAAATTGGCTTCATATTTTTGGAACATTAAAAACTTACGAACATATAATTACTGCATATGGATATTATAATGGTTCTTTTCAAAGACTTGCCATTTACTATAATTGGAGTACAGATAATGATGGATATTTTATGGATCGTGGAAATGATGCTTGGTTAAATAGACCGGTATTCTTTTTAGTAAGCACAATAAATTTAACAGGAATAGGGACTATTGATAATCCTTATATAATAAATTAAAAAAATATTAGACAAAAAACGACAAAAAAACCCTCTTTACAAAAGGGATTTTTTATAATTTAATAGAGAGTTAAGGGCACGTGGAATGCGCCGTTACTTCTAAATCTGGGGGTTTTGGAAAAAACAAACAGAAGTGGGGGTGATAAGATGAAGTCGAAAACCCTAATCAAGTTTTTGATTATCATTATTTTTATATTAATGTACTTTGTGTACTTATTGATACAAAAAGACGCATCCATAACAGTAATGTAAGGATAGCGTCGTCATGACAAGACGG
>CANQIY010000009.1 GCA_947624125.1 uncultured Bacilli bacterium | reverse complement strand
GCGGGAGAGGGATTTGAACCCCCGACATCGCGGGTATGAACCGCGTGTTCTAGCCAACTGAACTATCCCGCCATAAAAATATAAGCAATATAATAATATCATATTAACTTATTTTTGACAATCTTTTTTTATATTTGTCTAACTCTTTTATAAGTAGGAAGTGTTAAACTACTAAAACAATTTTTAATAGTTTCTTTAGAAAAATCTAAAATAAATTCTTTATTATTAGCCATATCTAGAGGAACAGAGAAATTACTTGAAATATTTTTTCCTAAATTATCTTGAACTGTAAAATAATACATTAAATAAGGAATACCATTTTCTAAATAACAATTAACAGTATAAGTATATAAATAGTCAAAATTAATATTTTCTTCATTAGCTAAAGCCTTTAAATGTTTAATAATAGTGGAATGAATTTTTTTAGTTTCTCTATCACTTCTAACTTTTAAACCTATATCATTACCATTAATATTATATGATATAGCAATAACTTTATCTAAGTGCATATCATAAAAAGCTTCTTGCAAAGAAAGTAAGCTTTTTGCATTCAAATTGGTTAAAATCCGGACATCTTGCTCATTTATCATGTAAATTCCCCCTTAAAATTTGTTATGTATATAATACACTAATATTAAAAAAAGTCAAGTATCTATTGTAAAATAGGCTAAAATACCTAAAATAAATTAAGTGTCTAAATTTGTAAAGATAATTTTATTAATATTAAAAAGGGTTAATATTATGCTATAATGAAATTGTTTAGGAAGTCTTTTAGAACCTAAAAGATGTGAGTTAATTTAGTAAGAGGGATTTAAATGTTTTTAGTAGTAATTATATATTACATAATATTTTCAATTACCATTTTATATGGTCTATATTTTGTATCAACGGGAGTTATTGGTATTTTGAAAAAAAATAAGCTTAAATTTAGGGAAGCGAGGCAGGAGCATTATTTTGCAATTTTAATCCCAGCCCGTAATGAACGAGAAGTTATAGGTAATTTAATAGATAGCTTAAAAAAACAAAATTATAATCAATATGAAATATATGCTATTCCTAATAATTGTACAGATGATACGAAAGAAATTGCTTTAGAACATGGTGCAAATGTTTTAGAATGTAATGTTAAAACGAAAACTAAAGGTGATGTTTTAAAATTTGCTTTTGATAAATTAAAAGACAATAAAAAAATTGAAGCTTATATTATATTTGATGCAGATAATGTAGCCCATCCGGATTATTTAAAGAAAATGAATGACTGTTTAGATAGTGGTTATAAAGTTGCTCAAGGTTTTCGGGATGCTAAAAATCCTTCTGATAACTGGTTAAGTGGTAGTTATGCTTTATTTTATTTAATTCAAAATGTCTTTTTTAATCGGGCTCGAATGGGTTTAAATGGTTCATCATCAATTAATGGTACCGGTTTTATGATAAAGAAAAGTTTAATTGATGAAGAAGGATTTGAAACTTATACTTTAACAGAAGATGTCGAATATACGGGGCAGTGTGCCCTTAAAGGAGAACAAATTGCTTTTGTAGAGGATGCAATTACTTATGATGAATATCCGAATAAATTTATGGCTTCTTGGAAGCAAAGGAAAAGATGGAGTGCAGGTATTTTAGAATGTCGTAAAAGATATTCTCATAAGTTATTTAAAAACTTTTTAAAAACGAAAAAAATTTCCTCACTAGATATGTCTTTAATTTATTATGGACCTATTATTCAAATTATAAGTTTTATTGATTTAATTTTATTAATAATATTTAGAATGCTTAATATTCCTTTATATGATATTTTTTCTTTACTTTTTGCTTATGGTTGGATGTATTTTATTGTTACTTATTTAATTGGTATTTTATGTGAATTATTTGTGTTAATTTATAAAAAGAAACAAATTAAAAGTGTGATAAGTGGTATTTTCTTATTTTTAATTTTTATCTTTACATGGATACCAATAAACATTTTATGTATGCTCAAAAAGCAAACTAAATGGGATGAAATAAAACATGATAGAAATGTGAAAATTAATGAATTAGTAAAATAAGAAAGGATGGTAATATATGGGTTTAAAACTTGTCAATGTTTCTAAATCATTTGGAAAAAAATTAGTTGTTGATAATATTTCTTTTAGCCTAGATAAACCGGGTGTTTTTGGCCTTTTAGGAACAAATGGGGCAGGGAAAACTACTACCATTAGAATGCTTTTAGGCATTCTTACAAAAGACAAAGGGGCTATTACTTGGAATGGAGAAGAAGTAAATAGAAAGAAAGTTAATTTTGGTTATTTACCAGAAGAAAGAGGCGTTTATCCTAAAGTAACTGTTTATAATCAATTAATGTATTTTGCAAGTTTAAAGGGTATGAATAAAGAAAAAGCTAATAATGCAATTAAAAAATGGGCTAAAGAATTAAAAGTAGAAGAATATTTAAATATGAATGCGGAAAAATTATCAAAGGGAAATCAACAAAAAATTCAATTTATGAGTGCCATTATTCATGAACCCGAATTAATCGTTTTAGATGAACCTTTTAGTGGACTTGACCCAGTTAATACGGAAATATTAAAAAATATTATTATTTCTTTAGTTAAAGAAGGAAAATATGTTATTATGTCAGCTCATGGTATGGCCACAATTGAAGAATTTTGTGAAGAAATACTTATTTTAGATAAAGGAAAAACTGTCTTACAGGGTAATTTAAAAGAAATAAAAAATAGTTATCCGGCGAATAGAGTAGTTCTTCATGTTAATAAAAATATCGATAATTTTTTAGAAAAATTATCTTTAGAAGTTGAATTTATGAAAAATAATGAGTATGTTATTAAAATCAATAATGAAGAAAAAGCTCATGAATTATTAAAATTATTAATTAAAGAACAAATTATTATTAATAAATTTGAAATTATGAAACCAACTTTAAATGATATATTTATTGAAAAGGTAGGTGCTTAAAATGCGAGATATCTTTGTTGTAATGAAATTTACCATCTTAGATATGTTAAGAAGAAAGTCTTATATTATTTCAACAATTGTCATTCTTTTACTTATTGTTGTAGGTTTTAATATTCCTAAAATTATTTCTAATGTAAGTAGTGATAATAATAAAGAACGAATATTAATTATTGATGAAGAAAATATTTTTGCTAATAATTTAAGTATTCTAGATAGTTTAGGTTTAAATTATGAATTTAGTTATGACAATTTAGAAGAAGAAAAAATAAAAGAACAAATCGATAATGACACAATTGATAGTGCTTTAATAATTAGTAAAGATGATAATATGATAAATATGCGTTATTTAGTTGAAAATGTTTTATTTATCGATAGTATTCCAGAAGATTTAATTGATTCCTTAAGTACAATATATACTAAAATGCAAATTAATAAATTAAATTTAACTAAAGAGGAAGAAGAAAGTTTAATGCCGCATTTTAATTACAATATCGAACAAGTTAGTCAAGAAGTTAATGGAAATGTTATTGTCATGATGCTTTTATCAATTGTTTTATTTTATGCTGTTTATTTTTGTGCATATCAAATATCTAGTTCAATTACAACGGAAAAAACATCTAAAATTATTGAAACATTAGTAACATCAACAAGTCCTAAAAATATTGTTTTAGGAAAAACAATTGGCATTGGAATAACTGGTTTATTACAAATGGTTTTAATATTACTAACGGCAGTTATAAGTGCTAAATGTTTTCTTGCTCCAAATCTTTTAAGTATGCTTGTTGATATTAAAAGTATTAATTTATCTTTGGGAATATTTATAATTATCTATTTTCTATTAGGTTATTTTACTTATGCCTTATTATATGCTTTAACAGGTTCTACTGTAGCTAAGCCAGAAGATGTACAGTCAGCTAATACACCTGTAGCTATTATTACGGTGCTTGGTTTTTATCTTGCTTATTTTACAATGATGGACCCTTTAAGTGAGTTAGGCAAGTTTACAGCCTTATTCCCAATTTCATCCCCATTTTGTATGCCTTTTTGCATTATGATGGGAATTGCTAGTCCCAAAGATATCATTTTATCATTAACTATTTTAGTTATAACGATTTTAATTATTGCTAAATTAGCTATTAAAATATATTCTAATGCTATTTTAAATTATGGTTCTAAAATGAGTTTAGGGGAAATATTTAGAATGTCGAAAAATAAATAAATTTAGTTAATTTTTAATGTCAATGCTAAAAACAATAAAGGTAACCAACTTGACGATGTTAAAAAATAATGCTATTCTTTTTTTAGAGGTGACCAATTTGAAGAATGAAAAAAATTGGTTGATTTGTGGTATTTTAGTCGTTGTATTAGTAGTAATAACTGGTATTTATTTTGCCTATAAATTATTTTATTTAACTTTTTATAACGATAATTTAATTGGTTATTCTTTTAGTGATATTAGCAAATCTTATAAAATTAATGAAGTCATGAAAATAGAGAAGCAAAATTTAGATGATAATGAATATATTCATTTTAAAAATATAAGAATAAGAAATGATTTTGCCAATTTTACGGAAGAAAAATTAACGGATAATGAATATGGAGAATATGTGAAATATTCAAGTAGAGAGTTAGATAGTTCTCTAACGATTAAAACAAGTATTCCTTATTTAAATTTATATTATTTGAAAGAACAAAATTTTACCGGAGATGTTGTTAAGAATACGACGGCAAAAGACCGTATTCGTTATTTAAGAGAGAATAATATTCAAAATGATGAAGAACTTTTTAAATTTTTAAGTAATGATAATTATCACAAAAATATTTTTACGAGTATTAAAGATATTAAAGGAAAATATGCTACCTATTTAATGGGAGCAATGTATATGAGTAATAAAATTGTGGGTATTATTGGGGATTATAATGGTTATATCTTAGAAAAAAATGATGTTAAAGAAGCAAATATTATTATAAATGAAAAGAGATATGTTTTTACGTTTAGTGGGGAGTATTATAGCTATGAGAATATTAATTCCTTATTAAATACTTTAAGAATAGATTAGAGGAAAAAATGAAAAAAATAATTTTATTAATAACTTTAATAGGTCTTTTATGTCTTTTAAAAAGTAGGGCTTTAGATATAACAAATTATGAAACCCTTAATTTAATAGAAACTTTAGAAGAAGAAAATATACCCTTAGAATTTACAAATTATGAAGAAAATGACATCCAAATTCCTATTTATTTTTTTCGGGGTAGTGGTTGTGAATATTGTCAAAATTTTTTACGTTTTTTAAATAGTATTACTGATGAATATGGTAAATATTTTAAATTAGTATCTTTTGAAGTATGGAAAAATCCTAATAATAAAGCTTTATATTATGAAGTTTCGGAATTTTTAGGAGTACCTAGTAAAACAGTTCCATATATCATTATAGGTGATAAAGTAATAGATGGTTATCTTCCTAAATATGATGAAGAAATAAAAAATGCCATTACTAATTTATATAATAAGGAAGAGCGTTATGATGTTTTTAGGGAAATAGATTTAGAAAAAAATACTCATAAAGAAGAAATAAAAGAAAATAAAGAAAAGACAAAAGATACGCAAATGGTTATTAAATATATTATCGTGATTATAACATTCTTATTTATGGGTTTAATAGCTATTTATGTTTATAAAGAAGGGAAAAAGAGGTAAAATGTCAAAGAAGAAAAAAGTTTTAATAATTGTAATTTTAATCGGAATTTTTTTAGTTGTAGGTTTAATAATAAGAAGTATTAATAGGAAAGAATATACTTTAAACTTACCTTTATTAAGTGATATAGCTAGTATTAATATTGAACAAAATAAAGAAGGTATTTTAATAAGTAATGAAAGTGATATCAATACAATTTATCAAATTTTAACTAATGAAGAAAGAATTACGAAACTAAAGAGTAAACAAGAATATAAAAAGGGAGAAGATGTAATAAAAATCGATTTAAATTATGAAAGTAGTGTTGCTTTTACTGCCTTTCTTTTTAAGAAAAATGATTCATATTATTTAGAACAAGTTGGTAATGGAGTTTATAATATTAAGGAAGAAAGCTTTAGAAAAATCGAAGAATTTATTGAAGAACATTAGGAGGAATAAATGGATAAAAAATTAGGATTTGGGTGTATGCGTTTACCGATGGTAAATGGAGAAGTAGCCAAAGAAGAATTTATTAAAATGATAGATTATTTTATGGCTCATGGTTTTAATTATTTTGATACAGCCCATGGTTATATTGAAGGAAAAAGTGAAGAAGCTATTAGAGAATGTTTAACAAAAAGATATAAAAGAGAAGAATATATTTTAACTAATAAATTAACAGGTAAATATTTTACTAAAGAAGAAGATATTAGACCTTTTTTTGAGCAACAATTAGCTATTTGCGGTGTTACTTATTTTGATTATTATTTAATGCATGCTCAAAATAGGGATGTATATGAAAAATTTAAAGAGTGCCATGCTTATGAAGTTGCATCCTCTTTGAAAAAAGAAGGAAAAATTAAACATTTAGGTTTGTCTTTTCATGATAAAGCTTTTGTTTTAGAGAAAATTTTATCAGAACAAAAAGATGTTGAAGTAGTCCAAATTCAATTAAATTATTTAGATTATGATGATGAAATTGTGGAAAGCCGGAAATGTTTAGAAGTTTGTCAAAAATATCATAAACCAGTTATTGTTATGGAACCAGTTAAAGGAGGAGCTTTAGTTAATATTGAAGAGGAAGCTAAAAAGATATTCCAAGATTTAAATGGAAAAATGAGTTGTGCAAGCTATGCCATTCGTTTTGCAGCAAGTGAAAAGGGTGTTTTTAAAGTTTTATCAGGAATGAGTAATTTAGAACAAATGATAGATAATGTTTCTTATATGGAAGATTTTAAACCTTTAGAAAAAGAAGAATATGATTCCATTAAAAAGGTTGTTAATATTTTAAAAAAGAAAGATTTAATTCCCTGTACAGCTTGTCGCTATTGTACGGAAGGATGCCCCATGAAAATATTAATACCCGACTTATTTAATTGTTATAATCGTAAATTACAATTTAATGATTTTGACATTGATAGATATAATAAAATTACTTCTAAGAGTGGAAAAGCATCTAGTTGTATAAAATGTGGTCAATGTGAAAAAATTTGTCCCCAAAAAATTAAAATTCGCGAAATGTTAGAAAAAGTCGCCGATACTTTTGAATAGAAAAGAAATATGAAAATAGAATATGATTTAGAAAAAGATTTTTTTTAAGTATTATAATGAAGCTAATGGCATAATTAGTCAAATAAAGAAAATTAAAAATAATAAACTTATTAAAATATATAAATATACAACTTTAATACTAATCAATTCTTTATTATTTTTATTTCTTTTTTTTTAATTTTCTTTCTATTAGTGTATAAAAGTAACTATAATTTTTTAATAAATATAGCTTTATTAGGCATTTTAGCAAGTTTATGTGTTCCTTTAATGCAATTTAACTGGTTAAAAATGTGTTCTAATTTACCTTTAATTTTAATAATTTTTGCTTTAAATCTGCCTTTTATGTGGTTTATACCAAAGAATAATTTGGAAAAAGTAATAGCTATGCTGAAAGAGAATGATAATTTACCTATTTTTTGTTTTGAATAATTAAAAATATGTCGTAAATCGTTTGCAATAAAGGAACTTTTATAGTACAATTTTACTAGGTGGTATAAAGATAATGGAAAAAAGAAATAAAATTATTTTAATTTCGCTTATAATAATTACATTTGTTGTCGGATGTATTTGTGTTTATACAATTATAAAAAATAACGCTACTGATGCGATGAAATTTAAAAAAGAATATATGCGTTTAAATAATATTGTTAATGAAAGTAATGGTAAAACTTATCCATATGTTGAAATAGATGATGATAATACGATTAAATATTTAAAAGAAGATGAAGTAGTTGAATTACTAGAAAGAGGGACAGGAGTAATTTATTTTGGTTATAATACTTGTCCATGGTGTCGGTCATTAGTAACAACGCTTACAAGTGTTGGGAAAAAGAAAAATGAAACAATTTATTATCTTAATATTGAAAATATTCGTTCTGTGTATAAAGTTCTAGATGGGGAGCTTATAAGAAGTAAAGATGGTAGTGAAGGATATAATAAAATAATTGAATTATTAAGTGATATTTTAGAAGATTATTATGTGACTGATGAAGATGGTATTAGTTATAATACTAATGAAAAAAGGTTATATGCTCCGACAGTTGTGGCAGTTAAAGATGGTAATATTACAAGCATTCATGTGGGGACAGTTGAAAGTCAAAACTCAGGATATGACGAATTAAATGAAATGCAAAAAGATGTTTTAGAAGATATAATTAGTGATTTAATTAATAGTAAAAATGATTTAGCTTGTCAAGAATCAGCATGTTAATTTAGAATAAAAAGAAATAATAAGGGTGATATTTATGGCAAAAAAAAAGAAAAATGTTGTTTTAGAAAATGTAGAATTAAGACCGCAAGTAATAGGTTATACTTATAAAAAGAAAAGTAATTTTGGCCGAGTTATCTTTATTTTAGTTGTCTTTATCTTAGCTGTTTATTATATCAATGATTTAAGTTATTATATAAATACGATATTAAATAGAAAAACAGCCCAAACTATTTTAGATAATCAAGAAAGTAGTAAAGATAAAAATCCAAAACCAGAAACTGATGAAGAGAGTGAAGAAGAAAATTATTATAGTATTAATGATACTCTTTCTATTAAAGAAGGCGATTTAGTCTTAAATAATTTTAAAAATGTTAATAATACAATAACTTTTGATGTTCTAAATAGTAGCAATACCGCCGTTGATATGACGCAAAAAAAGTATTTTTTAGAAACATATGATAATGATTATACTTTATTAGAAAGATTTAAAGTTGATTTTAATACCATTAAAGAAAATTCGAAGATAAGTATCTCTCTTAATAATAAATTAGCTTTTAATTATATTAGTTTAGTAGAAAAGAAAGTTGAAGATTATCCAAGTTTTAATGTAAGTAGTGATAGTGAAAGTAAAGGAATATTAACTTGTAAACAAAGTATAGATACGATAACTTATACTTTTAATGATAATAAATTAGTAAGTATTACCCATAATATTGAAGATAATGATGTAACTGATAGTAATTATAGTACAAGATATTTAGCATATCAAAATAAAGTAAATCAATACAATAATATAAATGGTGTAAGTGCATCAATAGTTAATAGTGCAACAGGTTATAAAGTTTCAATTGTTGTTGATTTAAAGCAAGTAAATTCTAATACTTTAGTTGATAAATATTATTATTCATATAATGAAGAGGCTAAAGTAATTAAATTTGAAATGGAAACATATGGTTTTAAATGCTCATAGATAGGAATAGTTATGAATTTAAAAATAGAAGATTTTGAAGGACCTTTTGATTTGCTTTTGCATTTAGTAAGGATTTCCAAAATGGATATTTACAGTATCAATATTCATGATGTTATTGAACAATATATTGCTTTTATAAATTCTTTAGACAAGAATGATATTGATGCTAGCAGTGAATATTTAGTTTTAGCATCTGAATTAATTCATTTAAAAAGTAAAATGTTAGTTAATAAGAAAGATACCGAGGAAGAAGAAAGTACCTTTGATATTACTAGTGAAGAAGATTTACGGGAAAAATTAATTAATTATGAAAAGTATAAAAATATGACTGATACTTTTCGCTATTTAGAAGAAAATAGATTAGATTATTATACGAAAATCCCAGAAAATTTAAGTAATTATCTTGAAGATGATAAAGTTATTAATAGCGATGTATCTATTAATGACTTGTTACAAGCTTTTTTAGAAATGCAAAAAAGACAAAAGTTTCAAAAGCCTTTAACAACAAGAGTAACTAATAAAGAATATAGTGTTAAAGAACGGATTATAGAAATTAGAAATATATTAAAATTAAAAAAGAAAATTGAATTTATAGAATTATTTGATATTTTAACGAAGGAAAATGTCGTTGTAACGTTTTTATCACTTTTAGATATGAGTAAAATGAGAGAAATAACATTAAAACAAGACAAAATATTTAGTACAATAGTTATAGAAAGTGTAGGATAAGATGAATCTACTTGGAGTTTTGGAAGGATTACTTTTTGTAGTTGGTGATGATGGTGTTACCTTAGATGATATATGTAAAACTTTAGAAATAAAAGAAGAAAAAGCTAAAGAATTATTAACTCAATTAAAAAAAACTTATGAAAGTAATGAAAGAGGAATAAAAATAAGTTATTTAGGCGAAAGATTTAAGTTAGTAACTAAAAAAGAACATAAAGAATATTATCAAAAACTTGTTAATAATAGAGAAGAAGTTTTATCACAAGCTCAATTAGAAGTTTTAGCTATAATCGCTTATAATGAACCAATTACAAGAATAGAAATAGATGAAATGCGGGGAATAAGTAGTACTTATGTCATTAAAAAATTGTTAAGTAAAGATTTAATTAAAATAGTTGGTAAAAGTGATTTGCCCGGTAAACCAAATATGTACCGAACAACAAGAGAATTTTTAGATACTTTTGGTTTGTCTTCCTTAAATGATTTGCCATCACTTGATAAAGAAGATGATAATCAAGAAAGGGAATTATTTGCTAGAAATTAAAACTACTTATAGAAAGATTTGTTATGTTATGATATAATAAATCTACATTTTGCTTGTATGGCGGAATTGGTAGACGCACAGCACTCAAAATGCTGCGATTTTGTAATCATGAGGGTTCGAGTCCCTCCACAAGCACCATTGAGGTTAATACACGCACACCTATTATAGATGTGCGTTTTTCTTTACAAACAAAGGAAGTTCATAGTATTTGATATTATGGGCTTTTTTCATTGTGCAAAGGAGGTATTAGTTATTTTATGAAAACGACCATAGAAACTTTAACTTTTCCTTGTGAGATTAAGAATAAACTAAAAATGAAAGTTAGTACTACTAATTTATCTATTGACTATCTAGATAGTCATATTATTAAATTTGATAAAACTAATCTAAGTGTTCAAGAACCATTTAAAATTATTGTTAGAAATTATAAATATTCTTTAGTAACTCTACTTTATAGTGATAATGATAAAATTTATTTGCCTAGAGAAAATGCTATTATCTCTTTTACTAAATTTGTTAATATTTTGAATTATATGAATAAATTATAGTCATTTTATTACTCAAAAAGTAGTCAAAATTTATCCAATGAAGTATATAGACTTTTTTAAATTTTTCTATTAATATGGTATTGTAGGTTTTTAGTTTAACATAACACAAGGGAATTTCTCTTGTGTTTTTTGTATTTAAGAAAAAGAAAGGAGTTGATAAATACGAATAATGAAGAAGTAAAAGTAGCGTTATATCCTAGAGTAAGCACGGAAGATCAGTCTAGGTTTGGACATAGTTTAGATGAACAAGAAGATAGATTAAAGAAGTTATGTGAATTTAAGGGTTATAAAATCTACAAAATATATCGTGAAGAAGGAGTGTCTGCTAAAAATATGGATAGACCTAAATTTAAAGAAATGATTAATGATATGAAAGAAGGAAAAATTAATAAAATAATTGTTTATAAATTAGATAGACTTACTCGTTCTATTAAAGATTTAGAAAATATTTGTAGTATGCTTGAAGAATATAATTGTAGTTTAGAAAGTGTTGCTGAAGAAATAAATACTGATACTGCTAATGGTAAATTCTTTATTAGGATGCTTACAATTCTCGCTCAATTAGAAATAGAAAGAACAAGTGAGAGAACAAAATTTGGTCTAATTGGAGCTGCTAAAAAAGGACATTTAAGTGGACGTCCACCTTTAGGTTATAAAAAGATAAATAAAGAACTAGTCATTGATGAATTACAAGCAGATGTTGTAAGAAGAATCTTTGAAATGTACTTAAATGGTATGGCTGTTAATTCTATTTGTAAAAAGTTTAATGAAGAAAAAGTTTTAAATCGTAAATGGCCTACAACAACTGTAGATAAAATATTATCCAATGAATTATATATTGGTAATATGGTTTATGGTAAAAGAACTAATGGTGAAACACAAGTTTTTGAAGATGTTGTCCCTGCTATTATTGATAAAACCAGTTTTGAATTAGTTCAAAAAAGAAAAGAGAAAAATTTAAAAAACTATCATAGAAAATTAGTTTATATTTTTATGCAAAAAGTTAAATGCCCTCATTGTCATAAAATAATGGGTGGATCTTCCAGTACATCTAAAAATAAAACTAAACACGCATATTATTTATGTTCTAATTGTAAGACTAGAATTAATGAAACTAAAATAGAAAAATCTTTAATAAAATTTTTAAATGATATGTTAGACTTTTTCTTAATTATAGATAATTCATTTAAACCAACTTTAAACTTGGATTATGAAAACAAATTAAAGAAGTATAAAAAGTTAAAGAAAGAATTAGAAGATAAAATTAATAGGATTAAAAAATTATTTATAGATGGTTTAATTGAAGCTACTATACTGCAATCTGAATTAAATGAAATTGAAAAAGATTTAGAAATTACTAAAAATAAAATTAAGGAGTTAGAAGATTTAAAACAATCTATGGAATATAAACAAGATATAAAAACGATATTTAATCTTAAACAAATAGAAAAGATGAAACAAAAAGCAAGTTATGTTAAATCTAAAAATCTATGGAATTATTTATCTAAAGAACAAAAACAATTTCTAATTAATAAATATATTGATGAATTAGAATTACATTTAGATAAAAATAGTAATGCAATAATAGATAATATAATATTTAATAAAAATGAAATTGAAAATATTGGCTATATGTTTAGAAATGATTGTTTTGATATGGTTATTGACGTTGATAAAAGAGATATGATTTTATCTAATATGCAAAAGGAAGATGATAAAAATTCTTATATATCATCATTAAGAAACTTTTATAATGTTAAAGAAATATCAATTAATGAAGAAGAATTTAATCTAGATATGTTTAATAACGAAAATGATATTATTCAAATTATTCCACAAGAAAAAGATAAAAAGTTTGATAAAAATAAATATACAATTTTAAAGATTGGAGTTTAAAATACTTCAATTTTTTAATGTTTAAAAGGGGGGTTATGTATATGAATTATTTTTTTAAATTTTTAATACCACAATTACTTGAATATTTTAATAATGATTATGATATTTTAGAAAAGTTTTTTCCTAAAATAATTATTCAAAAATATAATATTAATAAAAATGGTGCAGATACAAGAGATATAAGTAATAAATGATAAAATCTAATAAAATCTAGTAAATTCTAAAAAATTGCATATATAGTTTTTCCTTTATTTATAAGGATTTCAGAAGATTTAAATTAAAAAGTGCATATACTTTGCATATAAATATACTCATTTTCGCAAGTGCGTAAATATTTTTGCACCAAAAAAACGGAGAAAAAATCTTATGAAATAAGATTTTTAATCTCCGTTTGGTGTCATCCCATATCCTGTTTTTAATTTTGATATTGCAAAATTAATATTTTTTAAAAAGCTTAAATTGATGTTTCGTTACAAAATGGTGCGTATAGAAGTGGGTTTTCAAAATTTGACAAAATTACCAATTTATGCTAATTTATGACTTGTAGATTGATCAGTTGGGAGTTGATTTATATGTATGATTATTCTAAAGTAGAAGCAGAAAAGTGTGAAAATTTAGAATGCTTGGCAGACGCATATAATTTATTTGCTCTTTTTGATGCACCATCTAATGTTCTTTTTGTTGACCAATTTATTAGTAATATAATCCAATTTAAAGATGTTTTTATGCGATATTTTACGCGTGAAAATATCTTTTTTTCATGTAAGAGTAACAAAAGTTATGCCTTATTAAAATATGCTGTAGAACAAAATTGTGGTATTGAAGTATCAAGTAATTATGAATTAAACGATGCGTTAAAATATACAAATAAAATAATTGCATCAGGTCCTGCTAAAGATGAAGAATATATAAAAAACTCTATAAAAAACAACTTGATTATATCGGTAGATGATATTGAAGAGTTAAAAATTATAAAAAAGATTAATAAACCAGCAAGGGTTTTGCTAAGAATATCAGATTTGCTTAATAAAGTAAGTAGATTTGGCATAAATATTTCTCAAATCAATTCATGTTTAGAAATTATCTCTGGAAGTTTTATTAATCTTGAAGGGTTCTCTTTCCATATTAACAACTATTCTTTAAATGATAGAATAAATGCTATAAAAGAAGCAGTAAAGATAGTCAAGTCAAGAAAAATTAGTATCAAATATATTGATATAGGTGGGGGAATTCCAACTAATTATTGTTCCAAAGAAGATTATGAAAACTTTTTAAAATTTAATAATAAGAAAATGTATTTTAAAGAGCATTTTATAAAAAATTATTATCCTTATTATAGTGATATAGCAGACGAAAATGCTTTGGATTATATTTTAAAGAATACATATGAGTTATTAAATAAAAATGGTATAGAAATTATTGTAGAACCAGGAAGAAGTTTACTAAAAAATGTTGGAATTAGTATATATCAAGTAAAATATTTAAAGCGACTAGATGATGGAGAAAATATTATAGTTACTAATGGTAATATAAATTGTTTATCTGAGCAGTGGTTTAATAGTGATTATCTTATTGAACCTAAATTATTATTAAAATGTCCAAGACAAAAAGAAGAAATTTATGCAAGCGTTGCAGGAAATCTATGTTTAGAACAAGATATGATGACATGGAGAAAAATTAAATTTAATTATATTCCTAAAAGAGGAGATTTATTAATTTATTTAAATACGGCAGGATATCAAATGGATTCAAATGAAAGTGAATTTCATAAAATTCCTTTGGTTAAAAAATATATTGTTAAAAAGAGGAAAAATAAATATTTGATAAAGGAGGATAAAAATTATGATTGTAAATAAAATAACAGATTTGATAGGAAATACGCCATTATTTGAAATTAAAATGAAAAATAATGATTGGAAAGTGTTTCTTAAACTTGAGAAATTTAATCCTGGCGGAAGTATGAAAGATCGAATGGCTTTAAACATGATTGAGCAAGCCGAGAAAGATGGAAGATTAAAACCTAATGGAACTATAATAGAATCTTCGAGTGGAAATACTGCTATAGGATTAGCTATTGCTTCAGCAATAAAAGGGTATAAATTTATAGCTGTAGTTGACCATCACGCTTCAAAGGAAAAAATAGATATGATTAAGGCTTATGGTGGAAAAATAGTAACTGTTGGCGATGGTTATAAAGCAGATGAGGTTGCTGTCGTCGAAAGGGAAAGAACAGCTAAGAAAATGGCTAATGAGATAGAAAATGCTTTTTTCCCTAACCAAGCTGATAATTTTGATAATCGCTCTGCGTATACTGATACACTAGCCAAAGAATTAGTAAACGAATTAGGAAATATCGATTTGTTCTATGCTGCTATTGGTACGGGTGGTTCATCTTGTGGAACAGCTCTTGGTTTAAAAAAATATAATCAAAATACATTAATAAATGTAATAGAACCTGTAGGATCTATTTTATTTGGAGGGAAAGGACAACCTTATTTTCAGTCTGGAACTGGAAATCCTATTGATGCTCCAATACCTAAGATAATTGACTATTCAATTATAGATAATAACTTTTATGCGAGAGATGACGAAGCTTTTAATACTTGTAGATACTTAGCAAAAAGATTTGGTTTATTAGTTGGAGGATCCGCAGGCGGAGTAATTTATAAAGCTTTAGAAGATATAAATAAAAAAAATGGCTCTGGGAAAGCTGTTATTCTATTATGTGATGGTGGAGAAAAATATCTAAACAATGTTTTTAATGATGAATGGATGAAAAAAAATAATTTAATTAATAAAAATATTGTTAAGCAATTAGAAAAATGGATTTAGAAGGTGAAAAAATGAGATTTGAAAAATGGGAAGAAGAAGCATTTAATTATCTTACAATTTTATATGAAAATTTCTTTAAAGAGCTATCTGAAAAATGTATGGAATGTTTTAGAATTGATTCTAAAGAATTATTTTCAGATAATGTAAAAGAATTGACTAAAGAGCAAGAACAACAAATAAAAAAGTATTGGGAAAAATATACAAAGGATTTTGATATTGCATACCATAAATACTACATAGATAGAACAGGTAAGTTTGATGAAAAATTTATTCCTGATGATTTATTTGTTGGTTATATTGATGGTTATTTAAATAATAGAGCTATAGAACCCGGAATAGCAGATAAAAATTATTTTGACTTATATTTGAAAGGATTTAATCTTCCAAAAACTTATGTTCATTTAATAAATGGTATTTTCGAAGACGAAAATTATAATATTATATCTAAAAAACAAGCGATAGAAATCTTGTCATCTGTAAATAATATAACAATTAAGCCTAGTATGGCTTCCTATGGAGGCAAAGGTGTTAAATTTCTTAATAAACCATCAAAGAAAGAGTTAATAGATTTGTTTGATAATTTAGAAGAAGACAATATAATATTTCAAGAAACAGTAAAGCAATCTGAAATAACTGCTAAATTACATCCTAATTCACTTAATACAATAAGAATCATGACTTTGATATTAGATGGTGAAGTGAAAGTACTTCCTTGGGCTGCGTTTAGGATGGGAATTGGAAATTCTAAAGTTGATAACGCAAGTTTTGGCGGGATTTATTGTAAAATAAATGAAGACGGAACTCTTTCAAATTTTGCATATGATGCCTTAGGTAAACGATTTGATAAACACCCTGATGGTGGAGAATTTTCAGATATAAAATTTGACTTTATGGATCAAATAAAACAATTAGTTAAACAATCGGCACAACGCTTTCCGCATTTTAGATTAATTGGTTGGGATATTGCAATTACTGAAAACAATATTCCTATAATTATAGAAGCGAATTTAACTATGAGCGGAATGGATGTTATTGAAACAATTTGTGGACCTTTATTTGGAGAATATACTGATAAAGTGTTAAATGAGGTTTTTTTACAGAAACATAAAAAGAAAACTTCAATGGATATATCACAATATGTATAAATATAGGAGGTAATAAAATGATAGATGATAAAGAAGAATATATATATGCTGGCATTCCAACATATATGGGTGGGAAATTTATTAAAGAAAAAGATATTAAAAATTATGATATTGTTTTTTTAGGTGTTCCATGCGATTACGGTGCATCATATAGATTAGGAGCAAAATATGCTCCTAGACAATTAAGAGAATATTCTTTTTGGGACAGAATATATGGAGAAGAATTGTATGATTTAGACCATAATAAATATTTGAAGACTAATGAGTTTAAAATTGCTGATTTGGGAGATGTATTTGTAAATCCTACTAATCCTTCTTTTAATCAGGATGAAATAACAAAAAAAGTATATTCTATCGCTAAATTTAGTTTTCCACTTATATGTGGTGGCGATCATTCTATTACTTATGGTAGTTTTAGAGGTTTTTATAAAGCAATAAAAGAAAAATTTCCTGATTATGATATTGGTTTAATACATTTTGATGCACATATGGATGTAGAAGATAAATATTTAAATATGCCAGAAGTTTGGCACGGGAACGTTTTTAGAAAACTTATAGAAGATGGATATTTAAAAGGAGAAAATATGTATACTATTGGTCCGAGAGGTGTTGTAGGAAAAGAATGGTTTGACTATGTAAAAGAAAAAAATATAAATCTATTTACTTCAAATTATATAAAGGAAAAAGGAATATTGAATATTATTAACGGAATAAAAGAAAAAAATAAAAATAAGAAAATAAAATTTTATATAACATTTGATATTGATTGTTTAGATGTGTCATATGTTTTTGGCACAGGGACGCCACAATGTAATGGCTTGACTCCATATGAATGCGATGAAGCTTTAAGAAATTTACATGATTTAGATATAGCTGGATTTGATATTGTTGAACTTAATCCAAAATTAGATGATTCACACACCTCATTTGTTATAGCAGAAGAATTGTTATATCATTTCTTGGCATTTGGCTTAAATAGGGAGAATTTAAAATGAAAAAAATAATATTATTATTTAATTTAAATAGACATCAATATGAATATGAAACAGAGTTTGATTCTGAATTGACTATTGATAGTATATATAATGTTTTATCTAAGAATTACGAAGTAAAAAAAATCGAAGCCGATAAATATTTTAAATGGATAGATAAATTAAATCGATATAAACCAGACTTAGTTTTTAATATTTGTGAGGGATATAATGGTCCGGCAAGAGAATCAGTTTATGGAGCAATATTGGAACAGTTTAAATATAATTATTCGGGGCCTGATAGTACAAATTTATTAATGTGTCATAATAAATTCCTAGTAAAAAATCTTTTAAAAAATTATATAGATTGTCCAAAAGGGTATAGTGTGTGTGAAAAAGATGATATCGATTCATTGAACAATATTCAATTTCCAGTAATTGTTAAACTAAATTCTGAAGGTTCAAGTATGGGAATGGGAGAAAAATCAATAGTCAATTCATATAGTGAATTAAAAAAGCAAGTATTATTTTTACTTAAAAAATATGAAAGAAATGTTTTGGTAGAAGAATATATAGAAGGTCAAGATCTTAGTATGATTTATGTTGAAGGTATTGGTGCATTAGGACCATGCATAGTTAGTTGTGATTCTGAATTTTATGATTATGAAATGAAAACTGTTAAAGATGATACGGTTGATATAAAAACAGCAAATGGTGAATTTGAATCTTTAAAAAATATTGTTTTGACTATTGCCAAAACATTAGATATTAAAGGATATGCAAAAATAGACTTTAGAAAAAAAGATGATAAGTATTATCTGATAGAAGTTAATTCTCAAGTAAGTTTTCATCCTACTGGAGAATTTATTACATGTGCTAAGACAGATGGATATTTATTTGATGATATTATCAATTTTATTGTAGAAAACGCTATAAAAACTGGTAGCAAGAAAAATTCAATAGGATATAGGGGTGATTGATAATGATATATGAAAAAATAATTGATAAGGAATTGCAAGAAAAATATAAACAATTAGTTGAAACAGATAATTTGCTCCCAATTAAAATATCAAATTTTTATATGAAAAAACTAATTGAAGAAATTAATACAATAGGAAAAGGTGGTCCATTGTATAGATCAGTAATTCCTGTAAAAGATAAAATAAAATTAAAAACAAGTGTAGAAACAAGAGATTATGTTGAAGAAAATAAACATAATCCTGTTAAAAATTGCGATTATATAATTCAAAAATATAAAAATCGCTTAGTTTTCATTATAACTGATGTTTGTTTTTCTCACTGTCAATATTGCTTTAGAACATATAATTTGTCCAAATTTCAACAAAGTAATTTGAAAGAAACAATCAAAAATAAAATATTAATTTTGAAAAAGTATCTACATTCTCAACCGGAGATAAGAGAAGTAATATTTTCTGGTGGTGATCCATTAAGTATTGGTTATGAAAACATGAAATTTGCACTAGATGAGTTAAAACAATGGGAAATTAGAATACATACAAGGGCAATAGTATATGAGCCAACTATTTTTACAGAAGAAATGATAGATTTATTAAGTAAACATAATGTTAGGCTTGTATTTCATATAAATCATCCTTACGAGATTGACGAAGTAGTTGAAGAAAAAATAAATGATATTAGAAAAGCTGGAATAAGAATGTATTCTCAATTTCCATTATTAAGAGGTATTAATGATAATTCAAAGGTTCTGATAAAATTATTAATAAAAATGGATGAGCTAAATATTAGACCATTATCAATTTTTATACCCGATCCAATATCGTATGGTGCTGTCAATAGAATTTCATCCAATAGGATAGAAAAAATAATGGATGAGGTAAATTGGAATACACCTTCTTGGATTAATTCCACAAGATTTGTAATGGATACTACAATTGGTAAAGTTAGAAGAGAAAATATAATAAAGAAGGAAGATAAGTGTATTACATTTGCACGAGATGGAAAAACGGTAGATTATTACGATTTAGACGATGGAATTGACATACCTTCAAATGTTAATATATTATTATGGAAAGATTAGTTTATTTTAATTACACATATTTAATTTAATGAGAAAAAATGATATACTATGTATAGATTGATTTTTGAATGGAGGAATAATAATGCCACATTATAATGCATACGATAGTTTTAAAACTAAAAAAAGTATAGAAAAAAAGCAAAGAGCTAAGGAAAGAGCTTTTGGTAAAAAGAATGAAAATGTAGATGATTTTGTTATTAATTATTGTGATGAGTATGGGGTTGTTATTGAAGTAAGATATGATGATGCATATATACTTTATAATGATGAAGTTATATTAGCAAAACTCCGTAAGGATGTTAACCTAGTTTGCAATCAAGTAGTATTTCCTGGTGATAAAGTTGTTATTGAAAAAATTGATAATGCTTATATAATTAATCATTTATTAAAGAGAACTTCAATATTATCTAGAACTAAAAAAGATAGCACAAGATTAAATGATATAGGTGCTTCTAAAAATATTGCAGCAAACATTGACTTAGCAGTCATAGTAGTTGCAGCAAAAGAACCCCCATTACATCCTAAATTTATTGATAGATATTTAATGATTCTTCAAAATAGTAATATACCAGCTATTGTTTGCTTAAATAAATGTGATTTAAAGACTTTAGAAGATGAAGAAATTCTTTCTACTTATAGAGATTTAGGTATAACT
>CANQIY010000008.1 GCA_947624125.1 uncultured Bacilli bacterium | reverse complement strand
ATGACTTGTTCCATGAAAGCCATATTTTCTTACTCCATATTTTTCATACCATTCATAAGGAACAGGATATAAAAATTCTTCCTTCTCCATACTTTGATGAAATGTTGTATCAAAAACACCAACATTTTTAACATTTGGTAACACTTTCATAAAAGCCCTTACCCCCATAATATTAGCAGGATTATGAAGAGGTCCTAATTCATTATACTTTTCAATTCTTTTTAAAGTATCTTCATCTAATAAAATACTTTGGGTAAATTCCGCTCCACCATGTAAAATACGATGACCAACACCATCTATTTCATCTAAAGAAGATACAATTTTATTATTAATTAGTTCATCAATTAATTTAGAAACGGCAACGGAATGGTCACTTAGCTCACACTCTTTAACAATTTTTTCCCCATTAAATTTTATGGTATAAAATGAGCCTTTCATCCCAATTTTTTCAAATAGTCCTGAAGCTAAAACACTTCGATTTGGAAGTTCAATTAATGTAAATTTTAAAGATGAACTTCCAGCATTTACTGATAATATTTTCATATTTTTCCACCTCTTTTTAATTATAACCAACTATTTTCTTTTTGTAAACTAAACAAAAAGAAATTTGTTTAAAATTTCCTTCGTGTTCTTACTATTTCATTTGCTGATTTAATAACCATTCCTAAATCATCAGAAATATTTTCTTTTCCTTCATGAATGACATTAATTAAATTAGCTAATTGAAATGTTCCATCAATTACTTCAATTCCGGTTAAATCTTTAGCGGAAATATATGTTAAATTGGAAATATATGTTTTATTTATTAATCCTTTGTTATAACTTTTAGTAAAATTTTCTGTTCCTTTTGTAAAAAGACCAAATGTAACAATGATAAAAATTCGATTAGCTCCCATTTTTTTCAATTTCCGAGCCGTTTCTAAAATGGTTTCACCAGAAGATATCATATCATCAACGATTATAACATCTTTACCTCTAGGACTAAAACCAACAAATTGCGAAGAAATTATGACATTTTTACCATCAACTATTTTATTCACATCTCTTCTTTTCGAAAAAAAGGCATGATTACAACCAAATCTATCAGCATAATGGCGAGCTCTTTGTTGCGCACCTTCATCCGGAGCAACGATTAAAATATTTTCAGGATGTTCATAATCAAGTTTTTCTCTCGTAATAAGTTCATATAGCATCTCATTAGTCATAAACATATTATCAAAATTATGCTTACTAATAGCGGCGGCGACATTCGGGTCATGAGCATCCACTGTTAAAATATTTCTAAATCCTAAATAATGACAGTCTCTTAAGAAATCAGCAGCTTCGGTTGGTTCACCAAAACGCCGGCGATGTTGTCTTCCATATGGTAAAAAAGGAACAACTAAATTTTTCCGCAAAGGATTATCTTTTAAAGCACCGATAACTCTTTCAATATCCCGAACATGGTCATCCGGTGATAAAACATGCCCTGAATACGGATTAGGTGTTTTATCATTGACATCACATATAATAAAAACATCTTGGTCACGACACTCTGTAGGTAACACTACTTTACCGGCTCCATCTTGAAACCGAACAAATTCAGCATTGACAATAACATCACTGTTAAATTGTTTTTGTAAATCTTTTAAACAATTATTAATAAATATTAATTTTTCTTTCATATACTTTCCTTTACTACTTTTTAATTTATTTTATTTTTTTACTTAATTTTGCTTCATGCATTTTACTACGCATACATTTCCACTCCATATTTTGTCTATCTTTAAAATTACTTTGCCAATTACATTCATATGGATTAAAATAGTTTTCTTTTATTGTTCTTTTATCTTCACAATTTAAATCATAACTTTTATAATAACTATTTCTTTTTATCATTTTCTTCACCATTATTATTATGGCAAATATTTAAAACTTAATTCATTATAAATAGTCTTGATATTCTAACTCTTTTTCCGGTTTTACTACTATTGTTTCCATATTTTTAACAGCTTCATATATCAAATTTTCATATGGAAATAACGTTTCATATTCCAAACATTTTGAAAGTTCAGGATTAATAACAGGATGCTTTGGAACAAAAATAGTACAACAGTCTTCATATGGTAAAATACTTGTCTCATAAGTACCAATTTTTTTCGCTAAGGCAATTATTTCTAATTTATCAAAACAAGCAACTGGTCTTATCACAGGTATTTTGACAACTTCATTGATAACACTCATACTTTTTAAGGTTTGGCTGGCAACTTGACCGATAGATTCACCATTGATAATAACACTTATTCTTTTTCTTTTAGCAACCATGGCACTTATCCGATACATACATCTTCGCATAATAGTTATTAAATATTCATGGGGTACATTCTTATATATACTTTCTTGAATAGCGGTAAAATTGATAATATGTAATTTAAGTTCACCATTATATAAAGCTAAAATTTGCGCTAACTTTTTAACTTTTTCTTTTGCTTCATCACTTGTATGCGGTGGACTTTCAAAATATATAGCCTCTAATTTAATTCCTCTTTTCATTGCTAAAAAACCCGCAACTGGTGAATCAATTCCTCCACTTAACATTAAAAGACCTTTTCCTAAACTAGAAACTGGATACCCACCTATACCTTTTACTTGGTCAAAATAAATTAAAACTTCTTTTAATCTAATTTCTACATTTATTTCTATATCAGGATTTTCTAAATCAACTTTTAAAGATGGATTTTCTTTTAAAATTAAGCCTCCTAAAATTTTTCTTATTTCCATACTATTGGGTTCATAATTTTTATCACTTCTTAATGCCTCGACTTTAAAAGTTTTAAAAGTTTTATCCTTTAATAACATATTAATTTCATTAGCAATATTATTTATTTCTCTATTTTCACTTATATAGCCAATTACTATTTCCTGAATACCAAAAATTTTTTTTAACTTATCTAAAATTTCCTCAAAATACGCCTCTGTGGGCATAATAAACATTCTTCCAAAATCGTATTTTATCGTAACATTTGGTAAAACAGTTTGGATATTATGATGTAATATTTTTAAGAAAAAATTCCGGTTATCCTTCTTAGTCGATAACTCCCCATATTTTAAAAAGATTATTTTTTGCATATATGCCCCCTAACTACTTAACTTCTTATATTCTACCTCAAATATTTCTAAAAATCTATTAATTTCTAAGACAGTTGTCAAATGCGATAAACTAATTCTTAGACAAGATGAACTTCTCTCTTTATCATTATATAAAGCCATAACACTTTGATTAATTTCATTGCTACTATTACTACTTACAAAAATATTTTTTTCACCTAACTTTTGCATCATTTCATAAGCACTAACTTTTCCTAAACTTATATTTAAAATATGGGGCAAAGAATACTTTGTTTTATTTATTTTTATACCTTCTAATTTACTTAACTTACTTGTAATTCTTTCATTTAATAATACGATGTAATGTTCTTTCTTATCTAAATCTTTAATAGCGGATTTTAAAGCATCTTTCATACTAACTATTAAAGGCAAAGCTCCTCCAACCGGTTTATATTTATAAAATTTATTGCCATATAATAAGGGCGCTATTTTAATCGTGTTATTTTTATAGAGAAAACCTACTCCTTTGGGACCATAGAATTTATGAGATGAAATACTACCTAAATCGATATCATGAAAATTGATTTGCGTTTTACCAATGGCTTGCGTTAAATCAGAATGAAAAACTGTATTAGGATTTTCTTTTTTAATAATTTGTCTTAACATTTTTAAAGGTTGTCTTACACCTGTTTGATAATTAACGGCACTAATACTAACTAAAATGGTATCTTCTCTAATCATATTTCGTAAATCATCAAAACTTATTAAGCCATCACTATCATTATTTACATAACTTATTTCAAAACCAATACTTTCTAAATATTTACATATTTCATATAAAGAAGGTGTTTCTAATTTAGAGACAATAATATGTTTACCCTTTTTATGATTAGCAAGAGCTACACCAATTATAGCCATGTTATTAGCTTCGCTTCCCCCACTTGTATAAATAATTTCATCTTCCATCACATTAAACATTTCCGCTATTTCTTGGGTTGCTTTTTCATATAGATTTTGAGCTTTTTGACCTATTAAATTACTAGCATAGATGCTGCCAATATACTCTTTGCTAACTTTTGAATAAGTATCTAGTGCATCCATCGATACCGGTGTTGTTTCACTATAATCTAAATATATCATTATCTCACATCCTACAATACCATTATAACAAAATTTTTTTGATAGCAAAATATAAAATAATAAAAAAGAAGAACCATTATAATACTTCTTCCTTAAAATTCATCATTCATCAAAAAATCAAATATGTTAAGATGCTTAATTCCATCTTGTGAATAATCTTCTTTATTAGTTGAAATTACGTATTTAGGATAATTATCACTTATGCTATTAAAGGCATTAAATTCTCTAACCCGCGTATCTTCATTTGCTAAATCATAACATGCTTGAATATATTTAACACTTTTATTTTTAGATGCTATAAAGTCGATTTCACTATCTTTAGTCTTTCCAACATAAACATCATATCCTTTTTTTATTAATTCATTATATATTAAATTTTCAAAAGCACGAGAATAGTTAATTTCTTTACTATTCGTTTTAATTCTTTTTACCCCCAAGTCTGTAGCATAAAATTTATTTAATGATTTCAAAATAGCCTTTCCATTTATATCATATCTATATACTCTGTTAATAATGAAAGTTGAACAAAGCGCTTCTAAATATTTATACAATGTATCTGTAGCAACCTTATTACCATTTTTTTCTAAATAATCTAACACATTAGTTGCTGAAAATTCTCTTGTTTCCGTTTCTAAAATATATTGAAGGATTTTATTAAATGATGTGACATCTGTTATTCCAAGTCTTTCAACAACATCTTTAAGAAGAATTGAATCATAAACATCACGAATATAATTTTCTTTGGAATCATTATTTTCAAAAGCAAATCTTTGTGGTAAAGTTCCCCACTCAAAGATATCTAATAATAAATCAAAATAATTTTCTGGTTTTGTATTAGTTATTTCGACAGCTTCTTTAAATGATAAAGGATTAATTCTAAAACTTACATATCTACCTGATAAATCCGTTGATAATTCTAAAAAGGTCATTTTGCTATTCGAACCTGTAATAAAAATACTAAATTGGTTTGTAATTCTTAAAGAATTAATAGCTTTTTCAAACTCTTCTACTTTTTGAACTTCATCTAAAAATATATAATAAGGATTTTTATCTTTTACTAAACTTTTAATATAATTATTCAATTCTATTGCATTTGTAATATTAACAAAATCAAGTGATTCAAAATTTATATATATTATATGATTATCTTTAACACCACTTTCTTTTATTTCCTCTATTATTTGTTGTAATATAACAGATTTACCACTTCTTCTTAATCCACACAAAATCTTTATTAATGAATTTACATGATAAAAATCTTTAATTTTATTTAAATAATAACTTCTTTTTAACATTATATTCACCTCTTCATTTATATTATATAATAAAATTATTAAAATATAAAGTTTTTTGGTTGAATTGGAAAAACTTTTTAATTTTGTATTTTTTTTGGTTACATTGGAAAAACTTTTTTGACCAAATTTTAATTTAATTATTAAATATGTAAATAAAAAGAAGTTAATCTACTTCTTTTCAATTTTCTCTTTTCCACCCATGTAAGGTTGTAATGCTTTAGGAATTAATATACTTCCATCTTTTTGATAATTATTCTCAATTAGGGCAATTAGTCCTCTTGGAGAAGCCACTACTGTATTATTTAACGTAGCTAAATATTCATTACCATTAGCTGTTTTCATTTTAATTCCTAATCTTCTAGCTTGCGCATCACCTAAAGTTGAACATGAACCAACTTCAAAATATTTCTTTTGTCTTGGACTCCAAGCTTCAATATCACAAGATTTAACTTTTAAATCAGCTAAATCACCACTACAACATTCAAGTGTTCTTACTGGAACATCTAAACTGCGAAAGAAATCAACCGTATATTTCCACATTTTATTATACCATTCCATTGCTTCCTCAGGCTTACATAACACAACCATTTCTTGTTTTTCGAATTGATGAACTCGATATAAACCTCTTTCTTCTAAGCCATGGGCACCGACTTCTTTACGAAAACATGGTGAATATGAAGTCATAGTAATAGGTAAATTTTCTTCTTTTATGATTTGACCTTTAAATTTACCTATCATAGAATGTTCACTAGTACCAATTAAATATAAATCTTCACCTTCAATTTTATACATCATATTTTCCATTTCTGTAAATGACATAACACCAGTTACAACATCACTTCTAATCATAAATGGAGGAATACAATAAGTAAAACCTTTATCTATCATAAAGTCTCTAGCATAAGAAACCATTGCTTCATGTAATCTAGCAATATCACCAATTAAATAGTAAAAACCATTTCCCGTTGTTCGACCAGCACTTTCTTTATCAAGTCCCCCTAGAGCTTCACATATATCAGCATGATAAGGTATTTCATAATCTGGAACAAAAGGTTCACCAAAACGTTCATTTTCAACATTTTCACTATCATCTTTACCAATAGGAACACTTTCATCAATAATTTGTGGAATAACCATCATTTTTTGTTTTAAAACTTCTGCTAAATCTTCTTCTTCCTTTTCAATATCGACTAACTTAGCATTTATTTCAACAACTCTTTCTTTTTTCTTATTAGCGTCATCTATTTTCTTTTCTTTAAATAAACGCCCTATTTCATCACTCGTTGTATTTCTTTCTTGTCTTAAATTATCTCCTTCTACTTTTAAATTTCTAATTTTTTCATCAAGTTCAATTACTTCATCTACTAAAGGTAATTTATTATCTTGAAATTTTTTCTTAATATTTTCTTTAACTAAATCACTGTTTTCTCTTACAAATTTAATATCTAACATTTTTTAACATCCTTTCTAAATTAAAAAACCCCAAAATCACCAAGGAGCAATTCTGCGGTACCATCCAATATATTACTTTTTAGTTTTTAACGAAACTACCCGTTATCTATTAAATACTCTCCAAAAGTAGATTCACTATAACCATTTAATTAATTTCCACCAACCATTAATTCTCTATTTAAACATTTATAGTTACTATTCTTTCTTCTTCAATTTATAAAAATAATATAACAAATTTTAATCAACTTATCAATATTATTATACTTATTTTATTTAAATCTATTCATATCACGCATTACTTGGCGAACTTGTTTTTGACTAGGTTTTCTGCCCATTCCACTCATCATGGCCTCAATCATTTTTTCATTAATTGGCGGGTTAGCATTTAAATATTTTTTGGTTAAAATTCTAGCGATAAAAAAGCCAATTAAACATCCTGCTACTAAACCACCGATTAAATATAATATATTTTCTAACATTATTTATTTTTTCCTTTCTTTTTTTCTTGTAATAAATTACGAATTTCTTCTAAAACTACTAATTCATCACTTTTCTTAGGTAATTCTGTTTTTTCTTCTTTAACTTCTTCTTGTCCTTTTTTACTAAGTCTATGAATATCACTATTTAATTTATTCATGATTTTAACAATTATGAATAGACATAAAGCTGTGATTAAAAAGTCGAATACGGATTGAATAAAAGCACCATACATAATAACGGAATCTTTAATTGTAAATGATAAACCCGAAAAATCAACACCTCCAAAAACAATACCAATTAAAGGGGTAAATATATTATTTACAAGAGATGTAACAATGGCACTAAAAGAAGAACCAATTATAACACCAACTGCTAAATCAACTACATTACCACGAGCAATAAATTTTTTAAATTCATTTAACATCTTAAACCACCTAAATTTATTTTATTATATCTCCCTTTTTTTTGCAAGAAATTTTATGGGAAATTAAAAGATAATTTAAAGAAAAAAAGTAAACATAACTATGCTTACTTCCAAATTATTAAAATTATTTTAAATTTTTAATTAATTCATCTTTTTTCATGGTACTATAACCTTTAATACCAGCTTCTTTAGCCATTGTTTTAAGTTCAGTTAAAGTTTTAGCACTCAAATCTTCTTGAGCTTTCTTTTTACTTTCAACTTTTTCTTCTTTTTTAGCTTCTACTTTTGTTTCAGTAGTTGTTTTTTTACTAGCTGTTTTTTCTACTTTACCATCTAAAGCATTCTTCGCAGCTTTTACTAATTCTGCAAAAGATTTTGGGTCATTAATTGCAATTTCTGATAACATTTTACGATTAATAACAATACCAGCTTTATTTAAACCATTAATAAATTTAGAATAACTAATGTCATTTAAACGACAAGCTGCATTAATTCTCGTAATCCATAATTTTCGGAAATTTCTTTTATTTTGTTTTCTATCTCTAAATGCATAATCACCACTATGGAATAATTGTTCTTGAGCTGTTTTGTATAATCTATGTTTACTACCAAAATAACCTTTTGCTTGTTTTAAAACTTTACGTCTTCTATTTTTTGATACGTTTCCGCCTTTAACTCTTGCCATCTTCTTTTACCCCCAAACTATATAACAGATTTTAATCTGCTAGCTTCTCCTTTCGCTAATATTCCTTTATTTCTTCTTTGCCGAACAGCTTTTGAAGAATCTTTACTTGTTTTATGATTTCCATTACCTTTTTTATAAGTTAATGTACCATTCTTTTTAACTTTAAAAACTTTGCTACTTGCTTTATGTGTTTTTTGTTTTCCCATATTAATCTCCTTCTACTACTTATTTTTTGGCGCTAATAACAAAAACATTTGCTTACCCTCTAATTTAGGTTCTGATTCAATTTGACTTATATCACTTAATTCATTAGCAAATTTAAGTAAGACATCCCTTCCTAATTCGGTATGAGCCATTTGACGACCTTTAAATCTAATAAAGGCTTTTATTTTATGACCCTTTTTTAAATATTCGGAAGCATTACGTTTTCTTGTTTCAAAATCATGAACATCGATAGTAACTGATAAACGATATTCTTTAACTTCTTTGTTACTTTCTCTTTGTTTCTTTTGGGTTTCTTTCAGTTTTTTTTGCCTTTCATAACGATATTTATTATAATCCATTATTTTAGCTACAGCTGGTGTACTATTTTCACTCATTAATACTAAATCTAAGCCAGCATAATTAGCTAATGTCTTAGCATCTTCCAACTTTTTTACGCCCATTTTTTCCCCATTTGGGCCAATAACCATCAATTCTGCTACTTTTATTTGTTCATTTATCCGTAGCTCTTCTGTTTTTGCTATATAAAGCACCTCCAACAATTAAAAAGTGAGTATTATTATACCCACTAAAAAAGCAAAATTAAATTTATAACTTGGCTTTTTACCTATTACTATTTAAGTAATCAGGTGGATTTAATGGATATAAATCGCTTTCCTTTTTAATAACGAAATTATTGTAACACTCTATTATATGCTTTGTCAACCATTTTTATATTCTTTACAATACAAAGATATTTCATTAATTTTCTCTTTAATTAGATTTAAAAAATATTTTTGTATGTTATAATATAATTAGGAAAGAGATTCATATGATAATTACAGGATATAAAGGATTTAATAGTGATAAAACAAACCATTATGGTATGCCTTTTGAAGAAGGTAAATTTTATAAAACAAAAGGTGATATAAAATTTGGTAATAATGGTAATGGCTTTCATTTTTGTACCCATTTAGCAGATGTTTTTCGTTATTTTGATGATGATGTCATTGTTGCTAAAGTTATTGGTTTTGGTAAAAATGACTGTTATAATGATGAATATTATGGTTATTATGATATGTATGCTAGTGCTAATTTATATATCGAAAAATTTTTAACAAGAGAAGAAATAATAAATATTATGTTAGAAAGTAGTCATGATGATATCAAAAAATTCTTAATAACTTTTAAATTAAATTTAGAAGAAAAAAAATTATTTTGGAAGCAATTTTATGACCATAAAGATTTAATTAACACTATTTTATATTACCAAGATGGTGATAAAGATATTTTTAATAGTTTAAGTTTAAAAAAGAAAAAAGGCTAATGTATTTTGTTGAGCCTTTTTAATTTTTCGTTCTTATTTTTTCTTCTAATAATTTAATAAATTCGTCTAAAGTAGTGGTTATTGTTTCACTTTTACCATACAAACGATAACTTATTAATAATTCATCAACTTCTTTTTGACCTATTATTAAAGTTATTGGTATTTTATTCATAACTGATTCGCGCATTTTATAACCAAGTTTCTCTTCTCTATCATCTAGTTTTACGCGGTAATCACTTAATTTTGCTTTAATTTCTTTCGCATAAGTTAAATGATATTCATTATTAACGGGAATAATATTTATTTGCACTGGGGAAAGCCATAAAGGAAGAGCTCCTTTGGTTTCTTCAAGATAATAAGCAATGAAACGGTCTAAACTACCAAAAACAGCCCTATGAAGAACAACTGGTGTTTTCTTTTCCCCATCTTTATCAATATAAGTTAAATTGAATTTCATCGGAAGACAGAAATCTAATTGACAAGTTGATAAAGTATATTCATTACCAACTGCTGGTTTTACTTGAACATCTAACTTAGGACCATAAAATGCTGCTTCCCCTATTTTTTCTATATAATCTATTTTTAAATCATCTAATACTTTTCTTAAAGTGTCTTCAGCTTTATTCCACATTTCATCATCAGGATAATATTTAACTTTATCTTCTTTATCTCTTAAAGATAATTCAAAATGATAATTAGTTATATGTAATTCTTTATAAACATCTAAAATCAAATTAACAACTTCGGAAAATTCACTTTCAATTTGTTCAGGTGTTACAAAAAGATGGGCATCATTTTGACAGAAAGTTCTTACTCTTTCAATTCCTTTTAAAGCGCCGCTTGCTTCAAAACGACAGTCACGCGCTATCTCTCCAATTTTGATAGGTAAATCTCTGTAAGAATGGATATTATTTGCATAAATCATCATATGATGGGGACAATTCATGGGTCTTAAAACAAATTCTTCTCCTTCGACTTCCATTTTTGGAAACATATTGTCTTTATAATGGTCCCAATGGCCGCTTGTTTTATAAAGTTCTACACTACCTAAAGGTGGCGTTAAAACATGTAAATAACCTAATTTTTTTTCTTTACCTTTGATATAATTTTCTAATGTTTCCCAAAGAATATAGCCATTTGGTAAATACATAGGAAGACCTTTACCAACTAAATCATTAGTCATAAAAATTCCTAAATCTTTACCAAGTTTTCGATGGTCACGCATTTTAGCATCTTCTAATTCTTGTAAATAATTATTTAATTCTTCTTCCGTTTCAAAACATATACCGTATATTCTTTGTAACATTTTGTTATTAGCATCACCCTTAAAATAAGCGCCGCTAAATTTAAGTAATTTAAAATGTTTTAATTCTTTAACGGATTCTACATGAGGTCCACGACAAAGGTCAGTAAAATCGCCTTGGGTATAACAAGATATAACATTTTCTTCATCCATCCGATTAATTAAATCGATTTTATAAGGGTCATCTTTAAACATTTCTAAAGCTTCTTCTTTGCTTATTTCATGTCTTACTATTCTCTTTCCATCTTTACTGATTTTTTTCATTTCTCGCTCAATTAGTGGAATATCTTCTTCACTTATGACTTTATCCCCTAAATCTATATCATAATAAAAACCCTCTTCAATAACTGGTCCAACCCAAAATTTAGCTTCTGGATATAAATGTTTAACAGCTTGGGCTAGTAAGTGAGCACAACTATGATTTAATTTGTTTAATTTTGCATCTTCTTTAATATTTATCATCTTTTATTCCTTCTTTCTTTTATTTAATAAAAAATAAAAACCACATTATTTACGAGGAGCAAATAATGCGGTACCATCCTTTCTTTTTCTTAATTATATTTAACGGTTTTAACCGGGGTTTATTAACCCTCTCAGAGAATAGTAATTATTAAGAATTTTGTTAAATTTCCACCTTCATTAACTCTCTTTAAAAATTTACCTTAATAATCTTGTTTCTCGTCATCAATTTACAACTCAATTTTAACACTAACTATTTTTTTTTGCAATCTTTTTTTGAGGTGGAACTAAATCAATTCCTCCTTTACTAAATGGATTACATTTTAATAAACGTTTAAAACTTAAAAAAGTTCCCTTTAAAGCTCCATACTTTGTAATAGCTTCTTTAGCATAATTAGAACATGTTGGATAATATTTACATTTGCTATGACTACTAAGAGGAGTTATTTGATATAAATTAATTAATTTTAATAAAAAATTTTTCATTTGCTTATTTTTCTTTCTATATCTTATTTTAAAATATATTATAATTTTTGTATACTAGTAATCATTAAAAATTACCAAAAATAGGTATTGCTATTCCACTCTAATTATTATATACTTTTTTTGTAGGGAACAATTGTTTGCTATAAGGAGAGAATTATGATTAATAATGAAGAGAGAAAAATCTTATGTATTGATTTAAAAAGTTTTTTTGCTTCGTGCGAATGCGTTAAAATGGGCGTTAATCCTTTTAAGTTTCCTCTTGTTGTGGCTAATAAAAATCAGGGAAAAGGCGCAATTACACTGGCTGTTACTCCTTATTTAAAGAAACAGGGCATTAAATCACGGGGTCGTCTTTTTGAAATACCTAAGAATATTAAATATTATATTGCTAATCCCCATATGGCATTATATATTAATAAATCTAAGGAAGTTATTAGTATTTATTTAGACTTTGTTAGTGATGATGATTTATATATCTACTCCATTGATGAATGTTTCTTAGATGTAACTAATTATTTAAAACTATATAAAAAGAATGAAATGGAATTAGCTAAGTTGATTTTACAAACTATTTATGATAAAACAGGGCTTACTGCTACTTGTGGAATTGGGCCTAATATGCTTCTTGCGAAAATTGCAATGGATACGGAGGCAAAAACTAATGCTAATAATATTGCTAAATGGACTTTTTTAGATGTTCCCAAAAAATTATGGACACTTAAACCTCTTTCGAAGATGTGGGGAATTGGCCAAAATATGGAACATAATTTAAATAATTTAGGTATTTATAGTGTTAAAGATTTAGCTTTAAGTAATAAATATTTTTTACAAGATAAATTCGGGGTTATGGGTTTAGAATTATGGTATCATGCTAATGGTATTGATAATAGTAAAATAAATGAACATAAAAAGTTAGCAAAAATGGCTTCGTTTAGTCATTCACAAGTTTTATTTAAAGATTATAATGAAAATAACATCAAAATTATTATTAAAGAAATGGTGGAAGTTTTAACAGAGAGACTACATAAAGAAAATAAATTAACAAAAAGTATTTCGTTAAGTATTGGTTATTCTAAAATTATTGAAGCCGAATTCCATCATACCCTTAAATTAGATAATCCAACTGATGACGCAAAAGAAATTACTACTTATTGTTATTTAATATTTGATAAATTTTATGAATTTTTACCTATTCGAAAAGTCAATATTAGTCTTGGAAATTTGCAAGATAAAAAAGAAATTCAATTATGTTTATTTAAAAACAATAAGTATAATCAAGATATAAATATTAATAATGCTATAGATAAAATAAAAGAAAGATATGGCAAAAATAGTTTAATAAAAGCTACGAGTCTTTTAAAGGATTCGACGATAATGGAAAGAAATAAAAAAATAGGAGGCCATTACTTATGAAAAAGGACTTTGAAAGAGGAATTATCAAATGGCAACCATTTAATTCATGTTTTAATAGTGAAAAAATTCTTAGTGATATTAATAATACTAAAAATAGAAAACCATTTCCTATTCTTTCGGAAGACCAAATAAAAAATATTGAAGAAAAAATTATTGAATCTTTTAATCTTCAACTTATTATAACCATAACTTATTATTATGATGGAAAAATTAATGATATCATGGGCCAAATTAATTTTTTAGATATTACTAATAAAAAAATAGGAATTGGAAAACAAATTATTTATTTTAAACAAATTATTAATATTATAGATTAGAACTTACCTTTTTTAATTAAATTATCTACATCATCTAAAAAATCATGTTCTAAAAGATAAAGCATTTTATTAAGATAAAAAGGGGTTGTATGATAGTTTTTAGTAAAATCAAAAGAATATTTATCATTAATTTCATAACAAACATCAATTAATTCTTGCTCCATAATTACTTCACGCCAAGATATAAGAGGAATAGGTAAATTAAAACCATCTTCATTTACTTTTTTAGGTATTTTAACTTGTTTTTTATTCAAAATGGAAATAATTTTATAAAATAAATCTTCGGTTTTTTTACCAAGTTTTAAAGAAACATCAATTAAGTCATCATCAATTAATTTTTTATTTAACGTATTTTTGGTAATTTCTTCTAAAGCCTTTTTATTAGCCATTTCTCCATTAAGAAAAATCGCGGTATGAAAGACATGAAAATCGGCTTCGATTAAAAAATCCATCAAATTTAAGGCATTTTCTTTAAAAAGAGGGATTTTGGCAAAATCATCCGTTTCCATTGTATATTGTAAATTTATTTTACTTATCGTAAGACGGGAATGCTCTTCTTTATTAAAACCAATAATAATTGGATTTGTCAAATCATCAATTGGTTCACTGATAATATTAAAATTGGGAAATTCTTTTTTTAAATATTGGTTAAGAATAGGAATAATTTCCTCATGTTTTGTAAAAATGTCAAACCAAAAAGTAATACTTAAATAATTTATTTTCATATGGAACTCCTTCATTTTTATTATAACACTTATTTGCAAATAAAAAATAGCCTAAGCTATATTCATTTCAAAAGTATTTAACATATAAGAAATACGTGGCTCAATATTTTGAACATATTCTTTTGTGTTAAGAGATTTTACAGTTATTTTATATGTTACGCCTTGTTCAGAAATGTAGTATTCTTCAGTATAATCATCAACTTTTAGATAACAATTATTATAATTATTTTCTAAAGTGGTTTGGCTATTGCAAGATGATGGAACAGTAGATTTGCTAACTATGACAACTATTTTTTCCGAATCAGCAAATTTAAAATAATCTTGGTCTTTGTATTTAAAAACAACAAAATTATTGATATCATATCGCATGCTATAATCTAAATCACTTACATATTTTTGAGTAGAAATTAATTCTTGTTCCCCAGCAACAGTTATATATTCAAGTTTTTTATCAGTTGACATATTAATTTTTATATCATTATGCTCTACAAAAAAATAATTCATTAAATAAATAAGCGTGACTCCTAAAACTATAACTCCTAAAAAAATTAAAATTTTCATTATTAGTTTGTTTCTACTTGTTTTTTTGCTTGGTTCTTTTTCAGGATTTGCTTTTACTTTTGTTTCCTTTTGTTTGGCATAATCACCTGTATATTTTTTTTGACTATATTTTTTTCCACGTTTTTTATTTTTGGTCATTATTTTTCACTACCTTTATTTTAATAATACTACGTTCCCTTTTATTCAGCAATATTATTTCCATTTAAAAATGTAAAATAAATATAAAACTTCTTTATTATTATGAATTAAATAAGGCATAATATGTAAATTTAGGGATAGTTTATTATCAGAAATGTATTAAAAAAAATATTTGGACATAAAAAAACCTGTCAAAGCAGGTTCAATTTCTTTTTGGTGGAGGATGTGGGATTCGAACCCGCGACCCTCTGCGTGCAGGGCAGATGCTCTAGCCAGCTGAGCTAATCCCCCAAAAGACATGATTATCTTAACATATATACATGAGATAATCAAGTTTAAATTTTATTTTTTTACAACTTTTATTAAACCATTTTCCAATTCTTCTAAAGCTCTACCTATATCTTTTTTACTTATATAGTTATTTATGCGCATTTGATAATGGGAAGTTTCTAACATTTGTTTACTCCGCTTTGATGCCACATGAACTAACATATATTTAGAATCGACAATATTTAATAGTTTATCAATTGATGGATATAACATTTAGTATCACTACTCCTTACAATAATATATTACTAAATATTTCCTCAATAATACAAGCTTTTAACTTTATTTGACATGAATTTTACCAATAAATTTTGGCTGAAACTGTATCATCTTCATATTTTATTTCTACTTTTTTAGCATTAATAGTTTTATCTGGTTCTAAAGGATTAACAACATTGCCATTTTCATCAGGAATTAAATATTTTTCATCAATTAATTCTTGAATAGTTAACCATTTCACTTTTTTTTCTTTCAATTCTTCGATATTAGCATTACCATAAACTATAGCACTCGTTGTAATAATTTTATTCGTATTTTCATAACTACTTTCTAAGTTTGGATTATTAGAAAAAGCATATGATATTCTATTGGCTATCAAAAAATAACCTAAAGTAAAAACGCCTAAAACTATTATTAAAGCTATAATATTTTTATCTTTTTTTATATTCATAAATTCACCTACTCTACATTTACATATATATTATAACTTATTTTTTTTTATATGCCAAGATGCCAAAAGTAGATTTTTTTGCCTTTTTTTATAACCATTAACTTATTCCAAGATGAAAAAAATCTCAAATTTTGAGACTTTTTAAAAACAACATTTTCTATCATAAACATTTGATACAACATTTTCTTCACAACTAGTGAAACATGGTGTATAAGTATGACGATAAATGTGATGATTAATAATTCTAGTATTACATGGCATTATATGAGGAACTTCATAACACATATAACGATGACATACTCTCTCTTGCGGACATTCTTGAATTGGTGGACACATCATTGTTTGGGTAGGCATTCCCATATTTCCCATATCGCAACAAGTATTGTTCATTCCCATATTCATTCCCATTCCATTATCAAATGATGTTGTATCTTGATTAAACTCAAATTTATTTTGTTCCATAAATTATTTCCTTTCTAATTTATTGTATGTTAAAAGATAAATTTGGTATGGGTATATTTAATTAGCTATTTTAAAATGAACGATAGGTGATTGTGCAGTATTATCTAAAGTTTTAAATTTATAACCTCGTGACTTGGCATATTCAATAATTTCGGGTAAAGCATCAAGTGTATTTTTTTTCAAATCATGCATTAAAATAATATATTTGCCATTGCCTTTTAAATAGGTTTTGACCGTATTAATGATATCCTGTTTACTATTTTTATATCGGCTTGTATCACCACTGTCAAAAGTCCAGTCAAAATAAGTATATCCTTTGTCAGTCATAATTTGGGCAAGTTCGCTCATTATTCCTTTTTTATAATTCTTACTAATTGTGTTATTGCTTCCTCCCGGAAAACGAAAAATTTTAGGATGAGTTCCTGTTTCGGCATAAACGATATTTTCAATTTGATTAAAATCGTTTAAATAACTTTCAACACTTTCATATACGTTCCAGCGATGACTATAAGTATGAATACCAATAGTATGCCCTGCTTCAAACTCTTTCTTTATTAAAGACTGATATTTAGGAAATTGACCGGTTACAAAAAAGGTCGCTTTTACATCATATTTTGCTAAGACTTGCAAAAAGGATTCCGTATATTGCCCAGGACCATCATCAAAAGTTAAGTAAATAGTCCCATCTGTCACATAAACTATTTTTTCTTGATTATTTTTCACTATTACATGCCGTGTTTTTTTAATTTCGGTGCCATTTTGCTTTAGAATGTAATTAACTTCATATTGTCCTTCTTTGGAAGTATCGACATTTCCTTCTATCACAAGCTGACTTGTTATATCACCTAAACAAAATTGAGTAGCTGTTGCACCAAGTTCAATATAGTCATCATAAAGGTTAACGAGCATTGTTTCACTTCCGTTTAAAGTTATTTCAGGAGTTTCATCATCCATAAAAATAATGGCTCTTTTCTCTTCTATTCTATTTTGTGACGAATCTTCAGCTTGCAAATAAATATCATTTCCTTTTATCCGATAAGTTAATGAAGAAGTAATGTCACCATCATAATTATCAATGACATTAGCATCGATATCAACACTTTGTCTTTCTTTACAACCCTTTATCTCCTTATTTACTACAATAACAGGTGGTTCTTCATCAACAACTTTAATATGACGATTTAGCTTTTTTTCGATATTTTTATATTTTGTATCATATGTCGTTGTATAATCACCAATAACATTAGTATCAACATTTCCGGTTATAGTTACATCAAGCTCTTCATTAGTGAAAAAGCGTTGATAATAGGCTTCGGCACCAGGTTCCTCATAAGGACTTCCTACTGCAATTTTTAAAGGATTAGCACCATTTAATTTTAAAACTAAGCGGGGCATTAAAAGATAAAATATCAATAAAACAATTAATAAAATTAAGATACTACTTATATAAATTATTTTTTTACACTTTTTATTCATAATTCTTTAATTGCGTCACTTCCTTGATTATTGTCATCCTTTATATAAATTATTTTACCACAAAAAAACGACTGATAGTCGTCTTTTTCAGAAATATTATTGTTTTTTGTCAACTTTTGGAAATAAAAATTCTCTAGAATTGTAATAATATTGACAACCGCTAATAACGGATAAAATTGTTGCAATTAAAACTAAGAAGCTGTCAACTGGTAGGTCAAAATATAAAAAGGGAAAATTATTGAATAAAACAAGAGTTAGACCAATCATCATACATATTGTTTTTAACTTTCCTAATTTACTGGCAGCGACAACTTTGCCTTTATTACCACTGAGCATTTTGCAAGAATCGACAATGATATCTCTTGTAATTATAACAACTGGAACTAAAACAGGAATTAATCTATCATAAGCTAAAATAATTAATAAACCATTAACCAAAATTTTGTCCGCAATTGCATCAGCTACTTTCCCAAAATCGGTTACTAAATTGCGACTTCTGGCTAAATAGCCATCTAAAAAATCAGTTAAAGAAGCCACAACAAAGATAATTCCCGCTATCATATATTTTAGACTTATAATTTCTCCATTAATTATATATTCCGGAAAATCATAACCTAAATTGTGCCATGGAATTAATAACATTATCAACATCATTATCGCTAAAATAATTCGGGCAACCGTTATTTTATTTGGTAAATTTAACTTCATTTAATATCACTACTTTCTATAACTAATAACTTGAGCTACTTGTTTATCAATCGTAATTTGATTAACTGACCAAAATATTGCTAAAAGAACTAATAATAACACTAATAAATAAACAGCTAAATAAATAAGCTTTCTGTTTTTTTGCTTGGGCATCGTATAAGGGGAAGAAATTTCTTCACTGATTTCCTTTGTATTGAGCTCCATCGTCTTTTCAATATCTTTTATTGGTATTTTTGAAGTATACTCAAAAACATATTCATTAAACTCATCTAATATCTTATCCGGTTCAAGTCCTAAATATTTTGCATAATTAGCTATACACTCTTTTAAAGCAAAAATATCTTTAAATGAGCCAATTTTACCTTCTTCAATATTATTTAAAATAATTTCATTAATTTCTAAATCGCGACTTACTTCTTCAAGACCAATTCCTGCTTCTTCTCTTGTTTGTTTTAAGAGCTCCGCTATATCTTCCAAAATTATTCACTCCTTAAATAAAAAAATAATATTAATAAGCCATGTTCTGTCCTCATAATTGAGTGGCAAATATTTATCTATGCTAAAAGCGCATCTTCAAAATTGTTCATTTTCTTTTTTGAAGTTCCCCTACCATAATTTGGGTTTCTCACTCGTGGGGTTTACCGCGTTTCATATGTTTGTTACCAAACATCTACGTTTCTGTGGCACTTTATTCTTACTTTTATCTTTATAATAAAGATAATTTCGGAGCCGTTAGTTATACTACCTTAGGTTATTTTTTTCCTAAGCACGAACACTATAATCATCGCAGATTATGTGAGCATGGACTTTCCTCTACATTAAAATTAATGCAGCATTTGCCTAAATATTATTCTTCTTTACCAAAGACTACTTTTTCTAATTGACTTATCCGTTTTAATAAATCCAAATTCGTTAGATTACGATTATTATTTTCTGAACTTTTGTTGAGCTCAATTTCTTCTTTTAAACTTCGAATCTCTTGTTTTAATTTACTATTGTCTTCCGTTAAGTCTTTAATATCTTTTTCTTGCTTTTTTATAATAGAATTGTATTCAGTATAGTCACGAATCACCATATCTAGAAATTTATCAACCTCTTGTGGCCGATAACCTCTCGCATCAACCTTAAATTCTTTTTCTAAGATATCTTGCGCTGATAAATAAATTCGATCATTATACATTTTCAATCACCCTTCTATCAAGAAAATTATAAACGATTTATACTTTTTTTGTCAAGTTCTTTAAGGTTGATTGTTTCTACCCAGATGCTGGCATATTCAACTTTTTTTAAAAGTTCGTTTATCATAAAATCAACACGCATAATTCGTCACCCAAAGACATTATAGCAAAATTATGTTTTTTATTAAACAAATTCGACAAATGGTGCCAAAATTTTTAAGTTTTTTTATTTCGCGTGCGGTTGGGAGGATGACGTCGCCAAAAGAAAATATTAAAAAACCCCAAAATGGGGTAATAAACAAAATGGTCGAGAAGACAGGATTCGAACCTGCGACCTCATGGTCCCAAACCACGCGCACTACCAAGCTGTGCTACTTCTCGGAAAATGGTGCACCCAAAGGGAGTCGAACCCCTAGCCTTTAGATCCGTAGTCTAACGCTCTATCCAATTGAGCTATGGGTGCACATTTCCAAATTGCACTAATATTATATTACAAAGGTTATAAAAAATCAACTTGAAACGAAAAATTAAGTAAAAATAATTTTTATATATGTTTTTCCTTTGCAAGACTATTAAAGAAATATATACATTTGAAATAATTTGCGTTTTGTATATTTAAACTTGTACTTTATAAAAAAGCTTAGAAATATTTTCTTTGTTAATTTTGAAACTAACACCATGGGTATCAATTCTCGGTGTTCCAAAATTGGTTTTGCCTTCTTTCATATAAAAGTTTACCGAAATAATATCGTTATCAATAAGATTTAAAAATTCAAAAAATCCGCGTAGTCTATAAAAATCAATTTTAAAATATTTATAATATAATTCATTGTCGTATTTATATGGATAGCCGTATACAATAGCGAGGTTTGTTAATTTCTTTTGCAATTTATTATTTAAAATTTTAAAATCCCAAGAGCATACATCTTCTAAATAAACACCATTATGATAAGATTGCATAATAACTTCCATTTTGTAATAGTCAACTTTTAATCTAAATTCGTAGTCATAAAGTTTATAGGCATTGTGAGCGTAAACAGTACGTTCGAACATAATGTAATCATTAATGTTATTATAGCGATGATAACCATATTTCTTAAAAATATAACTTGTAGCAAAAATACCGTGTCTTTTCGGAGCACAATTAAATAATGTAATTGGGGTATTGGAATAACCTAATTTGCATTTTATTTCAATGCTTTTAAAATCAGGCTTTCCTTCTTGGTCTTCGGCTTTATTAAGTAAACTTTCGAAAGTATAGCCAATACCAGTTGAACCTCCTCTTAAAGATTTTACTGCTCCTAAGGCTTTTATTTTTGTAAACTCCTCTTTTAATTCTATAAAATCTGTTTTCAACCAAAATCCTCCTTACCAACTTGTTATAACATAGAAGAAGCGATTTTTTTGTCGATATTTGGAAAAAATTTGGAAAATTTGATAATTTGTAAATAAATGTAAAAAATTTATTATTTATATGCGCCATTCTAAAGAAAAGTATATAATTAAAATAGAGGGTGCTATAAAGTTGGGAATGTAATATTGATATATTCGCTTTTTTAAAGAATAAAAAGTTTAAATATAAATTTTAGCTCCTCTATGCTTGTCATCTATTTCGAAATGGATGGCTTTTTATTTGGCAAAATTTATTAATTAGATATGTGCCGAAACAAAAAAGAATTAAAAATGGCACTATATTTTTCATTTTAGACATAATTTAACAAATTTTAATATCCTCTTTAGTATAATGAATTGATTATTTTTGCTTATTCTTTTACAATATTAATATAGGAGGTAAATTATATATGCCAAATATCCAAAAAAATCAACATGTTGTGCCTGTAAACGGTAATTGGGGTGTTAAAGGGGAAGGAAATTCCAGATATACTAAAATATTTGAAAAACAAGTCGATGCCTATGAATATGCGCGTAATATTGCCAGAAATCAAAAAACTGAAGTTTTGCTACATAATCGCAAAGGACAAATAAGAGCACGTGAAACATTTGGTAATGACCCGACTAACCCAAAAGATAAAGAACATTAATTAATAAAAAGATTAGACAAAACCAATACTCTAATCTTTTTTCTTTGAATTATATATAAAATAAATTATAAACAGTGTATGTTTAAGTGTGTTTGGCAAAATAAAAGCCCCGTGCAAATTCGAGGCATCAACAACACAAATGGTGTCTCGTTGGAGATTCGAACTCCAGACCCTTTGATTAAAAGTCAAATGCTCTACCTACTGAGCTAACGAGACA
>CANQIY010000007.1 GCA_947624125.1 uncultured Bacilli bacterium | reverse complement strand
ATGATATTTATATCAAACCGGACATTTTAATTTGTAAACCGATTCAAAAAAGCGGACATTTTAACTTATAAATCACAATTAATGCAATAATTTTACTCATTTTTATTTATTCTTTTTTTGGAAAAAATAATTTTATTATGGCAAAATTCGACATTTTTTATGTATATATTTTTTTAAATTTCTCACACTAATATTAAGAGAGGAGGATACTTAAATGTCTAACAAAATAATGTTTCTTAGCTTTTTATTAATTATGCTTTATATGCCATTTATTTTTGTGCATGCCGAGACTAGTATTTCAGTTAATGATGAGGCTTCACTTAAGAATGCCATTAAAAATGAAAGTATAAATGAAATAATTTTAAATAATGATATTGAAACTAATGAAAAAATAACTATTACAAGACCACTTAGTATTGATGGCAAAGGTCATACTATTAAATATGTTGGTAAGTTTGGAGATAGTGATGATGCTAAAGTTTGGGCAGGAATATATGTCTTACAATTTTATAAAACAACTGGTAAACTTAAAGATATTAAATTAACCGGTGCGAATGCAGCCCTTTTAGTTAATGGTTCAGAAATGACTTTTGAAGGTACTATCGATGTCTCTGGTAATGGTTTTGGGGGAATTGAACTTTCCCAAGGAAAAGGTGTTACCAATGATTCTAAGTTAACAGTTAGTGAAAATGCTCACATTGTTAATACAACGGACAATGATAATGCTCCGACTTTATGGGTTCCAAGCGATTCTAAAGATGCGACAGTTATTATGAATGGTATGGCTAGAACAATTAATTCAGGAACTGAATTAGAATTAGAAGAATTGGAAGAAATATTTTTAGAAAAGCCACCCAAAACTGGCGATAATTTTGCCCAATATTTAGTTATGGAAAGTATGGCAATGTTAAGTATCGTTTCAGGATTAATAATTTTAAGAAAAACAAAAGAGGAAATTTAAGCCTCTTTTTTTAGTTAAAACATTTTATCAATATTTTGGGGAACATTACCTTCAACAACTCGTGATATTATTTTATCACTTTGTTCTTTAGAAATTCTTTTACCAGTCATTTTACATAATGTATCAATAACTTCTCTTAATGTTTTCTCATCTTTCATATTCCCTTTTTGCAATTTTTCAGCTAAACCTACAATTGTTTCTTTATCAACTTTTGTTCTCTTCTCTACTTTATTAAAAAATGAGTCACTTAAATTCATAATACACCTCTAATTAATTATATGTATAAATTTATTAGAAGTTCTTTTGACTAATTAAGATTTATTTTGTACTGCTATATATTTTTGGTTTTTGGCATTTACACTATTTTTATTTGTATAATTTAATTTTCCTTCATTAATTAATGGTTGAATTATATGAGTTGAAATATATTGTCTAGAATTTATATTTAAATATTCTTTTATTTCTTTTGCAGTTCTTGAAATTTTACAATAATCTAATACTATCTCTTTATAATGATTTACTGCCTTTTGGGGTTCAATTTGTTGTCCACTTGTTTTTTTAATTTGTTGTCCACTTCGTTGCTGATTTGTGTTGCTAATTTGTGTTGCTGACTTGTGTTGCCGGTTTGTATTGCCGATTTGTTGTCCACTTTGCTTTTTAATTTGTTGTCCACCAACTACATTTGTATTTCTAAAAATTACTTTAAAACTATCTCTTTCTTCATAAAATTCAGGAGCTGGTAAACCATAATTTTTCATTTCACGTATCATTGTTGGAATTCCAGAATGTCTATTTTCAACAACTGATTCTTTTTCTTCAAGAATTCTTACCATAGTCGTATTTCTAGCTTCTAAAGTAGTTAATTCCCCTAATTTTTCTATTTTATTTGTTCCATATAAAGCTCCCGGATTTATTATTTCAATTCTATCACTAAACATATATACGGAAATGTAAGCATTTTCAGTTTTAGCACTATAATCTCTATGAATTAATGCATTGGCAATTGCCTCTCTTAAAGCCTCTATTGGATATTCTGTACGGTCTATTCTTTTACCATCAGAATTAATAATAACACTTTTTTTCATATTTCTTTGTAAGAAGTTAATAGCACCTTCCAACATTTCTTCAATTGTTCCTTCAACTCTTTTATTATCTAAAAATCTTTCTCCAAATAAACCTACATCTCCTAATTTAGTTCCGGGAATAACAGAACAAGCAATAAACAATTGGGGATAAAAACTTTGGGGATAATCACTAAAAATAAGTGTACCGGCTAAAGTTGGATAAATATTATCTTCACTTGTGTCAACTATTCCACTTAATTTTAAACATTTAATATAATTATTCTTGGCAAAATTAGGTTTTTCTAATTGTAATTTAATAATATACATTTTCAATAATTCTTCATTTAAATCTTCTAAGCTAGCTCTTTTATTAGGCCTTATATCTTCAAAAATATGTTCTTTGTAACTTTGTAAAGCATATATTTCATAATCAGTCATAAGTGAATCACTATCACCAATTCGCGTATAAGAACCGCCCTTTAAACCTTTTAATTTATAATAACATGGCTTTTTATCTTGAGATATTTCCTCAATTTTAACAGCTACTAATTTTTTACCTTCGTATTCAATTGGTACTATATCAGGTCTAATAATTGGCTCCATTGAATCATTACACAAAGAAGATATCTTCTTTTGTAAATCATTTATATCATATACACCTGTTATTTTAAAATCTTCTTGTTCATCAATTCCAAATATGATTATGCCACCATATTTATTAGAAAAACTAGAAAAAGTATCATAACATTTTGGAAAGCCATCTAAAGCTTTCTTTACTTCAATTCGATTAGTTTCTGTTTTATATTTTTTTACATATTCTATGGCATCAATAATTTCTTGTTTTTCCATAAATTTTCTCCCTTATATAAATCAATTATACTATGAATTTAATATTATTTATACACCAAATTAAGAACAAATTTAAGACTTGTTTATTGTTTTATTTTTTAACTTTTCTTTATAGTAACTTAACTAACATAACCATTACCTCCTGGACAATATAATTGTATCACACAAACAAACGTTTTGACAAGTGCTTTTCATTATTTTTTTAACTTTCCTATAAGATTAAAAAAGATAATATCTCTATTACCTCTTTTCTATTAAATTATTTTAATTAATTGTTAATGAACCTGTTTTAGGATATATTTGAATAAATGTATTACCATCAGAAACATCTATTTCCGTTCCATCTAAATAAGTATATTTTGTTTTAGCATCTCTTGCTGTTTTACTCCATTTTATTGGAACGCTATAACCATTTGTAATATATACCCCTTCACCAGAACCTATATTTTGTAAATCTTGTAATTTAGTACCTTGATAACTATTATATTGGACAGCATAAGCAATAATGTTTTTAAAATGATATTGTTCACCAGTTACTAAATCAGTATGTGGAGTATCATTCATACTCCGGTAATATACTTTTTCTTCACTATTGTATTCATATGAAGATGTTTGATAACTAGAATATTTGATAACAACATTATTAGCTACTTGACTACCTTCTTTTTGAGATAAATCAACTTCATCAGTTGTATAATTTAATAAATAACCATTATCAGTTGTTGTTCTAAATCCTCTATCTGCAATTCCCTGTCTTATCATATCAAGACTAGAAAATCTTGTGTGTTCTAGTGACCTTTTTAAGGTTTTATCAGTTATAAAATATTTATTACCATAAACCATACCATCTATTCTGTCTAATTTTAAAGCATTTAAATCACTATAAGCTTTATCAGAACCACCCCAGTGAATATAAATGGCATCATTTTCCATAACATAATCTAAGTAATTATGTCTTGAACTTCTAATGGAACCAATTTTTTCAGCAACAGCATCTTGGGTAAATAGAGCCATCATTCTCGTAATACCACCCTCAACCATGATTTCATAAATCATATAAGCATTTTTTAATCCTGATTGAGGCCAAGCATCATGATTATTGTTTATCATAATGGCTATTGGTCGGTCTTTTTTCTTTAAATCAACTATTTCTACTTTTTTAGGTGGCGTTACAGGCTCACTACTTTCAAGTGGTTTCTTTTTAGTTAAGGGATTTTCACCACCAAAGAAATACATTACACCCCAAATGCCAGCTCCAACTAAAATCATAATAATTAAAATTAATAAAACTCTTTTTACACCTTTTTTCATACCTTTTACTCCTATATCAACATTATATATTAAAAAAAATAATAAATAAAGTAATTAATGTAATAATTTTTATTTTATTTTTTATAATAAATAATATTACTTATGTCTTATTTTAGCAATCTTTTTAAATATTTTCAAAAATAAATCTTTAAAATAAGTAAATTCTTCATTTTTTCTATAAATAATTAACAAAATTAAATTAGGAATTAATAAAGCAAAAAATACATTTTTAAAAAAATTTAAATAATTATTTTCAAAAAATATATTACTAGTTACTAAATACGTAAGACCTAAACAAAGCAAAAATATAACAAAATAATTAAAAAATTCATGGAGATATTCCTTATATCCTTTTGAAAACAAACGATGATATACAAAATAATAAAAACTATAAAAATGAAGAATTAATTGACTTGCAATGGTACCTAGAAAAATTCCAATTAATCCAAATAATTTAACAAATATTATAGAAAATAAAATATTTGCTACTGATTCCATTAATGGAACAAATCTATCTTCATAATAAATACCTGCAGCATCCTGAAAAACGTTAAAACAAGACCTCGTTGATTGAAAATAATAATTTATTACCAAAACTAATAATATACCTATACTCATTAAATATTGTTTCCCCAACCAAATAGTTATAAAACTATCCATAATAACAAATATAGACACTGCTGAAAAAATAGCTAACCAAACATTAAAAAATCTAATTTTTTTATAAATACTATATTTTTTACTTTTATCATCTGATACTAATAAATTCCCAACACTAGATGTAACAGACACTATAACTTGACTAAATAATGTATTAACAGAATTGATAATCATATAATAACTAGAATAAATTCCAACTACACCAACATTAAAAAAGTAAGATATTAAAATATTATCTGTTCCTGAAACAAAAAATGTTGCAAATTTGTGATATATTATACCTTTTATTTTTAATTTAATATCATTTAAAATATTTTTATCAATTTTTTTAATATTCTTTTCTTTTAAATAAGTATATTTTATATTAACTATTAAGTTTAAAACAATATTCTCTAATAATCTAAAAATAATTTTAATTATTAAATATAAATAATAATTTTTTGTAAAAACTAATATTATAATTTGTAAAACATTCATGCCAATTAAATAACCAATATGTACAAAATTTATATAATAATTATTTTGGTCAGCTTGTAATATTGAACGCTTATATGTTAATAAATATGAACAAACTACATCAATTAAAAATAAAACAAATATAATATTAATATTATCTTGTATTTGGTTTTCTCCAACAATTGTTGATAAAAATGGAATAATTAGCAAACCTAATAAAAATATAACTAGTGCAATTATTCTATACACTTTTTTATAAAATGACATCAAAGATTTTAATGTTTCTTTATCTTTTTCATATATTGGTTTATATAAATTATAAATAATAGCAGAACCAATACCTAATTCAGCTATACTAAGCATTGATATTATATTATTAAATAATCCATTTAATCCAAGATATTCTTGACCTAAAATATTTAAAAATATTTTTTGAGCAATAAACCCTATTAAAATAGAAATTAAACTTTGTAAAAAACCACTAAATGAATTAATAACGGATTTTTCAGACCTCATCTTCAACACCAACTTCTTTTATTATTTGTTTTTTATATTCAACTAAATCGTGTTCATCTTTTATATATTTTACTCCATTTATCCCTTCATTTGTATATTTACCAATAATATTTACCTTTTTTTTAGCACTTTGTAAATACCATTCATATTCAATATCAACATGGCCTATATCTATGGCTTGAATATTATTTTTGCTTAATCTTGAAGCCAATATTGTAGCTGTTGGACCTAAGGCTATTAAACATAAATCAAAATTATATTTAACATTTTTTACAGAATATTCTATTTCATCTATTTTATCATAAGCATTTTGGGCTGGACAAATGATTCTTTTTATTTCTTTAGTATTATCAAATAGATTATTATTAACACCTAATTTGGTTAATTCCCCTTCTATTATTAATATCTTTTTATTGTCCCACAAACTTTTTAAATTATTAAATTTATTTTCAAAATTAATATTTTTAAAATCCATATATGGTCTAGTAACACTAGAATTACCATAATATTTATTAATATCTATAATACTTAATATTTTATTATTCATTCCTTTGTACAAAGTCACCCAATATCTTATAGCCGAAAATTTATTATGTCTTAAACTTTTTAAAGAAATAGGAATGCCAACTAAAAGATTTTCATTATTACTAATTAAAATTTCTTTTAATTCTTCACTCATTTTATAATTTTGATTTTGAAATGAATTTTGATTAATATCTAATATCCATTTAAATTCACCATCACCAAATCTACTATAAGATAATTTTTTTTCTTTTAAAATTTTAATTGTTTTTTCATCATCGTAAATTTTTATTTTTCTATTTTTAAATCTAATAATTACATAATAATAAATATATGCAATTAAAAAATCTAATCCTTTTTTTATCATTTAATCACATCCAAAATAGATTTTTTATAATTAACATCATCAATGTTTACATCAATTGAATTTTTATCATAACATTCATTTACATACTTACCAGGAATAGGCACTCTTTTCTTTGCTTTTCTTAAAAACCATTCATATTCAATATCTATATGTCCTATATCTATGGCTTGCATTCCAATTTTACACATATCATATGCTAAAATGGACGCTGTTGGTCCTAAAGCAATAATAGTTATGTCCGGTTTATACTTTAAATTTTTTATTACAGAAATTATTTCATCATAACTTTCAAAAGCATTAGTTGCTGGGCATAATATTCTTTTTACTTCTTTCGCATTTTTAATTAAATCGTTTCCTACACCAATTTTAGTTTTTTCCCCCTCTATAATTAACAACTTTTTATTATTCCATATTTTTTTTAAATTGTTAAATCTTTCAAATGCTTTTTTTCTTTCTTTGTTATTATATAACATATATGGTCTAGAAATATTGGCATTACCATATTTTTTATTCATATCAAATAATATTTTATAATTATTCCAGTTTTTTTTCAAAAATAATTGCCAATATAAATAATCATCATAAGAAAATTTATTTAATGTTGTAAAAGCATTAGATATACAAACTAAATGATTTTTCAAAGAAGAATTATAAACTTCTTTTAATCTTTTTGTTAATTCTTCTGAATCCTTTTGAAAAGAATTGCTATTTTTACCTAACATCCATTGAAATTCACCATCTCCGAATCTGGAAATAGAAAATCCTTTGTTTATCATGTCAATTGTTTCTTCTTCCGACATTATATTCAATTTTAAATACTCAGGTTTAGTAATTCTTCGTTCTAAAACTAATAATAAATGTCTAATTAACTTTAGAAAATTTTTTATTGCGGCTTTTATTTTCATTTTTTTGTTTTAATTCCTTCCTCTTTAAATTCATATTTAATGCCATTCCATAAATAAAGGGCACATGTACTTGAAAATAAGATTTTACTTTATTTTTTTTAGTTAAATATTTACTATTTTTTATTATTTTGTAATTATTATTCATATTTTTTTTCATTTTCTTTAATTCTAATTTGTCTTTTAAATATACACTAACTAAATAATAATTAAAAGCACAGTTGGTATTATAATCTTTCAAAGCATTTATATATAACATTTCATTTTTATCTTTAAAAAACTTTATTCTTAATTCATAAGCTTTTAAATTATCTAAATGCTTATATGAATACTTTTGTCTTGAAACACTATTATTATCAAAAACACAGTAATTATACAGCTTTTGATTTGTTAAAACACCCTTTTTACAATTATAATATAATTCATGCAATAAAACAGCATCTTCATTAATCATACCTTCTGTAAATCTTAAATTTTCAAATAACTCTTTTTTAAATAATTTTCCCCAAACTACATCGCCAACATTACCTTCATCTAAATTTTTCATATGTAAATTTAATTCAATATTATTATAAACAAATATTTTTTCATTAGATACCCCATTATTTACAACATCATTTTTATCTTTCAAAATAAAACAAGGACAAATAGAAACATCAGCATCATACTTTTTTAAATTTTTAAGAAGTACCTCTACTATGTTTTCTGATACAAAGTCATCACTATCAACAAACATAATATACTCTCCTTTAGCTACATCTAATCCTTTATTTCTTGCACTAGAAGCTCCACCATTAGTTTTATTAATTACTTTAATTCTTTTATCATTAAAAGAATTACATACATTTAGGCTATTATCCGTTGAACCATCATTTACGAGTAACACTTCTACATTTTTATACGTTTGTCGCAAAATTGAATTTACACATTTGCTTAAATATTTTTCACAATTATAAACAGGAATTATTATTGAAACCATTGCTAACCTCCTAAATAGTATTATATGGAAAACAACCCTGACCACCCAAAACTAAAAACATTATTATAAAATACATACTAAAAAATAAAATATTGGATAGCAAAACTTTCCACTGTTCCCTTTTTTCTACTTTTTCACAAATTAATTTAAAAAATAAAATACACATTGAATAAAAATATATACTCATACGGTCAAAAAATAAAATAATTATACCAAAAGATTGAAAAACAATATTAATTAACGACAAATAATAAATAAACTTAATTTTTTCATCATTTATATTAAATTTATTAACAAAATATTTATACATAATAATAACCGGTATAGAATAAAGCATAAAGTTAATATTTACATTTGTATTTTCATAAATATAATAAGAATTTATATTAAATATTTTTATGATATATATTAATACCATAACAATTGGAATAATAATGAGTGGAGATAATATCATCGTATATTCTCCAAATTCAAATAAGGTAATTTTTTGATTTTTGAAAATTAGATAAGGCTTTTTTTGATATAGATAATAAGCCAAAATTATAAAAAAGAAAATAAGCGATGACTTGTGAATTAACAATGCTCCTAAAACATTTAAAATAACCAATTTATAATTATTGTCTAATAATTTTAAAAGAGCGTAAAGAATTATTATTCCAGCCAACATCTGTCTAGTAATATTCATAAATGGTAAAAACATAATTGTAAAAACTAAAAAAGTAACTAAAAATTTAATAGTAAATGAACTATACTCAATTATTTTACTAACATAAGTAAAAAAAAGAATACTTATAATTAATTTAAAAAGAAGAAAACTTTTTGAAAATAGTAATGAAAAATATGTCAGTAATACCCATCCTGGTTCAACATAATTAACAAATATTATTTTTAAACTTTTTGGCTGCTTTAATAATTTGTTAAACGTTTTTTCATAAGATAAATAATCTGTACCGACATTTTCACGAACTGTAAACAAAAAGATTAAAGGCAGAAAACACACCATATTTAGTATATATTCCCATATCTTTGATTTTTTTCTTATTTTTAAAAAAAATGAATTTGTATTAAATAAATAAAATAATAATATGCAGGCCAATATACTAGAGAAATACACTATTAATGACATAACCTCACTCCTTTATAAAAATATTCTTTTTATTTTATACATTATATAAACTATATTGTATAATTTATATCTAACTATTATATAATATAAAAATTCTTTTTTCGTCAATAATTTTTTATCAATTCTTTTTAAATAAAACTGAAATTTTTTGCTATTAAAAAAATTTTTTAAATGCAATTTGCCCACTTTATAACTTTCATAAGACTCATTACGCAAAATAGTAATAACAAAAGGTAAAATAATTTTCATAACATACTTATCAACGTCATCATAATTGTACTTTGTTTTTATATTTTCTATTAAGTCATAATTATTTTCCATAGATTCAATAAGCCAATTTTTTTTGCATCTCGTTATAGAATCATCATGAATAACATATTCATAAATAATATCGTGACTAATATATACATTCTTAATACATTTAAAATAATCTAAATTAAAGTACAAATCTTCATTCAATAATTTCTTTTCAATAAATTTTATTTTATTTTTTACTATGATTTCTTTCTTATAAAGTTTGTTCCAAACACTTTGACTATATGTTTTATCTAATTTACTTGATAAAGCAAAATCAACAATATCCAATTTATCCAAATTAATATTTTTGTTTTTGGGCAAATTAATCCAACTAGAAGCTTTTTTTCCATTAATTAATCTTTCAAAATCAAAAACATACAAATCACATTCTTCATCTATTACTTTAAGCAACTTTTGAGAAAAATTACTACCTAAATTATCATCACAATCCGAAAAAAATAAATATTGCCCATGGCTTTTTAAAATTCCATAATTTCTGGCCGCTGATAATCCACCATTTTCTTTACTATAAACGAAAATATTTTTTTTATTTTTTTTAAATTCATTTATCATATTTAAAGAATTATCAGTACTTCCATCATTTATAAATATTATTTCTATCTGATTACTTTTTATCTTTTCAATATTTTTAAAATAATTAGCTAAAAATTTTTCACCATTATATACAGAAACTATAATTGATATAATATATTTCATACAGTACCCTTTCTTATTTTTTTAATTTAAAAATATATTTTAAAATACTTAGTTTTCTTTCTTCGATTAAAAAGAGGCAATACCTTAAATATAAAGGTTGATATTTAATATATTTATTTTTAAATATGTCATTATTTAAATTTTCTTGCTCTAAAAATAATAAAATATCTTTTTCTTCATAATGACATCTAAACATATTTTGAATAATTAAATATATATACTCTCTTAAATAAATCATTTCCTTAGCTTTCGATTTTTTGACATTTTTATCTATATATTCATATGCTTTTTTATTATTATCAATTTTTAAAGTCTTAGCATTATGCATAATAGAGTTATTATTTTGAACGTAATTATATAATGGTTCTTGCAAATAATATATTGTTTTACACTTAGAAAGATAAACTTTTACAAAAGCTAAATCTTCACTTCTCATAAGATTTGGAAAAATAATATTTTTTTTATCAATAATTCTTTTTTTATATACTTTACCCCAACACATTCCATTAGACAATGCTAATACATCAATGGCTTTTGGTTCACTTTCTTTTAAAGGCAATGATTTTACTACATAACCATAATATTTTTTTTCAATATTGTAATCAAAAATAAGACAATCATAATTTTTTTCATTCAAAACTTTAAAAATTTTTTCAACAAAATCATTAGATACATAATCATCAGCATCAATAAAAGTTACATACGGAGTCTTAGCCTCTTTTATTCCATAATTTCTTGTATATCCTGGCCCAAAATTTTTAGAATTTCTGTATAATTTAATATTAAAAGAATAATTTTTCATCAATTTTTTTAGACCATTATAATCTTTTTTATTAGAATAATCATCAATAATTATAAGTTCAAAATTTTGAAAAGTCTGATTTGCTAAAGAATCCAGTAATTTTTGAATACAATTTAAGCTATTATAATAAGGCGTTATTATTGTTAGAAAATCTTTTTTCACTAGACATTCTCCTTATCACGTAATATATGATTATAAAGAAATTTTCTAATAAAAGAGGGCATATAAATCATAATTCGCATTCCTAACATATTTCGGCACTTCTCGGAAAAATTAATTAGCTTGTTATCATATAAATATTTTTGTAAAAATTTCCATCCTTTTAAATAATTCTTATTACCTCGTCTATCATAAAAGCCATTCCCTATTCTAGCATAAACTAAAACATAAGGAATATTTTCTATTTTTTTACCATTTGCCAACATTCTAGCCCATAAATAATGGTCTTCTAATAATAAAAGAGGTTGATAGTTACCTACCTCTAAAACATCTTTTTTACGGAAACAAACACTCATATGATTAAGAGGATTACGAAATTTAGCATATTCTTTAACTTCATTATAAGTTAAAGGCATTTTTTTTAATCTCTTATCTTCATCAATCGATTCATTAAATTCAGCAATATAACCTCCAACTACAGCAACATCTTTATGTTTTTTCATATAATCAACTTGTAATTGAAATCTATTAGGAACAGCAACATCATCAGTATCCATTCTCATAATTAAATCATTTTCACATTTAGTAAGCCCATATTGTAAGGCATAACCTAAACCTTTATTTTCTTTTAAAGGATACAATTTTATAATTTTAGGATATTTTTTTAAATAATCATTTATAATTTTATTTAACTCTTCTGTTAATGGACCATCTTCAACTAAAACAACTTCATTAGGTAATAAAGTTTGCTCTTTTAAGATGCTTATTAAACATTCATTTAAAGCTTTCGGACTTTCTTTATAATAAATACTCATTAAAACGGAAAATTTCATAAATGTGACTCACCCCACTTATTTTGGTTCTAAAAAAATTATATCACATAAAAAGGACAAATTCCAACCATATTCAACATTAATGACATTATTTAAAAAATATTTATTTTCTCTTTTTAAATGTAAATAATAACAAAAAAAGATATGTTATAGGAACACCAATTATTGCTGATAAAAAATAAGCAAATAATTTATTCATTTCTAAAATGGAAACTATAACAAATACACATATTATTTGAATTAAAAAATTAGGAATATATGATAAACAAATTTTAAAAAATTTGATAATACTTATATTTTCATCTTTGAACATTATAAATGTTTTAACTTTTAATTTTTACTAACATATTTTAATAAAAACTCAGGTATATTAGTAACAATTATATCTTTTTGATGTTCTTTATCTTTATACCATTTTATTATTTTAAACCAATTTGTCTTCCAAAATTTTTCAACTAAAACTATTTTCTTTTTTAATATTCTTTTATCTTTTTTATCAATATCTATAATTTATTTCAATGCCTCTATGACGAAATTCTTTGCAAATGCAAAAAAATTCGTCATACTACATTTTTATATTACTCATACAATTTATAAAATTTTTCTATTGCTTTTGAAAATTTATATATTGATGCAGTAACATAAAAGTCCTAAAAAAGTTTAAGATATATCTTATAGATGGTATAATATATATTTAGGAGAGCAATCATGACAAAAAAATCATTTAAAGAAATTTCTGTTAACATTAAAAATGCAATAGCTAGGACCAATTTTAAAATTATGAGTAATGCGAATAAACTTATATGCGATGAAGAAAAAAAGAAAAACAGTAAAATATTTTATCATATTCATAAATGCGGATTTCATGATGATGAGTGGAAAATAGGTAAAATTTTAGAAATAACCAAAAATGAATTTATTAAATTTTCTTTGGATTTTACACCATATATAAATATTTATGATAAAACTTCCGTCCCTTTAATTGATGCTATAAACTATGTGCAAGAATTAAATGATACTAAAGCTCAAATAGAATTATTATCATTAGCAAAAAATTGTATTAATGAATATCAAATATTAATTAGAGAACTAGCATTTGAAGAGATAAGAAGAAAAAAATTTGAAAATTTACCAAGTAGATATAATTGCATTTTTCTGTGTAGAAAAGACCAAATTGAATATTGGAAAAAACGTCTTAACCATCAAGATTATATTGTTTATAAAATAGAAATATATGGAGAACCATTTAGAAGTCGTGAGAAATTATTATCTAAGCCGTATGAATCTTATAATTCCATTTGTAAACATGCGCTTGCTTATTGGCAATATAATAGTAGTAAAAATTTTGAAGATGATGAGTATTTATATGAAGGAAAATTTAAAATTTTAGATACTTATTAACAAATAAAAATGTCAATAATCTAAAGCATTTATTATCATCCAAAATGCTGTTACGTTACAATTGAGCTAAAAATATCTTTTCCTAATTTAAAAGAGGTTTCGGTTCGTAATTTAAAATATATGAAATCTTTTTATAATGAATATAAAGATGATGATGAATTTGGGCAACTGGTTGCACAATTACAATATACTTTAATGCAAAAAGTTAAAGATAAGGAAATACTATAATGGTTGATGCTTTAGCAGTTTTAGCTGATACAGAAATTACTAAATTTAGGTTAACAATTATTGGATATAATTTAATAAAAATTGGTTAAGAATAAATAAAAATGTTATAAAAAAGGTACGAAATTTTGATGCCCCGGATTTAGAAGTAGCTATTTGTGGTTTAACTCTCTATTAAATTGCAATACTTAACTTTTATAAAGACGTTGCTTTTTTCTTATTTTGTCGAGTTTCAAATCTAAAAAAAATACTGGCCTAAACCAATATTTTATTCTTCTACTTTTTCCTCATCAATTTCTTCTTGTTTTGGTTCCTTTAGCGTTTCTGCTATCGCAATTTTGGCATCAGTTATGCTTTTAGTATCAGGAATCATAACATACAATTCCATTTGAGGAATACTATAAGTTATTCCTGAACCGTCAGAACCAGTAACACTCATCGAAGTAATTTCCCAATTAGGCATTTTATCTAGTTGCATATTAATTAAACTCATAATATTTTCACTACTCATATTTGTAGCAAAACTACCCTCTAATGATTTTAAAATTGCATCATATTTAATTAATATTGATGGTGATAAAGCTTTATCAATAATTGCTTTTATCATTGCTTCTTGATTTTCTCCTCTTACTCTATCGCCATCTTGGAATGCTTTTCTCGTTCTTACAAAATCCAAAGCTTGTTTTCCATTTACTTTATTATATCCTTTATGAAAACTATAAAATAATTCTGTACTATGAAAATCATAATTAGAGTAAACATCTACTCCCCCTAAAGCATCAACTACTTTAATTAAGGCATTATAATTAACTTTTACATAATAATTTATTTTAATATCTAAAATATTTTCTACTGTTTTAATACTTGTATCAATACCATATATACCAGCATGGGTTAATTTATCTTTAGCATTATACCCCGCTAAATCAACATAATAATCTCGTGGAATATTAACCATTAAAACTTTATGAGTCTTAGGATTTACACTTATTACGATATTAACATCACTTCTATTTTTATCAGTAATATTACCATAAGCATCCATTCCTGATACATAAAGAATAAATGGTTCTTCAGTTACACTGACATGTTCCCCAATATTTTCATTAACTCTTTCTTTAATAACCATTTTTTCTAATATTTTTGTTTCATTTATAATCGGGTCATTTTCTTCTTTTAACATATCATATAAACTATCAATCATTAAAATACTTTGAATTTCTTTATTCTTTAAAGAATTAAATAAATCATTATATCCTGAATATTCTTGATGAGTGATGGTTATTTTATTATCTAATTCCGCTAAAGCTTTACTAATATTATTATCAAAATTAGTAGTATAACCGATAGTTAAATTATTAATATTATCTATTTCATTATATTCTGAATTATTTAAAACTAAAATATAATAATTTTTAGTTTCATATTCAAATCCTTGGGTAAAAGATTCAACAAAATCAAATGTTTTATCTAAATAGAAAAATGCCCCGCCTAATACTATAATATATATAATTTGTAAAATAAGAACCGTAATTTTTAACCATCTTTTTCTTTTTCTAAACAAAGAAAAATACATCAAAACTAATGGTACTAATGCAAATAAAATAAAATAAACAAATAAATATTTAAGGGGTAAAACATGATTTTTAATAATTAAATAACTAACCCCACTTATTGCTATAACTAATAAAATAGCAATAAATATATTTATAAATCTACTTATTTTTCCTGTCTTTTCTTTTTTCTCATTTTCGTACTTCATAATTATATCTCCTAAATTTTATTATATATGAATTAATGCTTTTATACAATTAAAATAACTTTATTTTTTTAACCATTGTCAACCATTTTACTTCTTTTTTAAATCATGTTTTAAAAGAGATAATTCTTGCACTAATCTTCTATTCATCTCTTGTAATTTCGATATAGTTGTATAAAGAGCAAAAACAATATAGAAAAGTAAAAAAATGGCAATTAAAAATAATAAATTGGGAGCTTCTTTAAAACCTAAAAAATGGGCTAAAGACTCGATAATATTAGGAAAAATGATTAAGAGCATTAAAAAGATAAAGACAATAGTCCAATACATTCCAAATTTCATCGATAAATGTTTAGCTTTAATCATTTTAAAAATGGAAATAAAACCAAATAATGATAATAATATTAAAAATATTTTTAAATTAAGAGCCATTATTTCTCTTTCCTTTCAATTATACTTCTTACTATCATAGCATATGACACTTTAACCATATAATATAAACTTTTTAATGGGGTAATTGATGAGGTACCAAATTTTCTTTCATGCATCATAACCGGAATTTCTTTTACTTTATAGCCTTTTTTTATAATTTGAGTAATAGTTTCTGGTTCCGGATAATCATGAGGATAATACGTAGCAAAAAGTTGCATTACTTCTCTATTAACCGCCCTAAAACCGGAAGTCATATCATAGATTTTAACTCCCGTTGTAAGTTTTAAAATAAAAGATAAAAAACGAATACCAAAACGACGCATCAAAGAAGATTTAAAAGAACTTAAATTACCAACATATCTAGAACCAATAACCATAGCCATATCATTATCCACTATTTCTTTGACTAGATTTTTGATATATTTGGCATCATGTTGATTATCACCATCAAATTGAATAGCAATATCATAATTATGACGATAAGCATAAATATAACCAGTTTGCATTGCCCCACCAATACCTAAATTATGAACTAAATTAATTACCGGAATATTATTTTCTTCACAAACCCTTTCTGTTCCATCACTTGAGCCATCATTAATAACAATATAGTCTAAAGAAAAATCAGCATCTTTTTTTGCTTTTTCTAAATTATCTTGTACTAATTTAATATTTAATTCTTCATTATATGCCGGAACAATAACTAATACTTTCATAATCCACCCTATTTCTTATCATCTTTATGTTTATATAAAATATCGGTTTTTAAAATCATAAATAATAAAAATAACATCAAAATTAAATATAATACAATGGCTTCTTGAGTATTTCCAATTGCATAAAAAATAGATACAATTGCAAATAATATATTAATTAAATAAATAATGATAATACTTACGCGAGGAGAAAAATTAAGTTTTAATAATTGATGATGAAAATGTTCTTTATCCGGTGAACCAATATTTTCTCCCTTTAAAATTCTTCTAAAAATAGCTAAGATGGTATCAAAAATAGGAATAGCTAAAATAACTATTGGAATAATAAGAGATGTAAGAGTTGCTACTTTATAAGTAACTAAAGCAATTACTGATATCATAAAACCTAAAAATAAACTTCCGGAATCACCCATGAAAATAGTAGCTGGAGGAAAATTATAAACTAAAAAACCTAATGTTGAACCAAGCATAATAATAGCTAAATTAAAATCTAAGCCTGCAACTTTATTTAAAATAATGGCAATTGCACTTATCGTAAAAAAATAAATTGTACTAATACCACTCGCAAGACCATCTAAACCATCGATTAAATTAATGGCATTGGAAATAGCAACGATAAAAAATGTTGATAAAAAATAACTAAAAAAAGGATTAAAATAGAAATGAAAACCTAAGAATGTTATTTCGGAAAAATAAACTTGGCCATAAATCACGACAATTAAAGCAGCGATGATTTGGACTAAAAATTTATAACGAGCTTTAATTGGTTTAACATCATCAAAAATACCAATTAATAAAATAATAAAAGCCCCGATTAAAATCGATATCATTTGGGTCGTTATTTCCCCATACAAAATATATCCTAGTAAAAAAGCTCCGAAAATGGCTATTCCTCCTAAACGAGGCATTGGTTTCTTATGTACTTTTCTTTCATTAGGATAATCAATTGCTCCGATATGTTGAGCTACCTTTTTGGCAACTGGCACTAAAAGAACGCTCATTAAAAATGTTACGAAAATAATTTCTAATATATTATGTCCATTTATAATCCAATTCATTTATAACACCTATTATTAATTATAACTAATATTCCAAAAAAAATCTACTTTAGATTACTAAAATAGATTTAATTACTATAGTCCACCACCTATACCAAAAGAATCTAATTCTTCTTGGGTAACAACGACATTAATTCTCATTCTTCTATTACCACAAACAAATAATCCCTGTCCTTGTGGATAGAACTTAATTCCTTCTTTTTCACTTTCATTTAAATCAATTAATTGAGCTAAATCTTCTACAGCTTGTTTCCGAAGAGACATTACTAAATAATAAGAAGCATTATCAAAGATAGCTTTACCATGTTGAATAATACTTGGGGCAGCAAAATCGGTTGGTTGTTGCGTAATAATAATGGTTCCGGTATTGTATTTACGACTTCTTCTTTGAATTTGCGCTAAGAATTCAGCACCAAGTTCATTATGACTAGCAAGTAATACATGGGCTTCATCAACCATCATAATTGTATTAACATCTTTATCTAAACATAATCCCCATGCATATTTTAAGATATTAAAGAATAAAGCATTTTTAATATTTTCATCACTATTCATTAATTCTTTTATATTAAAGACAATAAAATCACTATTAATTTTAATGGTTGTTTTACCTGTAAAATAATATCTTAATTCTTTAACTAATGGTCTAATCTTTAATTCTAGTCTTTCCATGACATCTCTTTCATGAGTTGCATCAACCATTGATAAAAGGCGACCCTGAATAGTAGCATAAACATCATCAAAAGTTGGGAAAGATTCACTTGTAAGTTTAGTATAATCAGTATCATAATCAATTTTAAATCGTTTATAAGTATCTTGAACAACTTCACTAAATAAGGTTAAAACATCTTCTTCAATTGAAGGATTATAATATTTCATAAAGGCTTTTAATTGTTGAAGAGTTCTTGTTAAAACTGTATAACCTAGGCCTTGTTCAATTTCTTCTTCATCAACATCGACCACGATTTCAAGAGGGTTAATCATCCCAAACTCGCCACCCTTACCTAAATCTAGGAAGTCACCACCTAAAGTATTGGTCATGTCGGCAAGTTCACCTTCTGGGTCAATAGCCACGATTTTACAGCCATTCCTTATATGTGTTCTTAATAAGAGTTTAGCGGCGGTTGATTTACCACTACCAGAGGTACCAAGTAAAATTAAATTAGCATTATTCCGATTATTTTCATTTTTCATTTGGTATAAAAATTGATTAAATAAAACAACACCACCGGAGAAATCTACCCCAAATAAACAAGCAGGTCCCGGGTCTTTTATGCTATCAAAAACAAATGGATACATCGCCGCAATTGTAATCGATGGAATTGGTGTTCCAATTCGCTCTTCAATATCTTGTTTAGGGAAAATAGGAACAATACTTTTTAAAACTTTTTCTTGTTCAAACATTAAAGCTACGCCATTCATTCCTAAAGCATTTAAATAACTTTTAACTTCCATTTTCTTTATTTCTAATTCTTCTTTACTATTGGCTGTAACCATTAAGTGCATTTGAAAGTCAAAAATACGGGCATCTGTCGCCGCAAGCATACTAACAAATTGTTCTAATGATTCATAATCTTGACGAATTTTTTCTTGCATTGTTTGGTCTTTTTCAGATTGATATCTTGTTTTTAAATCAGCAATTTCTTTATTAAGCATTTTTTGTAAAATACTAAAACTAATTGGAATATGCTTAATAACTACTTTTACTCCGGAAATATTCGTAATATCAGCTAAATAACCGACATAAATATTTTTAGGATAAGTAACTATTGAAATAATAGTTGAATATTTTCCCCCTATTCTAAATTCTGTTGGTTTAAACTCCATTCCTTTCGGAGCTATTTCATTTTTTATATCCATTAGCTCATCACCGTTCCAAAATTACTTGTTTCTCCTCCATTTAGAAGATTATCAAGTATGATTCTTAAATCCCCATTACTCGTTTGTCTTGACTGTAATCCACAAGATGCTAACCCACTTATTAAACTATGCAATTTCTTTTGTAATACCTCTAATTTCTTTTCTTGGAAAATTATATAATATTCGGTATCAACAACATTATACTCAACATTCATAAACATATTAGCTTTATTAATATCTTGTAATATTAATTTTCTAACTTCATTATTAGTAGTTTCATTATATCTTTTTTGTAATTCGGCTAAATACAAATTAATATCTACTGGTCTATCTGCAATAATTAACCAAAATTCATAATCAATTGTGTTATAAAAATTACGTAAATTATATATGGTATTATCTTGCATTCCTTGGTCCATTATAAAGATATTTTTTGGTAATATCTTAACTCCTGTTACATAATAACCATTATCTAACTGAATCATTCCGTTCATGATTTGCTTAACTGGTAACCATGAATTTGTATACTTTGAACTATTTACTGTTTGTGTTGAATCTTTCATATATACTCCATCCTTTCCAATAATATTGACGTCTTCCTGTATAAAAATTTACGACATTAGTTATAAGTTGCAAAATATTATGATAATGAGGTACCGGCATAACTAAGAAAGCAGAGATTAAGGCCGGTAATAAAATGAGTACTATTACAAGAAGTGTCGCCTCCGGGATAAGAAGAAGCATCACAAGCGACCAAACACACCCGACAACTAATATTATTAAATCTACTGGTTTGAAAAACCCTAATATTAATTGTGATTTTTTTGAATTTGCTGGAATTAAATAACTATTATTCACCTTTCTATTCCTCCTTTATTTTAATTAACTACCACTTTTTTTATCTGTAGAACGATTACCTGTTTCAACAATATGTTTACGTTCAATTTCTGTTTTAACATGTTGTCTACCTGTATTAGCTTTATCAAGTGCATCTTGAACTTTTAAAACATTATCTTCATTTATCCATTCAGCATCAACTTCTTGACCATTATACATAGCATCGAAAATCTTTTTATCGTTACCAGATATTTCTTTTTCTACTTCATTACCTTTTTTATCAATAAACTTAACAAATCTTACAGATACCGTTTCTTTTTGGCCATTTGCGTTTATAATTTCTCTATTTTCTTCTCTAGTTCCTCTTAAATTAGCTAAACTATCAAAATCATCCACAAAACTTTTATATAATGCTTCTCGGTAAGAATCTTGAATTTGACTATCATTAGAATAATTTACTCTTTGGTCTACTGATAATCTAGTAGCAGCAACAGAAATAATATCTTTTTTCTTAACAGACATTGACCTTTGTAATTCTTCTAACTTCGTCTCTTCAAATTTAAAACTATTATGTAAATTGTCTAAATCCAATTCTAATTTACTACGATTAGTTTCTATATTTTTTAATTCAGTATCAATTTCTAATCTTCTTGCATCAGTTGTAGTACTATTATTTCTTTCAATCAATAAAGCATTTTTTTGTTCATCATATCTTTTAATTCTTTCATTAGTTTGAGCTGAAAGGGTTTTGTATTCTGCATCTAAACGTTTTACAACTGAACTTTGGTCAACATATTCTTGCTTTTTCTTATAAGTACTTTCACTTAAAGAATTATATGAATCGGTTGCTTGAGCTGCTGTTTCATAATAACCAAGTTTTTCATCACCTACACCAATTCCAACCAATTCTTTACCACGTGTTATGACATCTTGAACATGTCCCATAGCAACGCCTTTAAGTGTGTTACCTTTGTCAGCAGCATAACTTTCTCTTTTAGCTCTTGCACTAGTTGCCCCCTGTGCTGCATTTACAATATTATTTGGTATATCTTTAATTTTTCCAGGACGAGTTTGGACTCCTTTTACAAAGCCAGAACTAGCTCCAGCAATAGTTGACAAAATCCCACTTCCAACTACTTTAGCTTTTTCTTTAAATCCTTTATCTTTAACATCATCCCATTTACTTCTAGCATGAAATGCATTTCTAGCTCCAGCTATTGCACCAGCTCCTAATGCAGTTGCACCAACTCCTAATGCTTTTGCAGCACTAAATACACCAGCCTCTTTTAATTTGCCTGGAATACCTAATTTCATATTACCTGAATCTAATCCTGTTACTTCAGAAAGCAATTTTGGAGCTTGTTTCATAAACAAAACAATTCCCATTATAATAAAAGCATTGGCCATTAAAGAAGTTGTTTCACCTTTAGCAGCAAATGGGCTAGTATCTATAATTATTCGGCATAAAAATACAGCTAAATAAAAGACTAAAACACGTATATAAACTTCTAAATAACAGGTTAAAAGAACTTTAACCCAATTACCAAACACACCACTTAATTTTCCTTCGGGCATAATTCGGAAGAATAATGGAAGGGGTGCAATTAATTGATAGAAAAATAATTTAACAGCTCGCAAAGCCATATCAAAACAAAAAGATACAGCAATATAAATAAAAAATAATCCTGCTAATAAACTAATTAAAAAATTAAAAATTACTTTTCCATTTGTTACGGCATCGGCAAAATCAGTATAAGCAGTAAAATTTCCATTAATATCGACTTGGGCTTTGATATCACTTAAACTTACATTATCACTATTAAAAGCCTCGCCAACACTAGGGTCTTCTCTAAAAAAGGCTGTAAATACTCCATTAGTAATTTTATTAGCTCCCTGTTCTATATTACCATCTGTAGAAGCTGATGTACTATAGCCAAATATTTGACCAAAAACATTCTGTGTCATAATAAATGAATCTTGAAAATCATAAGCAAAAGAAAAAATAGTTGGTAAAACAGCTAAACCTATAAAAGATGTTATTAAATTTACAATAACCTTTTTAACCATGGCCGTTCCCTGCTTTTGTTCATCGGGATTAACCATTCCTCTTAATAAAGCAAAAGACAATACAAATAGCATTACTACCCCAATTATAATATAAAAATTTTTCAATATATTAGAGTAGCTAGCTGTATCAAATAATTCATTTTGAGCTAAAAGAAGAAATATACGAAAAGCATATGAAACAACTTCATAAATACCAACGCATATCCATATTGCCATTCTATTAATAATTGCCATTTAAAAAATCACCACCATTTTCTTTTATTTTTTTAATTAGTATATTGATTTATTTCACAATACTCTATACTTTTATCAGCAAAAAATTTTAATGCAAAATTAATTATTTCCGGTAGTAAGAAAATTACTATACATAACATAAATCTTTTTAAAATTTTATTACCAGCCTTTTTAACCGAATCTTGGTCTTGTGAAGCTACTGCTCCAACCATATCCATAACTGATAGAACAATTAATAAAATAATCGCAACAAATCTAATTACTTTAAAAGCTATAACAAAGTAATAAGCTGGCGTTCCAGGAGTATCAGGTTTACCAAATAAATTTTTACAACTAGCAGTTGGAATATCTGTTGTACCTGATGAGGTAGTTGGATTACTTTGACTACCAGCCGGCCCTCCTAAACTACTTGGTAATCTATTATACGCAGCGGTTAATACGCCATCCCCCATAACTGGTTTTTCATCACGTAACACAAAGCTATTAGGAGCAAAAACAGCTTCATATAAATAATTCGAACATTTTTTAAGTGCTTTAATATTCTTATCATACTGTTCTGTTTCATCACTTTGCAATTTATAACCTTGTAACTCGTGCCATCCTGAGTCATTTATTGGGTCGTTTTTATTCATGGAACTAAAAGACCTATTTATGTCAAATATTTGAAGTAACAATTTACCCGTACTATCTTGAGTTAACATATAGCCTCTATCATCCAATTTATATATGCATGATAATTCTTGTGCAGCCTTAACTTCATTACATCTTAAAATAAGAAAACATAAACTAAAAAAACAAATTAATTTTAATATTTTCTTCATAACTGCATCTCCTCAGCTAATATTATAACATACAGATATAGCAAATTCTACTATATATTTTTTGATCACTAAATAAAATAGAAAAAGCCCGATAATTTTATCCCGGTCAATAAGTCTTTTAAAAAGTTCTTTCCACTTTCTTA
>CANQIY010000006.1 GCA_947624125.1 uncultured Bacilli bacterium | reverse complement strand
AAAGCTTGCCTTTGGTTCTTACTAACTCATTTGCATAGCAAATGCGAAAAACTGACATTTTCAAAAAATCTTAACAGAAAATTTTCTTTTAGTTCTTTATTTTAGCAATAGCATCTCTTTTTAATACTTTAGCATCATTTTCATTAAATAAATTATAACTATCACTCTTATTGTCTAATACAGATGAATTTAAATAACAAACATTTCCTCTAACTTTTAATTTATGTAAGATATAGATATTTGGTAACATATCAAAATAAATATCACCATGAATAATGATATCATCGAGCCCATCCCCACTTTTTAATGTATCGATATAAACATTACCTTTAATAATGGTATTAGCAAATGTTCTAAGGGTTGTTAAGGCTTTAACACATAAAAATTCACCGACTAACTCTAAATTTTCTAAACCCTTACTATTTTCTAAATTACTTAAAGTAAGAGCGCCATCAACTCTTTTTAAATTAGTTAAAGAAGAAGCATCTTCTAAAGAATCAAGCATTAATGCTCCCCCAACAAACTTTAAGTTATCTAATCCTTTTGAAGAAGTTAAATTATCTAGTTCTAAAAAATAACCAACATGTTCTAAATTATAAAGATTAGTGGCATTTTTTAAAGATACTAACATTAAATAACTACCAACATATTTTAAATTTTGTAAGCCAGCTGAATCTTTAATATTATTAAGTTCTACAAAACTACCAACTCTTTTTAAATTATTTAAAGCTTTAGCTGATAATAAATTACTTAATTCTAAAGAGCCACCTACATATTCTAAGTTTGTTTGCCCTATAAATAAACGAAGATTACATAAATGAACATTACCAAAAACAGCTTTTAATTTTGGAAAATTAACACTAATTGCTTCATAGAAAATTAAATCTTTCGTAACAATTTCTAAGTTTGGAAAATTATTAATTCTTTCTCTTCTACTATAAATATTACCAACAACATACTTTAAATTAGGATAAGTTATACTTTTATTAAGATTTAAATCACCTAAAAAACAATAATAATTATCTGGGTTACTATCTAATTCTGTTTTTGACGTAGCAATTTTTTCTATTGGAATTGAAAAAATAGTACTTATATCTTCTAGAATATCTCTTTTTTGTAAAATATCTTTTTGTAATTTCATTTCACTCAATTCTTTACCCAGAACTTCATTGCCTATTCCATATAAAAATAGTAGTTCTTGAGGAGTTAAATTTTTTCTCTTTAATATTTTTTCCCCAATAATTAATAATTCTTTCTTAAAATATTCTTGTCTTTTTGGCATATTACTATCAAAACTAAAATATTGGGTTTGAATATCTACTACTTTATCAATAATTTTCTTACTTTTCACCAAAACCACCTTCTTTTATTACCTTCCGCGAGGTCCTCTTTTTTCTCTTTTATTCATTAACAAATAAATTCTATCTTCTAATATTTTTCCCTTTTTTAAAAGTTCTTCTTTTTTCCCTTTTTTAAGATATGGCAAAACGCTTTTAATAAATTTTTGTAATTCATCTAGTTTTATGAGAGCAATAGCCATATTTTCATCACTTTCTCCATCTTCATCACTATTCATCGCTATTAAATATAATAAATCCCGATATTTATGATTAAATACTTCATCAATAACATTAGCAGTAATATCATCATCAAAACTAATTATTTTTTCACCCTTTTTAAAAGACGCTAAAGAAAATCCCTCTTCCTTTTCTTCCTCTATTATTTTAAAATCACATTTTACTTCTTCAATTTTCATCATTTTTCTCCATTAAATCAGGGCGATTTTCTTTTGTTTTCTTAACTTGTTCTTGATAACGATAATCATTTATCTTAGCATGATTACCACTCATTAAAACATCGGGTACTTTTAAACCTCTAAAATTACTCGGTTTAGTATAAGTTGGATAATCTAATAAATTATCATGAAAGGACTCATTTTGCGCTGAGGCATCATTTATTACTCCATCTATTAACCGAACTACAGAATCCGTAATAGCCATCGCGGGTATTTCGCCCCCAGTTAAAACATAATCGCCAATGCTTACCTCTTCATCCACAAAGTTTAAAATTCGCTCATCAAATCCTTCATAATGTCCACAAATTAACATAATATGTTGATGTCCTTTTAATTCTTCAGCTTTTTGTTGATTATAGGTTTTTCCCTGAGGAGTTAAAAGAATGACTAAAGTATCATCCGTTTTATTATCTTCAATGGCTTTAACAATTGGTTCACACATTAAAACCATACCGGCTCCCCCTCCATAAGGTGTATCATCAACTTTTTGGTGTTTTAAAGTTGAATACTTGCGAAAATCGATTATATTTATGACTACTTTTTTGGCTTCCATCGCTCTTTTAATAATGGATTCTTCTAAAAAACCTTTAAACATGTTTGGAAATAATGTTAATATATCAATTCTCATAAAACTAAATTCCGTCCCTTTATCGTATCAATTTTTTTCTTTTCTAGATTAACTTCTTTTATATAATGGTCTATAAGTGGTAAATAAAAATCTTTTTGATTTTTAACCTTTAATAAAACATTATTATTGTTTTTGACATAATCGGTAACTATGCCTAAGAAAACATCTTCATCATATACCGAAAAACCAATTAAATCACTATATAAATATTCGCCTTTTTGTAAATCTAAAGCATCTCTTTTAACATAAATATTTTCCCCTTTAAAAGGTAAAACATCATTGATATTATTATAATCACTAAAAGTTAATAATGCAAACCCTTTATGAACACGGTAAGAGCAAATGCTTACTTTTACTTTTTTGATACCAATATATATCTCAACTTTTTTAGTAAATATTCTTTCTTGATATTCAAAATCACTATATACTTTAACTTCGCCTTTAATACCAAAAGTATTAACTATTTTTCCAACCCAAATAAATTCATCCATGATTAACCTCATACATTAAGATACTAGCGGCCACCCCAGCATTTAAACTTTCACAATTTTTATTCATTTTAATATAAACAAATTCATCACATAACTCACTAACTACCTCAGTTACGCCATGACCTTCATTCCCAATAACTAAAGCATATTTATTACCCTTTAACTCTTTTATATCTTTACCATTTGTAACATTTGTAGTAACTTTTAGATAAGATGCATCTAAATTCTTTAAAAAGGGAATAAGTGCTGTTTTTAAAAAATTAACATGAAATAACATCCCTTCACTAGCCCGGATGGCTTTTTCGTTATAAATACTAACGGTATCAGGACTTAAAACAATATTTTTAAAATTAAAAGCAACTGCACTTCTAATAATTGTCCCTAAATTACCAGGGTCTTGAATATTATCTAAAACAATTATATTTTGCTCATAGTCAATTTTTTCTTTAAAAAAATGACACACAGCAATTATTTTCGCCCCGGTTACTTGACTCGATAGCATTTTCATAATTTTTTCATTCACATAAGTAACATTATCAAAAGAAGAATATTCATTGATGGCTATTATTTCTTCTACACAGCCTTTTTTTAAAGCTTCGTTAATTAAATGTTCATCTTCAATTAAGAACCGTTTTTCTTCTTCCCGATATTTCTTTTGTTTTAATTTTTGTAAATACTTAATATGCTCATTATTTGGACTTGTTATATACATACTAATCACCTTCTAAAGTATACTAAAATAATAACTTATTTGCAATCATACTATCGTTTTAATGTTTTTTCATAAACATCATAACTTGCTAATAATTCTTGATAAAAATCTAAATATAATTTTTTATCTTTTAGAGCTGTTTTCTCTAATGATTTTAAATCTTCTTCTAATTCTATTTTCTTTTTCCGAACAACTAAACCATTTTTTAATTTATATAAAAAATTAAGTTGAGGATAGTTTTCTAATAACTCCGGCTTGGTAAATATATACATATCAAAAATATCTAAAACTGTCTTTTCTTCGCCTTGGTAATAACGCATTTTATTTTGTAAACGTTCTTGATACATTTCTAAATTTTTATAATATAATCTTAAATCAAAAGGAATATTATTAGCATAGAAAAACTTAAAACAAGCATTTAAACTTTCGATATTAGCATAAACTTCATTTATATCATATATATAATTATCTTTATAATAAGTTCTATCTTGCTCTAATATTTTTTCTATCGTCGCATAAAGATTTTTTAAACTAAAATATTCCCCTGTATAAACTTTGCTACAATATTTTGTATGTGATAATTCATGAAATATGGTAAATAAAAGTTTAGGATTCCTTTTTTGATAAAGGTCTTTTAAAACCGTTTTCGATAAATAAATATAATTTAAATATGATTCACCATTAATGATAACGGTTCCCTTTGCATATTCTTTAATATCACAATAACCATTTTGGTAAAATTTTTTAATTTCTTTTTGGACAAAATCACAAATTAAATTTTTAAAACATTCAAAATTAATAATTAAAGGAATATTTTCATTTTCTTTGGCTAATAATTCATACATAAAGTAATTAAAAAAGAGGTCTATATCATAATGTTTACTATAAATAAGTAATTTAACTAATCTTCCTTCTTTTTTAGTTATTTTATCACGTCTTTGCATTTTTTGATAAATATTTTGAATATCACTAATTTTAAAGTCTAAATTAATTTTACTATTATCAATAAAGGCATAAACAAAATCGATTTTTTTATCATCAAGACCTAATAAGCTAAAAACAACTCTTTCCCCATAGTTTTTAGCGCCCTTTTCTTGCATAATATTTAAATAATGGTTTAGCCATCTTAATTTATTATTTAATTCCTGACTTTTATTAAAACATTGCAAACAAAAATGATTATGGAATGTTTTACTACCACAACTAGGACAAGTACTATTCTTTATTTCTTCTAGTATATTACGAATATTTTGATAAATTTCTTCATAATTAATATTATTCATATGCCAAAGACCCCTTTAAAAAGTGTCAATATAATACCATATTTTAGGAAAAAAGAAAAGACTTTTTTTAGTTTTAAAGTCTTAATACCGTAGTTTTTTTCTTCTTTCTTTATAATCTGGGATAACTGAAGATACGATATGCCAAAAATTTTTTGAATGATTACCTTCATAAAAATGCGCCATCTCATGCACAATAACATAATCGATTAGAGATACATCTTTTTTAAGTAATTCACTATTTAAAGTTATTATTTTATCTCTTGTATTACATACTCCCCATCTTGTTCGCATCTTTCTAATTTTTAAACTAAATTCTGGTAATTTATTAAAACAATTTTGACAAATCGCGATTTCTTCTTTAAAAACCCGTTCACATTCACTTGCATAAAATTTTTCTAAAGCATCTTCATCATGACACGTTATATGCTCATCATCAAATTTTACTTCTGTTACTCGGTTATCAAATGTAACTTCATACCCTTTTCCTAAATACCAAAATAAAGTATTTCGCTCTTTTCTTTCTAAGGCATCTTCATACATTTTTAAAATAGCACCCGAATTTTTGGTAATCAAATTTTTTATTTCTTGGTCACTAATAAATCTTGGGGCCGTAATTACTAACTGACAATTTTCATTAATGCGAAAATAAAGATTTTTATTATCTTTTCTTATAACTTCATATTCAATTATATAATCATTTAACTTAAACTTCATGCTACCACTTTCTAACTATCACAAATTAATTATCCCTTTTTAAGAAACAAATTCATCTAACCAAAAATAATCTTTATTTTTAAAATCACAAACAAATAAATTATCACTCATTAAATAATTAACTAATAAAGTTGGTTTAATACTATCACTTTTTAATAAAAGATGACTTTTATAAACTTTTAAAACGGTATTTTCTGGGCGATATTTATTAATTATTTTATGAATATCTCCTTCTTTCGAATAATATCTATTATCTTTAAATAAATTATTAATTCTTTTATTTATATATTCTTTATTAAATAAATCAAATAAATCATTATAAATTTTGAAAGAAACACTCGTATTTACTGAATCATAATAATAAAGATTTTCAATCGTTCTATATAAAGTATATGGTGTTTCTTTCGTTAAAATAGCCATTTCTCTTTTTATTTTAAAGATATAAAACGTTCTCATATTATCACCCTATTATGATTATACAAAAATGTTTTAAAAATCTTTGTCAGTTTTTGTCTGTTAACTATTTTTTAAAATATCAATTATTTTCGCTTTTAGAGAATCCATATTTAAATCATAATAATTTAATAATTCTTCTTTTAAACCACCATCAACATATTTGTCAATACCAAATATATAATCTTTACTTGTAGCTAAATCATACCAACCGTTTTTACTGCTAAATTCTAAAGTAAAGGTTCTAATTGTTTTAGGTAATAACATCTCTTGATATTTATCATTTTGAATGGCATATAATTCTTTTGATGGCATTGATACAACACGAATGTCAAAGCCATAATTTGCAAGCTCATTTGCTAATTTACAAGCAATTTCCACTTCACTACCAGAGGATATAATTATAGCATTTAATTCTTGTTTTTCTCTTTGAACCCGGTAAGCACCCGCTACAACATATTTATAATTAGTTCCTTCTAATTTCTTTACTTCTTTATTGCCAATTATAATTGCGGATGGTTTATGATATCGGCTTAAAATATCATATACTCCTATTATTTCATTAACATCAGCAGGTCTTAGTGTAATAAGAGATGGGATACTTCTTAAATGATTTATTTCTTCTAAAGGCATACTAGAGACATCTTTAGGTAGATTTAAGAATGTATCATGCGTAAAGATAAAATGGATATCTAATTCATTTTTAACACTTAATTTGATAAAAGGACTAATTAAATTTTCATCGGTTAATAAATAACTTAAAATAACTTTAAACCCTAAAGAAGCAAGTCCTAAAGATACTCCTACTAATAAGGTTGGACGATGATAAATAACTAAATTTCTACCCGTTGGATTTTCTTTATTTAATAAAGATGATTTTAAAATATTTCCTTTACTATAAACAAAAGCATCACTACTACCACAGATAATAAATGGATTTTTATTAGCTAAAACATTTAATATTTTATTATTACTAATAATTAAATTATCTTCATAATTATCATTTATTTTTATATTATCAGCATTAAAATGACATGTTACACTTCTTTTTTCTAAAAAGGAAATAATTTCTTTTATTTTTAAATCTTGCATACTTTCATTATATAAACTTTGCCATTTAGCTAATTTTTTATCTAATCTTTTATGAACATGTTTTTGAATTTCTTCATAAATTTCTCTCTTGACAGTAAAAGGACCATCGATATTATATGCTTCTTTTAAACTTTGTAAGTAACTATCAGATAATAATTGTTCTTGAGCAATTTCTTTATTTGAACTAGGTTTTAGAAAAATAATACATGGTTTTTTAGCTTCATAAGCATCTAGAAAAGCATCTTTAATACTACCTATATTATTTTCTTTAACTTCATCAACTTGAAAATTCATCGCAGTATATAAATCAAATAAATTATCTTTTTTATTACTTTTTTTAAACACAATAAATATTAAATTATTTAAATTTTCCATTCCGGCATAAGTTAAAGCTTCACTTGCCATACCTCTTAAAAATTCATCTTCATTACAAATACAAATTGTTTTAAAATTAATTAAATTATTTTTCGGATTTTCAATTTTAATTAAATTTTCTAAATATCTTTCGCCAATGGCAATACCGGTACTCGTCATGATGACATCGCCATCAATCATACTACCCATTTCAATACCCGGAGTTTTAAGACTGGCTTCTTTACTAGTTAAGGAAGCAAATTTTTGATATTCTTTTAAATTATCTAAAGTAATATCTTGATAAAATAAATGTAACATACTATATAAAAGAGGTAAATATTCATTGCTTACTATAACCCGGTCTCTATTTATATAATTACTATTATTTATATCAAGCTCAATTCCATCCATGAACAAAGTATAAAATAAGGGGGCTGCTTTTAAGATGGTTTCTCCATTTAAACATCCTGCTTCCTTTAACATATCCAAACTTAACATTTTTAAATTATTTAAAACATTATTATCTAACTTACTCATTTCTAAAACTCCTTTTCTTCCTTCTGTAATATTTTTTCTATCCTCATTTTAATTATAAACTTTTTTTGAAAATAAAACAATGAATTATTGATTCATTGCTACATAATCATGATACTCATCATTATTATTAAGTTCATTTAATTCAGCAAATCGCTGATTAAGGAGCAGTACTCCAAAAACTATTACACTATAAAATAAAATTAGTCCTCCAAATTTCTTCACAATATTTTTCATTGTATCACTCCTTCTTTCTTTATTATTCTATCATTAAACAATTGTTCGTTCAAGCTAAAATTTAAAAAATTTTTTATATTAAACAATTGTTTGACATTCTTGTTATTATGTTGTAGAATGTATTTAGGAGGTTATAATGAAAAACACTGAATTAACACCACGACAAAAAGATGTTTTAGACTTTATTAAAAAGTATATTGCTGAACATGGCTTTCCCCCAGCAATTAGAGAAATATGTAAGGGAGTGAATTTATCTAGTCCGGCAACAGTTTTTGTCCATATGAAAAATCTTGAACAATTAGGTTATATTCGAACAACTAGTAATAAATTTCGGACCATTGAAATCTTATGTCCAAATGAATATTTAGAAAATAATGAAGATGTTGTCAAAGTGCCACTACTTGGCAAAATTACAGCTGGCTCACCAATTACAGCAATTGAACAACCTAATGAATATTTTTCTCTTCCTACTTCTCTAATTCCAGCAACAGCAACGGTCTTTACTCTTCATGTTAGTGGCGAAAGTATGATTAATGCAGGCATTTTTGATGGTGATTATGTTATTGTTCAAAAACAAAATACGGCTCGAAATGGAGATATTGTCGTGGCAATGACTAAAGAAAATGAAGCAACGATTAAAACATTTTATAAAGAAAATGGTCATATTAGATTACAACCGGAAAATGATACCATGGCGCCAATAATTCTAGATGATTGTGTTATTCTTGGTAAAGCCATTGGTTTATATCGTAAATTTTAAAACTGAATAACTAAATAACAAAAAGATATTTGTCAAATACACAAATATCTTTTAATTTATAATAAAAGGATTGTCTTTTGTTCCATCTCCCTTTGTTATTAATAAATTATTTTTTAAATAAAATACTGGTCTAGTACTAGCCCTATTCGATTGATTACCTGCATCATTTATCCAACCTTTACTATTTCTATAATATATTGTCCATTTTCCATAAGCTTTTATTGAATTATTATATTGCCATCTCGTTAATATATTTTCAATATCATAAGAAGAACGAGTCCAACTATTATAACATGTTTGAGCATATTCTTTGTCTACATTACTGCATGTTAAACCTCCTTCTTGAACTGAATAATAATAATCATGTATATACATTAAACCAATTTTAGCTTTTACACTTCCTCTTGGATAATCACTTGTTGTTCGTTCACTTAATGGTTTAGAAAATGGTTCTTTCCATGTATGGCCATATTCATTCTGCTTTTCTCCTATTTCTACTTGATATATTTCTTCTGGGGATAATGCTAAAGAAGTATATGCAATGGCACCATATAACCAATCTTTTTCTTCAATCATACTTTGGATATTTTCTGATAATTGATTTAAAAATGAGTCTTCATTTGTATTTAGCCTCTTAAATAAATCACTTTCGTCCCAACCTACATTTTCATTGTCATTACTATGCCAAGCATATCTTCCTATACTAGTTTCTTTTAGTAATTTAACTGAGCCATTTTCATCTATACCTAAAATACGATACATATTATCAGAGCCACTTTGACATTCGCTACCTAAACACACATAATTATCTACATTATCAATACTTCCCTGAAAACGAAATAATCCACCTTCTTTTTCACTATTTAATCCTTTTGGATTTAATTTCTTTATTGCATCTCCTAAAGTTAATCTATCAAAATATAAATAACAATTTATACTATCAGTAGTATCTACTATTACTTTATTTGTTTCATTATCATAACTTAATATATTATCAATTACATCTCCATCTATACTTACACATTGGGATTTTTCTTCATTAAAACTATATCCAATACTAGGAAACTCGTTTTCTTTACTTTCAAAATAATTATTGCTGTTATATTCATTTTCTAAATATATAGCAAAAGTATTATTAGTATCTCTTATATCTAATTTAACATCATCTAATACTACTTTTTCTTTATTAAATAATTTAAAAACACCAAAGCTAATCATACATAAACATATAAAAATAACAATTATCTTTTTGTTAATAACTTGCATTACTTTTTCTCCCTTTATTTTATATTTGTTATTATATAATACCCCCCCCGGAGTCAAGTTTTGAACAAAAAAATAAGTGGTATTGTTAATTTCCACTTATTTAAATATTTTGTAATTCTACCCCTACTACTTTACTTACACCAGCATTTTGCATTGTTACACCATACAAAACATCAGCATATTCCATCATTCTTTTTTTATGAGTAATTAAAATATATTGACTATCATTTTTCTTCTTATTCAAATATTCGCCAAATAAATCAACATTAACTTCATCTAAAGCAGCTTCTACTTCGTCTAAAATGATAAATGGTACAGGTGAAACATTTAAGATAGCAAATAATAAACAAATAGCTGTTAAAGATTTCTCGCCCCCTGATAAACTTTGTGTATTATGAATCTTTTTCCCTGGAGGAACAATAATCATTTCAATTCCAGTATTTAAATAATCATTTGGAGTTGTTAACTCTAATTTACCTGTTCCACCCTGAAACATAATTTTAAATACTTTACTAAATTCTTCACTAACTTTTTGAAAAGTATTTTTAAACTTTTCTTTCATAATGTTATCCATTTCTAAAATAACATTTTTTAAACTAGCCATAGATGTTTCTAAATCTTCTTTTTGTTTAACTAAAAATTCATATCGAGTATTAACTCTTTCAAATTCATTAATACTTCCAATATTTATTTCTCCTAAAGATTTAATTTCACTCTTTAAAGTTTGTACTTTTTTTCTTGTAACATCATCATCGATATCTAAATCATAATTTTCTTTCGCAAACTCATAAGTCATCCCATATTCTTCATTTAACAAGAGTAATAAATTATCTAATTTAACATTTAATTTACCAACATTAACACTAACATTATTTAATTCACTAGCTGTCATTTTATATGCTGAATTTATTTTACTGCTTTCATTTTCTAAATCATTTAAACTATCATTCAAACTTGTTTTTTCATCTTTATAAGTATTTAATTTTTGTTCACTTTTTTCTTTTTCAATTGATAATACATTTAATTTATTCATTATATTATCTAATTTTTCTGATAATTTATTATCTTGTAGATTATTCATTCCTTCAATATCATTTTTAATTAATTTTAACTTATCATCCATATCTTGTAAATTATTCATTTTACTTTCTTTATCATTATAAAGATTAATAAGTTCTCCTTTTATTTTATTAATATTATTTTCTAATATTTGATAATCACTATTTATCTCTGTTAATTTATTTTGAATATCAGTTATTTTAAAATTAAGACCTTCTAATTTTTCTTGATAACTATGAAGTTCATTTTTTAAACTTAAATTATTACTTTTATTTTTACTTCCTCCTGAAATAATTCCCCCAGCATAAATAATACTACCATCAAGAGATACTACCCGATATTTATAATCTAAGGCTTTAGCAATTACATTCATCGCATCAATGTCATTAGCTACAATAACATTACCAAGTTGATTTTCAACAATATTTTTATATTTACTATCATAATTAATTAAATCGGATGCTACCCCAACAAAACCATTTATTGTCGAGATTTTTTTTATTGTATCCGATGAAATATAACGTGATTTAATAATATTTAAAGGTAAAAAAGTAGCATAACCAATTTTCTTATCTTTTAAATAATTAATTGCTTCTTTCGCACACACTTCAGATTCAACAATAATAAAATTACTACTACTTCCTAATACAACATCAAAAGCCTCTAAAAAAAGGTCTTTTATTTCTATTATATTTCCTAAAGTATTATGAATGCCTTTTAATCTATCATTATTTAAAATATTTTTAACACTTAAAGGCATTCTTTCATTATTCATAATATTATTTTCTAATATTTCTATTTTATTTTCGATAATTAATTTTTGTTTATTTAAATCAGCTAATTCTTCACTATAAGAATTTTTTTTAGTTTTTATGCTTATTAATTCACTATTAGTATCATTATTTATTTTTTCTTTTTCTTTTATATTATTATTAAGCAAATCTATTTTATCATTACATACTTCAAGAGCTTTTATTAAATTTAATTCTTCTTCTTTTAAATTAATTAAATTATTAGTTATCTTATCTTCACTATAATCATATTTAACTCTTTCTAAAGCAATTCTTTTTTCACTACTTAAAAGAGATATTTCTTCTGTTAAACTAAGTAATTTTTTATTTTCAGTACTAATTTTATCATCTAATTTATATATATCTAATTTTAATTTTTCACATTTTTCGGTATTATTATTCTTATTCATTAGTGATAATTTAACCGTTAAATCTTCTTCTTCTTTTTTTAGTTGTAAATATTCTTTATTTAAATTGGTAATATCTTTAGCAGTTAAAGAAATTTCAGCTGTTTTTAATTCTTCTTTTAATTCTAAATAATGCTTAGCTAAACTAGCTTGTTCTTTTAGAGGATTAACTTGTAAGGCTAACTCATCAACTAGTAAATTAATACTACTAAGATTATCTTCTGTTTGAGATAACTTTTTTAATGACTCTTCTTTTCTCTTTTTATATTTTAAAACACCTGCTGCACTTTCAATAAAAAAACGTCTTTCATATGGTTTATAATTAACAATATCAGCCACGGTTCCTTGGGAAATAATATTAAACGAATCAATTCCGGAATTAGAATCAATAAATAAATCATTGATATCTTTTAAACGAACTTTTGAATTATTGATAAAATATTCATTTTCCCCATTTTTATAAACTGTTCTTTTAACTTCAATTTCTTTAAAATCACTTTTTAAATAATTATCACTATTATCAAAAGTTAAAGTTACTGAAGCTTTATTTAGGGCCTCTTTATATTCAGAACCACTAAAAATAACATCACTCATCGAGTTACCACCCCGAAGTGACTTAACTGACTGCTCGCCTAAAACCCATCTAACAGCATCAACAATATTACTTTTACCACTGCCATTGGGTCCCACAATTGCCGTTATTCCTTTATTAAATTCAAAAACAGTTTTTTCACAAAACGATTTAAATCCATCTAATCTAATACTCTTTAAATACATAACTTTCCCTACTTCGCTGATTTTTTATAAGCATCATATGCGGCCTTTTGTGATGCTTCTTTTTTACTTTTACCAATTCCTTTACCATAAATGATATTATCAATTTTAACCGCTACTTCAAAAGTTTTATCATGAGCTTCACCATACTCATTTAATAAAACATACTCTAATGACTTTTTATCGGTTTGCACATATTCTTGTAAAAGTGTTTTATAGTCATCAAAAAATTCAAAATTATCTTTAATATAAGGAATAACAGTTTCTTTTATATATATTTTTGCTTTTTCAATACCAAAGGATAAATAAATAGCGCCAAGAACACTTTCAAAAACATCAGCAATAATTGTATCATTAAGATGATTTTCTTGCCCATGTCCCACTTTAATATACTTATCTAAGCCTATTTTTTTAGCATAATATGCAAGAGCTTGCTCACAAACAAAACTAGCTCTTTTTTTCGTCATAATACCTTCTTTATAATCGGTTTCTAAATAAAAATATTCACTAATTAATAATTCTAAAACAGCATCCCCTAAATACTCTAATCTTTCATAATTTTTCACATTCTTATGTTCATTAGAATAACTACTATGAGTAAGGGCTTCTTCTAAAAGTTCTTTATCTATCTTTTCTATATTATACTTTTTTAAAAAATCCATATAATCACCATATAAAAATTATAACATATATTAGTTAATTTAGGTTCGCTAATTTTACAAAATGTCCATAAAAAAGAAAAAAGGGCCTAAAAAAGCCCTTAATCTATTTAAACATTATATATAATGTATTATATTTTATGGCTTTTTCTTTATTTATGTGCTATTCTTTTATAATTTATTAAGGAGGATACTTATCTATTTCTAAATTATAACCCTTTATTTTTAATCTAATACTGCCATCCATATCTGTTCTTAATATCTGTGACTTTGCTAAAATATTTAATACTTCTTCATTGGGATGTCCATATCTATTATTCTTTCCTACAGATATAATAGAATATTTCGGTTTAATACTATTTATAAATAAATCACTTGATGACGTTTTAGAGCCATGATGTCCTACTTTTAAAAAATCTATAACGGGTAATTTATATTTTTTTAATAAATTTTCTTCTACTTTTGTTGATGCATCACCCATAAAAAGAAAATTATAATTATGATATTGAAAATAAAGAATATTAGAATTATCATTTTCATTATCATAATCAAGCGTTTTTAAAAAATTGATATGATAATTGGGTAGCAAAATAGTTTTAACATCACTATACTCCGGAATTTTTTTCTTATTCAATAAGTTAAGTAAATCTTCTTCAAGAAGGTTATTACTAGGTGTATTAAGATATACTTCTTTTACTTTAAAATGATTTATTAAATATGTTGCATCACCCATATGGTCATAATCTCCATGGGTAATTATCAATTTATCAATTTTTTTTATTCCTAAACTTTTTAAAAAGGTAATTGTATTACTTACAACATGATAATCACTTCCCACAATTCCACCAGTATCAATCATAATAACATCTCTTTGGTAAGGACTTATTAAAACGGCCGAATCTCCCTGGGAAACATCTATATAATAAGCATAGAAAGAACTATCTAATTTAGGAATTTCACCATTAATAATTAGAATAAACCCAATTAAAAATATTAATTTACTATTCTTTCTTTTATACATTAAAATTAAAACTAAATAATACAAAATGATAAGAATAAGAGACATTTTAGGAATAATTATTATTAATTTCCAATGATAAATAATATTATTTAAGCACTCTAAAATGCTAAGACATAAATGAAAAAGAGGCTGTAAAAAGGGAATGAGAAAAACAATAAGAGAAAAAGGAAAAATTACAAGTGATACCAAAGGTACAAATAAAAGATTACTAAAGATACTTAAAATATTTATTTCATAATTATTACTAACAGTAAGTGGTAAACTAACTAAAAAAGCAATTAAACTGATTTTAAAGATTTTTTTTACATAATTACCGGTTATATCTTTACTTAATAACATAATACTAAAAGTAATTAAAAAAGAATATAAAAACCCTTGATTATATATAAAAAACGGATTAATAAACAATAATAAAAAGGCTGTTAGTAATAATATTTTTACATTACTGAGTGTTATATTTAATAATTTAAAAATATTTTTCATAATATAAAAGGTCACGGCCCGCATAACCGAAGCACTAAAATTAGTCAAAAATGCAAAATAAACGAGAAATAAACCTATAATTATTTTTTTCCCTTTTATTTTTTTCAATAAATAATTTAGAATACTAACCAGTAAACTAATATGCATTCCAGAAATAGCAAATAAATGCACTACCCCATTTTTAAGATAAGTATTATATACTTCATCATCTAAATAATTTTTATCTCCTAATAGAAATAAAGAAAGATAACTTTTACTTAATTCATCAAACTTATCTATTTTTTTAATTATATAATTTTTTCCCTTATAAAAAATATTTTCCCCTTCAAGTACATCTATTTTATTTACGTTATATGCTAAATAAATTTTATTATGGTATAAATATTTTTTATAATTAAAAGTATTTGGAATAGTATTATTACGCACTTCTTTACTTGTACCTTCAATTTTTACTTTTTTTCCTAATATATATGAATTGGCAAGCTCTCCATAATAATCACAAATTACTAATTCATCTTGCACTTTTAAAGTAAAACGCAAGTGTTCATCTTCCCTTACTAAATTTGTTATAGTACCAACCAAAGAAGTATTATTTATTAATTTACTTTCATATTTAATAACATAAGTTTTAATAAATATATAAATGATGACAATTATACTTAAGATAAGATAAAAAGTATTAGACTGTAATTTGGTCTTTAATTTTGGTAAAAGTTGCATCTCCAATTCCTTTTACGTTTTTTAATTCATCTATACTTTTAAAGCCACCATAAGTATTTCGATACTCAATAATAAGTGCTGCTTTTTTATCACCTATTCCACTTAATTTAGTAAGTTCACTAACCGAGGCTGTATTAATATTTACTTTTCCATTTATTTCTGTTTTATTTTCTTCTTTTGTACTTGGCAATATTTCACTATTCTTTTCTTTAATACTAGAACTTATATCATAAGTTTTACTCTCTTCTTTTACTTCATCTTTACTATCTAAAAATTCACTTTTATTATAAACATAAATAACCAATTCTTTTTCCACTTTTTTACTTAAATTGATATTATCAGTATAAGCATCATTTGTAAAGCCACCAGCCAAACTAATCACATCATTAATAATATTATCACTATTAACTTTATACACACCCGGATTTTGTACAGCGCCCTTTATTTCAACAAAAAAACTATTATCTTCCTCAATAACTTCTTCATTATATGCTTCCCTAATCTCACTTTCCTTAGTATTTAATTCGGTATTTGGCATACTTAATTTTTGATAAAATAACCATCCACACAAAATAATGAGTAATAAATTAGCTATAATACTTATGCCCAAAATAATAAATTTATTATCTTTAATAAAATGAAAAAAATCCATAAGAACCTCCTTTCACTTATATTTATAGAAGTTTTTTTATGAATTTCCTTTTTTATTTAGCTAATTTTTTTAATTCTAAATTATATTTTGTCATATTATTTTCAATAGCTACTCTCTCTACAATAAAAATCATCGCTATAAAATTAATCGTTGATGACCCACCATAACTCATAAATGGAAGCGGAACCCCAGTTAAAGGTAAAATGGCTAACACTCCACACAAGTTAATAACAATATGAAAAGTAAGAAACCAAAAAGCTCCATAAGCTAAAATTGAACACCTTAAATTATAAGCACTTTTGGCTATTTTTAAAATGCGATATAAAATAAATATATAAGCTATAATAACTAAAATACCCGTTATAAGTCCTAACTCTTCCACTAAAACAGGAAAAATAAAATCGGTATGACTTTCTGGTAAATAAGAATATTTTTGGGTACTATTACCAAGACCTACTCCAAATAAACCACCATTATTTATTGCAATATAACCATTACAAACCTGATAACCAGTATCTTCAGTATATCTTTGACATGGATTTTGAAATTGAAATCTTTTCATTTGCGCACTATTTAAAATATCTTTTCCACTATATAAAAGTACTACTCCTAAAATAACTGAGCCGATTCCTAAAGACATAACAACTTTCGGCAAATTACTCTTTTTTAATGGTAAACTTATAAATATGCAAAAACCAATAGCTACCAAAATAAGGGCACTACCTAAATCTGGTTGCATGGCAATAAGAAGACCTAATACAACAGCCATAGATATCGGAATCAAATAAGAATAAATACTTACATTCTTTTTCTTATATAAATTATTATAAGCTACAGCCATAAAAATAATTAAAAAAGTTTTAGCAAACTCGGCAGGTTGAATAGCAATATCAATACCGGGCACATAAAACCAACTTTGAGCATGATTTGTAACTTTACCATAAAGAAGTAACAATACTAAAACAACAGTAATACCCACAATACCCAACCACGATATACTTTTATACCATTTAGTCGGAATATAAAGAATAAATAATCCCCCTAAAACAGAGACAATAAAAAAGATAAGTTGTTTTACAAAAAAGTAAGTTGTTGGTCGATTATATCTTAAAATAGCCGTTACGGATGATGAAGAAAAGACCATTAAAAGACCCATACAACATAAAAGTATGGTGACAATTAATAAAGGTTTATCGATTTTTGCAAACAATTTTTTCATATTATTACCTAATATAATCATATCATAAATTACACAATATCTAAATAAATTATTAATTTTTTAATGTCAAAATATGACTACGAATAATAAAATATAATAGATACATAAAGGAGGTATAATATGTATTATTACGGAAATAATGGTTACTACGGTGGCAACTATGCTGCTCCTTGTGGTGGCGGTGGCAATTATGCTGGCTATACAAGTGGCTATGGCATCGGTGCAGCTATATGGATCGTATTATTCATATTACTTGTTATAATTATTGGTGCCGGTTGGTTTACTGGTAATAACAATGGTTACAATAATAACTAAGGGCTAAGCCCTTTTTTGTTTTAAATAAAAAAATAAAGAAGAATTTCTTTATACTTTCATTAATTCGTCTTCTTTATTTTTAATATATTCATCAACTATTTTATTATATTTATTTATTAATTCTTGAACTTCTTCTAAATATAATTTTTCTTCATCTTCCGGTAAATTTTCTTTTTTAATTTTTTCATTATCTTCTTGTCTTATATTTCTTAGAGATATCTTTGCTTCTTCCCCTACACTTTTAGCTTGCTTAACATATTCTTTTCTTCTATCTTCAGTAAGTTCCGGAATAGTTAAAATAATCATTTCTCCATTATTACTAGGATTAATACCTAAATTAGCTTCATTAAGGGCCTTTTCAATATTTTTTAAAGCACTTCTATCAAAAGGTTTAATAAATAATTGTCTAGCTTCGGGAACTGTAATGTTAGCAATGCTATTAATTGGAGTTGGTGTTCCATAATAATCAACCATAATACCATTTAACATCGAAGGATTAGCTCTTCCAGCTCTAATGCTTACTAATTTACTTTCTAAATTTTCGATAACTTTTTGCATTCTTGCTTCTGTATTTAAATCCATTATTTAACCTCCATACTTTCATTATAATCTACTTGAGTTGTTTTGACAAGAAAACTTATAAACAAACGCCCATATTCATTAATGTATAAAGCATGCTCATCTAAATTACTTATTGTATCATCTATCTTAATTAATTCTTTCTCATCTACTATTTTTTGGTCACTTGTTAATTTTTCTTTAACTTGTTCTTTGATTTCATCCATATTTAAATTATATTTTGATAATATATCATCTTCACTAAGTAATTTATCATTTAAAGCATCAAAGATATAACTTTTAACTTCACTAAAAGTACTACCATCAAAACATGTATAATTATAATCTTTTACAACTAAACTAAGATAATTACCATATTCATAATTTTCATAAATCCGAAAATTCATGGCATATATATCATCATTATTATAATTGATTATTTCTTCACTAATTAATTCTTTATCGGAAATATGTTGAATGCTTTCTTTATATCTTTCATTTTCTTTTTTTAAGGTATCTGTTAAAACAGTTTGGTTCTTTAAATTAATAACAACATCACGGTAATCAATTTCAGCCCCTTCACTAATAACACTGGCATTTTCATAATAAATAAAATCTTTATTTTTATCAATTTTATTATCTTCAGCCTTTTTTACTACTTTTGGTTCAGAAGTCTTATTTTTATCATTAATAATTTTATTTGTAAAAATATAGCCTCCTATTCCTAAAAAAAGAACAACGAAAACAAAAAATACCAACCCAACTTTATTTTTAAAATTTTCTTCCATAATATATTCCTTTCTATTTATCCCTTCAAAAGTTTTAATTTTCTCTATCTAAATATTTTTTAATTGCTGTTCTAAACATTTCCGCTATTCTAGCTTTTGTATTTTCATTATAATATATTTTCGGGTCACTTACCCCTCTTATAGTACTTAGTTCATCAAAATAAGCAATAACTTCTCCCCTTTTCACTATTATAACAGAGGGAGCATTAAAATCAGCATGACCTAAATCATCATAAGTTACATAAGCACTTAATTTTTTCACTAATGTTTCATATGTACCATTAGAACTCTTCCGGTCTTCTAAAAAATCATAATAATAAATTTTATCTATACCCATCTCTTTTGCTACATCATTTAAAATACTAGCATATTGGTTTGTCCAAACATTTGAGGGAAAACCTAGTAAAATAATGCCACTTTCACTATTAACTATATGTAAAATTTCTGATGCTTTACTAAAAACAAATAAATTATCATCACTTACTAAATTATATAAAGAACTAAATTTTTTAGCTTCAGGCTCTTTGTTAATACTATAATCAGTTGTTCCTATTTTAATAAATAAAATCAAACATATAATGAATATTAAAGTATATATAATCATTTGACTTTTACTTCTAAACATACTCTTTTTTTTCATAAGTCACCTACCTCAATTATAACAAAAAAAGAGCTATTATTTAAGCTCTCCCCATTAATTTATGTCAATTTTTGTCTATTTTCCTTTAATTCAATTTAGCTAATTCTTCTTTTTCTTCTTTTAATTTAGTTCTTTCTTTTAAAACTAAATCTTCTGGTGCTTTTTTAACAAAATTTTCATTATTTAATAAATTTTCTCTTTTCTTAATAGACAATTGTAATTCTTCTTTTCTTTTCTCTATTAAGGCTAAATCTTCTTCGGTTACCACTTTTTCATAATAAATAATAGCTTCATAATTTTTCGTATTTACTTTAAATTCTGTAATATTATCTTGTTGAACACTTATCTTATCTTGTAATTTTAACATTTTAATTATTAACTCATCTTGATAATTTAAATATACTTGATAATCTTTAGCAATATTGTTTTCTTTAATAACATAGCGAAAATTCTTTATAAATTGAACAATTTCATCAACTACATTTTCGCTTTCACTAAAGATTAATTTTTTATTATAAGTTGGATACTTACTAATCATAATATTTTCTTCTTTAATTGGTAAGCTAGCATAAATATGGTCAGTAACATAAGGCATAAACGGATGAAGCATTTTTAAAATACAGCTTAAAGTATATAAAAGAGTACTTTTGGTTGCTAATGAATCACTTGTAAATTTAGCCATTTCAATATAATTATCACAAAAATCATTCCAGATAAAGGCATATAAAATGGCATTAACATTATTGAAAGCAAATTTTTCCATATATTTTGTAACATCTTTAATAACTTTATTTAATTTAGTTAAAATCCATTCATCATGCCGATTTAAATTTTCTAATTTTATCTCTTCTAAGCCTTCTACATTCATTAAAACAAAACGTGATGCATTCCATAATTTATTGATAAAATTCCAAGTTGAAGTAAGCTTTTCTTCATCAAAACGTAAATCAGCTCCGGATGATGTTGATGTCGTTAAATAATATCTTAAAGCATCAGCTCCATACTTATCTATCATATCCATTGGGTCAACACCATTACCTAAGGATTTACTCATCTTTCTTCCCAATTTATCTCTTATTAAGCCATGAATTAAACAATGTTCAAAAGGTCTTTGTTTGGTAAATTCTAAACTTTGGAAAGTCATCCTACAAACCCAAAAGAAAATGATATCATAACCAGTAACTAAAGTATTAGTTGGAAAATAACGATTATATAAAGTTAAATCATAAGGCCAACCCATTGTCGAAAATGGCCATAGAGCACTAGAAAACCATGTATCTAAAACATCTTCATCTTGATGCCATCCCTCTTCTTTTGGAGGATTGATTCCAACATATATTTTATCATCTTTATACCAAGCTGGAATACGATGTCCCCACCAAAGTTGTCTTGATATACACCAGTCATGGCAATCACTCATCCAGTTATTCATTATTTTTTCAAAACGAGGTGGAACAAAATTAACTTTTGTTTCTTTATTCTTTTGATTATCTAAAACTTGTTTAGATAATTTTTCCATATTAACAAACCATTGCTTTGATAAATAAGGTTCAACCATGACATTTGTTCTTTCCGAATGACCAACTGAATGGGTAATTTTCTCAATTTCGATTAGTAAATCTTGGTCTTCTAAATCTAAATCTTTAATTAAAGCATCGCGACATTGAAAACGGTCCATCCCAGCATATTTTCCGGCCATTTCATTCATAGTTCCATCTTCATTAAGAACTTTAATGCGCTCTAAATTATGCCGAAGACCAACTTCAAAATCGTTAGGGTCATGAGCTGGAGTAATTTTAACAATACCGGTGCCAAAACTAGGGTCGGCATGTTCCTCGGCAATAACTGGTATAAGCCTTCCCACAATTGGTAAGACCACATTTTTGCCAATTAAATGTTTATATCGCTCATCTTTAGGATTTACAGCCACAGCTGTATCACCAAATAAAGTTTCCGGTCTAGTCGTTGCTACATTTAAATATTCTTTACTTCCCTCAACATAATATTTTAAATGATAGAATGCACCCTCTACTTCTTTATATATAACTTCTTCATTAGATAATGCTGTTTTAGCAAGTGGGTCCCAATTAATGATTTTTTCCCCTCGATAAATAAGACCTTTATTGTATAAATCAACAAAAACATATTTAACCGCCGCACTAAGTCCTTCATCTAACGTAAATCTTTCTTTGGTTAAATCAACTGATAAACCTAATTTAGCCCATTGTTCATGAATTATACTTTTATGTTCATCGGTCCATTTATAACATTCTTTTAAAAATTCTTCTCTTCCTAAATCATATTTGTTAATACCCCGTCCCTTTAGCCGTTCAACTACTTTAGCTTCCGTAGCAATCGCGGCATGGTCAGTCCCCGGTAACCATAAACAGTCATATCCCTGCATTCTTTTAAAACGAATAATAATATCTTGTAAAGCTGTATCCCAAGCATGACCTAAATGTAATTTACCTGTAACATTAGGAGGAGGAATAACTATAGAATAAGGTTTTTTAGTGGTATCTCCACATTCAAAATATTTTTTATTAACCCAAATTTCATACTTATCTTTTTCAACTTCTAAGTGATTATATTTTTTCTCTAACATACTTTTTCTCCTTCTTAAAAAAAATAAAAAAGGTTATACCAAAGGGCGAAATTTCCGCGGTACCACCTTTATTTTTTCTCTTAATTTTAAAGCAATTAATGCATTTATACTCCCCTGCAACAAATAACCTAGTCATTATTTAGTTTTCACCAACCACTAACTCTCTTGTTAATCACTTAAGTTATCCCTCAAGTTCTTCGTATAAGAATACTATTATTTTATCAAAAAGTTTAATCTAATGCAATACTTTTAATAACATCCCCATCAACAACAATATTAAGATTTACACCATCATTTTCTAATGTAACTTTTTCACTGTCTTCCGGTAGTTGAACACTATCAAGATAACGACTATTTAAATCCTGATAAACTATTATATATCTATCTGTAACAATAGCTATATAATCATCTAACATAGCATAATCTCTAATTGTATAATTATCTAAATAATTATTACTTTCATAATCATAAATTTTAATTTCATCATCTTCTTTAACTAAAATATAAGTATCTGTATAATCAATAATAGGTTCAGTAAATGTCTTACTTAAAGAAGAATTTTTTTCATCTATTATGTACCAATACTCCCCTTCTTTAACAACAAATTTTTTGGTACTTAATGTATTATCAGCATTTAAAGTATTTTTTAACCCAATAAAATTATACTCAAAAGGAATATTGTTACTAATATTATTGCTTATAGATATAACACCCCATAAACCATTACTATTTTGTAAAATATAAGAATTATTTTCTAATTTTGTTTGATATGTTTTAACTGCTTTATAAGGAATATTTAAACCACTTTGCATTTGAAATAAAGAAACATTTTCCCCATCAACAATGAAAGCATAGCCATGAGATGGCTCAATTAAAGTAGAGGTACCATCTTTATAATAATTAAAACCATATTCATCATCATCAATTATTCCTTCAGCTAAATTACAAACGGCATTAATACATTCATATTTATTAATATAGTTATCATCTTCATCATAAAACCATAAATAACCATTGTAAATAAATTCATGGCCAGGGTTTTCTTCTTTAGGTTTACCTCCCCCACGTGCAAAAAAGCCAATAATTGTTAAAGGAACAAAGATGAAAAGTAAAACGATAATGGTAATTAATACCGGTGTTTTATTCTCCATCTTTAATTTTTCCTTCCTTTGTATAACTATAAGTTGTACCATCAATGGTAATATTTATTCCATCTTCAAAATCAATTTTATATTTATTATCTTTAACTTCTAAATCTTTATCTAGGATAGAAGCTATACTATCATATTCATAAACATTTAATAAATTATTATTGATTCCAACATAATAATTATCATATAATTCGATAAAATCAAATTCATTACTAATTTTTTTAAATTTATCATTATTTAAGGTATATTTATCATTCTCTTGCATGACATAATATTCATTTTTCTTTTCGATTTTTTGATATTTAAATTCAACTTTTCCACTTACTTTATCACTACTAACTTCTAATATACCATAATTACCTTTATTACTTCCGGAACCAGACTTGGCAATAATATAAGAACTACTAGTATAAACTGGTTTAATATTTTCATTTAATTCTTCTGTATTAACAAATTGTAATTCCTCATAAGTTCCTTTATTCTTCTTTTCATTTAAATCATATAAATAATATTTATCTTCATCTTTACTATCTTTAATAAAGACATAAGCATTATTATATATACCACTATACTCATTATCTTTATTATATATAATACAATTTTCTAAAGTATCATTTTCACTTGTTAAATTATTTCTGTTAGCACATTCATATGTTCCTAATAAATCTTCTTTTTCTAAATCACTATATAAATATAATTTACCATTAAAATAATTAATATAATTATATTTACTACTAATTTTACCCTCTAACATATTAATAACATTGACATCTTTGCCAATTGTAATATTTACTTCATTATTTTTAACTTCTAAAGAATAACTTTCCAATGTTTTTACTAATTTATTATCTTTGTCATAAACTAATTTTTTAACATAATCTTTATTTTCTAACCGAAGACCATCAACATATAAAGGATTTAATTCTTTATCCATTAAATATAGTCTATTTCCTTTTACTAAAGATACGACTCCATCATGAAGACCAATATAGTCATAATCACTTATTAATTCATCATATTGATAGTCATATAAATTATAAGTATTATTAACAATACCAACTATAAAATCTTCATTAACCATCATTACATTTGCTTTAATATCACTACTTAATTTTTGACCATTCATGTCGATTATAAAGGTTTGATTTTTATCATGAGCCACTAAAAGATTTAATTTCGTATTAACAATGCCTAAATAATCATATGATGGTCTAATTAAATAATCAGCTCCATTTTCATCTATTTTTAATAAGCCATATAAATTTTTATCATCTTTAACTACTACTAAATCAGAGGCATTAGCATATCCTTTTATACTTTGAAAATCCATTTCTTTTTCTTTTGTTTGCATATTATATAAATGAATGATGTCACCATCAAAAACAAAAATATAACGATTATGGTAAACGGGACTACTTTTTTCAATTTCTTCATTTTGTTCATTGACATTCAATATTCTTTCAAAAGTATCGTCAGTATAATCAAATTTAGCTACATAACATTTTTCTGTATCTTTATTTTCACATGTATATTGCCCAATTTCTCTTTCACTTAAATCTAAAAAGACTAAATTACCATTTTCATAACGATAATTATCTTTTTCTAAAATAACTGGTTCTTCTTCTACAATATTTTCTTCTTCTTTATCTTTTATAATGGTAAAATAAATAATTATTGCACTTATTACTAAAATTACTAAAATACTTAAGGTAATTATTAAAGCTTTTTTTCCTTTACTTAAATCACGCCATTTATCTTTTAAACTTCTTTTAGGTGGTTTAATATCAGCAATTATCTTTTCCGGTTCATTAATATTCTTTGTTTCTGTATCACTTTCATCATTATTAATTTCTATAATTTCGTTATCAAAATCATTCATAATTAATACTCTCCTATATTCTATATATGATTATAACATAAAATTTTTTTGATTAAAAGCTATTTATAGTATTTAAAAAGAGCAAAATAGATTTTATTGATTTTGCTCTTTTATTGACATGATAAGACAAGACGGAAAGACATGAACTTAAACGCGTTTCCTGTATCTGTACCGAAGCGGAACTGACCTGCCAAAACTCCATCGTCGTACTGTCCTCCACGATTGAACCATGGGCGCACCGTCGAATCAACAAAATTGGAATAGTCGGCATACCAAGCATTGTGATAACGTTTTCCCCCATCTTTATCCCGGTAATAATAGAATGGGCCCATTCTATTATTACCGGGATAAAGA
>CANQIY010000005.1 GCA_947624125.1 uncultured Bacilli bacterium | reverse complement strand
ACTTAAAAGAAGAAAATTTTCCTTTTCCAAAACAAAAAAGAGCTGAATGAAATTATTTCATTTCATTACAGCCCCTTTTTCATTTATATTTCACAAATATGTTATACTATGTATTTAAGAGGTGATATCATGCATATCTTAGTTGTTGATGATGAAAAATTGATAAGAGATGTTATCAAAGAATACTTATTATTAGATAATTTTGTAGTTTATGAAGCTGAAAATGGAGAAGAAGCTATTCAAAAAGTGAAAAATAATACAATTGATTTAGTTATTATGGATATAATGATGCCGAAAATGGATGGTTATACAGCTTGTAAAGAAATCAAAAAAATCAAAGATATCCCTTTTATTCTGTTATCAGCTAGAAGTGAAGAATATGATAAATTAATAGGTTTTGATTTAGGAATTGATGATTATGTAACAAAACCATTTAGTCCAAAAGAACTAGTAGCAAGAGTTAAAGCTATCACTAAAAGAAAAAGTAATGACAAAGAAATAATAACCTTAGCGGGAATTAAAATAGATGATTTAGCTCATGAAGTATATATCGATGACAAATTAGTATTATTAACACCTAAAGAGTATGATTTATTAAAATATTTAATTAAAAATAAAAATATTGCCCTAACACGCGAAAATTTATTGTCAAGTATTTGGGGATATGATTTTTATGGTGATGATAGAACTGTTGATACGCATATAAAAACATTACGAGCGCGGTTAGGTAAGTATCGTAATTTAATTAAAACAGTAAGAGGAATGGGTTATAAAATTGAATATAAAGAAGAATAGTAAAGGAATAGAATTAAAAACATTAAAGTTTATTTTAATCTTTAATTTAAGTATTATCTTAATTATATGGGTATGTGAATTAGTTGTTTTTGATATGATGTATAAAAATTATCAAATAAAGAAGTTAAATAATATTGTAAAAGAATTTAATGAAACCAAAGAAGATACATACATATTATCAGAAAGATTAGCTTATGACCAAGAAGTATGTATAAGTGTTGTTGATGATAATTTAACTTTTTTCAATTTTAATACTTTGCAAAATGGTTGTTTACTTAATAAAGGTTACAATGTTATTAATGATGAGATAAGAAACTTTATTAATAGTGAAAAAATAAGTGAATATTATCATGTTAAAAATCCAACGACAAAAACAAAGGGAATATTGTATGCTTTTAAAACCAATGATAAAAATGTTTTTATTTATAGTAATTTAGAGAATAATTCAACGTTTTTAAGTATTTTTAAAAATCAAATTATTTATTTTCTATTATTAATAGTAATATGTTCAATTTTAATTTCAATGTTTATTGCTAATAAAGTTACAAAACCCATTCGATTAATTACGAAGAAAGCTAAACTTCTAGGTAATGGGCATTATAATATTGAATTTCCTAAAAATGGGGTTATGGAAATCGAAGAATTAGCCAATACTTTAGAAGAGGTTCAAAAAAAATTACGGGAAAATGATGAAATTAAAAGAGATTTACTTGCTAATGTTTCCCATGATTTAAAAACTCCTCTTACTATGATAAAAGCCTATGCCGAAATGATAAAAGATATTTCTTATAAAAATCCTGAGAAAATGAATGAACACTTAGATATTATTATGGAAGAAGTTACAAGACTTACGAATTTAGTTAATGATATATTAGAATTATCGAAAGTTCAAAATAATGTTTTAGCATACAATTATGAAGAATATGATATTGTCAAAGAAATTAAAAAAATTGTTAAAAGTTATGAAGTAATGGAATATTTAGAACAATATAATTTTGTATTAGAACTGCCAAAAAAAGCTATAGTTAAAGCCGATAAAGAAAAAATAAATCAAGTTATTTATAATCTTCTTAATAATGCAATTAATTATACGGGGGAAGATAAAGTGGTTAAGATAAAGGTTACAGAAGAAGAAAAAGATTATTTAGTAGAAATAACTGATACAGGAAAAGGAATTAAAAAAAGAGATATACCTTATATATGGGATAAATATTATAAAAATGATAAAAATCATACGCGGAATATTGTAGGAACTGGTTTAGGTTTATCTATTGTGAAAGAAATTCTTACTAAACATAATTTTGCTTATGGAGTAAAGAGTAAAATCAATAAAGGTTCGACATTTTATTTCAAAATTAATTTTTAAATTTCGTAAAAATAACACAAAAATAACATATTAGTTTTGTATACTTAAAATGTAAGGAGGATGATAAGACTATAAGAAAAATAAAACATACCTAAACTCACACTATAATTAATTGAAGGAATTAGGATGATTTATTTCTAATTCCTTTTTATTCTTTGAAAATAAAAAAATAGTTGTCAAACGTACAAATGTATGTTAAAATTAATTTAAGAAAGGATTAATGTATGGAATATCGAAGATTTAATAATACTATTATTGCTAGAATTGATAAAGATGAAGAAATACTTGCCAGTATCAAAAAAATTGCTTTACAAGAAAACATAAAGTTAGCTAGCGTTAGAGCTTTAGGAGCAACTAATGATTTTACAGTTGGTGTTTATAAAGTAAAAGAGAAAAAGTATTATGCTAATAGTTTTCAGGGTGATTATGAAATTGTCTCTTTAACAGGAACAATTAATACGATGAATAAAGAGTTTTATTCACATATTCATATGAGTGCTGGTAATGATAAGGGAGAAGTTTTTGGAGGTCATTTAAATAAAGCTATCGTGAGTGCCACTTGTGAAATGGTTATAAATATTATTGATGGCGAAGTTGACCGTTATTTTGATGAAGATGTTGGTTTAAATTTATTTAAATTTTAAAATCAATTAAAAAGTCCTTTATTATTATATAAAAGACTTTTTTCATGCATTTTTCACAAAAATTGTGTATTATATTAAATTAGTTGCAATATATTTTAAATGTTGATAAAATCAAATATGTTGATTAAGTAAAGGTGATTATTATGTTTAAGTTATTAAAAAGATTAGGCAAAAAAAATTTTTTCTATGCTTTTTTATGTCTTATCTTTATTTCTATTAATGTTTATTTAGAGTTAAAAATTCCTGATTATATGTCGCAAATTACGGTATTAGTTCAAACAGAAGGAAGTAAAATGCAAGAAATACTTAAAGAAGGCGGATATATGTTGTTGTGTGCCTTTGGAAGTTTAATTGCAAGTTTTGTTGTGGGTTATTTTGCATCGCTAATCGCCGCTTATTTTGGGAAAATTACAAGAAGAGCTATTTTTAATAAAGTAGGTCAATTTGGAGTTGAAGAAATCAAAAATTTTTCAACTAGTAGTTTAATTACGAGAACAACTAATGATGTTACGCAAGTGCAAATGCTTATTTCAATGGGGTTACAAGCCATCTTAAAAGCCCCAATTATGGCTACGTGGGCAATTATAAAAATAACAGGTAAAAATATGCTTTGGAGTTTAGCTACCTTAATTGGGGTAATTATATTGTTAATTACTATTGTTACGTTAATGATTATTGTTTTTCCTAAATTTAAATTAGTGCAAAAACTTACTGATAATTTAAACCGGATTACGAGAGAAAATTTAACGGGTATTAGAGTAATTAGAGCTTTTAATGCTGAGAAATATCAACAAAAGAAATTTGAAAAAGCTAATGATGATTTAAAAAATTTACAATTATTTAATCAAAAAACAATGGGATTATTATCACCTATTATGTCTTTAGTTATGTCGACATTATCACTAAGTATTTATTTTATCGGAGCTCTACTTATTGAAAAAGCTAATATGATGGATAAAATAACATTATTTGGGGATATGGTTGTGTTTTCATCTTATGCAATGCAAGTTTTAATGTCATTTATGATGCTTATCATGATTTTTATTATCTATCCAAGAGCAGCAGTTTCCGCCCGAAGAATTTTAGAAGTTTTAGATACTTCTGAAAAAATTAAAGATGGTACAGTAACAAAGGGTAAAGAAAAAGGAACAGTTGAATTTAAAAATGTGTCTTTTAAATATCCTGATGCTGATGAATATATATTAGAAAATGTTTCTTTTAAAGCGGAAAAAGGTGAGACTATTGCTTTTATTGGGTCAACTGGAAGTGGTAAATCAACTCTTATAAACTTAGTACCAAGATTTTATGATGCTACAGAAGGAGAAGTTTTAGTTGATGGTGTTAATGTTAAAGAATATAAATTAGAAAATTTATATGATGTTTTAGGTTATGTTTCCCAAAAAGCAGTTATATTAAGAGGAACTATTAGAGAAAATGTAACTTATGGTAGCAAAAATGAAATAAGTGACCAAAAGATAAAAGAAGCCTTAGATACTGCCATGGCTTCAGAATTTGTGGATAAAATGGCTGGTAAATATGATGCCGAAACAAGTCAAAGTGGTACCAATTTATCCGGTGGGCAAAAACAAAGATTATCAATTGCTAGGGCTATTGCTAAAAGTCCGGAAATATATATTTTTGATGATTCATTTAGTGCTCTTGATTATAAAACGGATTTTACTTTAAGAAAAAATTTAAAAAATTATACCAAAGATGCAACTTGTTTAATAGTGGCCCAAAGAATAGGAACGATTAAAGATGCCGATAAAATACTAGTCTTAGATGAAGGTAAAGTTGTAGGGATGGGGACACATAAAGAATTATTAAAAAATTGTAAAGTATATAAAGAAATAGCTTTATCCCAATTATCAATGAGTGAGATAGAAGGTGATTTATAATGAATAATGGTAGAAGAAGAAATAATGGGGAAAAACCAAAAGATTTTAAAAAATCAATGCTTTTATTATTTAACTATTGTAAACCTTATTTTATTCCCGTGTTATTAGCAGTTATTTTAGCAATGATTAGTTCTATTTTATCAATTATTGGCCCGGACCAATTAAGAAAAATTACTAATTTAATAACTGAAGGTTTAATGACAGGAATTAATATTGAAAAAATAAAGAAAATTGCAATACTTCTTTTAATTATTTATGGTATAAGTGCTATATTTAGTTATATTGAACAAGTAATCATGGCTATTGTAACTAATAAATTTTCGAAACAATTAAGAAGAGAAATAACGGAAAAAATTAACCGGATGCCTCTTAAATATTTTGATAAAAATAGTTATGGAGATATTTTATCAAGAGTTACTAATGATGTTGATACATTGAGTATGACTTTAAACCAAAGTTTAGCTAACTTAGTAAGTGCTATAACTTTGTTAATTGGCTCTATTATAATGATGATTATTACCAATGGGTTAATGGCTTTAACTGCTATGGCATCTTCCATAATAGGTTTTGCTTTTATGATAGGAGTAATAAGTAAAAGTCAAAAGTATTTTTCTAAGTTACAAGATGAAATAGGTGATTTAAATGGTCATATTGAAGAAATGTATGCCGGTCATAATGTTGTTAAAGTTTATAATGGTTTAGATGAAGCAAATCAAAAATTTGATGAAATAAATGATAGTTTATTTGAAAATGTTCGAAAAAGTCAATTTTTATCCGGCTTAATGCATCCTTTTATGGGCTTTATCGGTAATTTTGGTTATGTTTGTGTTTGTATAGTCGGAGCTCTTCTTACAATGAATAATGTTATTGATTTTGGTGTTATTGTAGCTTTTATGTTATATGTTCGCCTATTTACCCAACCTCTAAATCAAATTGCTCAGGGTTTATCCAGTATGCAATCATGTGCTGCTGCTAGTGAAAGAGTTTTTGAATTTTTAAATGAAGAAGAAATGGCTTCTGAAGAAAATATTAAAACAAAATTAAATCGAAGTGAAGTAAAGGGAGCTATAACTTTTGACCATGTAAAATTCGGCTATAATGATGATAAAATGATTATTAAAGATTTTTCTGTTAAAGTAAATCCAGGTGAGAAAATAGCGATAGTTGGACCAACTGGTGCTGGTAAAACAACAATGGTTAATTTACTTATGAAGTTTTATGATGTTAAATCGGGAGATATTATTATAGATGGGGTTTCAATTAAAAATTTAACTCGGCAAAATATTCATGATTTATTTATAATGGTATTACAAAATACATGGGTTTTTGAAGGAAGTATTAAAGAAAATATAAAATATAACAAAACAAAGGTAGATGATAAAAAAATTGAAGAAGTTTGTAAAATTGTTGGTTTACATCATTTTATAAAATCATTACCCCAAGGATATGACACGATATTAACTGATAATGATACATTATCAAGTGGTCAAAAACAATTATTAACAATTGCAAGAGGAATGATTGAAGATGCACCATTTTTAATCTTAGATGAAGCTACCTCTAGTGTTGATACAAGAACAGAAGAATTAGTTCAAAAAGCCATGGATAAATTAACGGAAGGAAGAACATCTTTTATAATTGCTCATCGTTTATCAACTATCAAAAATGCTGATTTAATTTTAATGATGCAAGAAGGCAATATTGTTGAAGTTGGTACACATGAAGAATTGTTGAAATTAAATGGTAAATATGCAGAATTATATAATAGCCAATTTGAAAAAGTAATTGACTAAAAAAACACCATTATTTTGGTGTTTAACAAATATCATCTTTTAAATCATTATATTGGGTTTCTAATTCATTATATAAGTTTTCTACTTTGGTGTTTTTTGCTTCTTCTAAGTTGTACCATCCTAAATAAAACATTAATTCATAACATTTTCTTTGCGCATCACTTATATTATCAAACATCTTTTTATACTTTTTATAAAGAGTTTCATTTGATGTTTCGGTTAGGGCAACAGCCATATTTTTTTCTAATTCTTTTAAATGACTTAAAAGAATAGTCATATAATCTTGGTCATTTAGATTAATACCTTTTGGTACTTCTTTTTTTGGGTTATTAATTTTATTATTCATTTTTCATCCCATCCTTAATAATATTTAAAATCATTTCCATATTATCTAAAAATAACTTAGAACAATCGGAAATAACTTTTTCTACTTTTCTATCTTCAACATATTTAAGACTATCATTCATCATTTTAAAAGCAGTATGATTCCAACCAAACATATCTTTTAAATAGTCTAAATCTTTACCCGTAAAAATATCGGGTGCTTTTGTTCTTTCAACATTTTCCATCTTTCTACAGTCCTTTCTAATTTTATTATTAGCTAAAAAGAATAATCTATACTTGTCAAAATTTGGTTTCTATATAAGAAGAGAAATAGGGAATAATAAAAGTATGACAAGAGAGAAAATAATAAAAATTGGTTTAACATTTTATATATGTAGTATTTTAGGATTTATGTATGAATTAATATATCATTATGTTCAAAATCATAAATTATTAAGTCATGGCTACTTAAAAGGACCATGGTTACCAATATATGGAATAGGAAGTATATTAATATCATGTTTGGATAAATATCGAGAAGAGCCCCTTAAAATATTTGTTTTTTCTTTTTTCTTAACTGGTATTTTAGAGGGAATAAGTGGTTATCTTCTTTTAAAATGTCTAAAAATTAGACTTTGGGATTATACTGGACGGTTTTTAAATATTGGTGGTTTTGTATGCTTTATTAGTGCCCTTTGTTTTGGCGTTAGTGGTTTAATTGTCACTTATATTATTAATCCCATTATTGATAAAATAATAAAAAATGAAAATAAAGAAAAGTTAATGATGGTTTTAGAAATTATGAGTGTTTGTTTTCTAATAGATTTAATTGCTTATCATAAAAAATAATTATATAATAATACTTGAAAAGGCGGAATTTTATGGATTTAGCAAATGTAGTTATTGTTGTAACCGGAGCATCAAAAGGGATTGGGTTCACGTTAGCAAACATTTTACATGAATATGGAGCAACTGTTATTGGTGTTTATAATACTACACCTATTAACGATGTATTATTTGATACCTATAAATGTGACATAAGTAATGAAGATGAGATTAATAATTTATTTTCTTATATTATAGATAAACATGAAAAAATTGATGTTTTAGTTAATTGTGCGGCGATAAGTTTAGATAATGATTTTTTTAAGAAAACGAAAAAAGAATTTATGAAAGTGTTGGAAGTTAATTTAGTTGGTTCTTTTTTAATGTGTCAAAAAGCCTTAAAATTAATGAATAAAGGGGTAATAATTAATGTTAGTTCATCAAATGCAAATGATACTTATTTTCCTTATTCAATAGATTATGACGCTAGTAAAGCCGGACTTGAAAATTTAACCAAAAATTTAGCTTTAATAAATCCTAAAATAAAGGTTTGTGCTCTTGCCCCCAATTGGGTTGATACAAAGACGGTTTTAGAAATGGACCCAATATATTTAAAACAAGAAATGGAGAGAGTAGGCCAAAAGAGACTATTAAAAAAAGAAGAAGTTGCTTTAAAAATATTAGAAATAATTATAAATGATGATTATAAAAGTGGCGATATTATAAGAATGGATGGAAGATATGAATAAATATTTAGAGTATTATAAAATAAATGATAAAGTATTAAAAATAGTAAATAATAATGAAAAAAAATTACAAGAAGAATTTAATAAAATTGATGAATTATGTTATTTAAATAGTCTTAAAGTTTTACAAGCTTTTTCAGAAGTTAATATTAGTGAAAGTGATTTTGCCTCTTCAACGGGATATGGTTATAATGACTATGGTCGTGATAAAATAGAAAAAGTTTTTGCGAAAGTTTTAAAAGCTGATAAAGCATTAGTTAGAAGTCAATTTATATCAGGAACTCATGCTTTAACTGTTGCTTTATTTGCACTTTTACGTCCGAATGATACAATGCTTAGTATAACAGGTCTTCCATATGATACTTTGCATGAAGTAATAGGCATCAAAGATAATCCTAGTTCATTAAAAGCATATAATATTTCTTATGAACAAATAGATTTAGTTGATAATGATTTTGATTATGAAAAAATTAAACAAACTTTAGAAAAGAAAAAAATTAAATTAATTGAAATTCAAAGAAGTAAAGGATATTCAACTAGAAAAAGTATAACTATTGATAAAATTGCCAAAGTTATTAAATTAATAAGAAGTATTTCCAAAGATGTTATTATTATGGTCGATAATTGTTATTGTGAATTTGTAGAAGAAAAAACACCATTAGAAGTAGGAGCATCAATAATAGTTGGGTCTCTTATTAAAAATTTAGGTGGTGGTATAGCACCGAATGGAGCTTATATTGCGGGTGAAGAAAAATTAATAAATTTATGCGGAGAAAGGTTAACTGTTCCGGGCGAAGGAATGGAAGTTGGTCCTTCTTTAGGTATCAATAAAGAAATATTAATGGGGTTATATCATGCACCTTTAGTAGTAGCTAGTAGTTTAAAAACGGCCATTTTAGCTAGTCTTATAATGGAAAATTTAGGATATCGTGTTGAACCGCGATATAATGAAAAAAGAGCTGATATTGTTCAAAATATTATTTTTGGTAATGAAAAAGATTTAATAAATTATTGTAGAGGAATTCAAATGGCCTCAGCCATTGATGCAAATGCTCTACCAGAACCAACGGATATGCCAGGATATGACGATAAAATAATAATGGCTTCGGGGTCTTTCACTCAAGGCTCATCAATTGAAATTTCTTGTGATGGACCACTTAGAGAACCATATATAGCTTATTTACAGGGTGGCTTAACTTATGAATATGGTAAGATAGCGGTCATGACCGCGGCTTCAAATATAGAAAATAGTAAATAAATTTCTTGCATAAAAGAAGAAGTTATGGTATATTATTAATGAACACGAAAGTGTTTTTTAATTGAATTAAAATTAGGAGGTTTCGTATGAAAAAAGAAAATAAGAAAAGCCCAAAAGTTAAGGTAGAAAAAAAGGCTTTGAAAGAGAAAAAAAAGAGTAATAAAGAAAATTATGTAGTTGGTTTAAAGAAAGAAATGAAACAAGTAAAATGGCCAACTTTTAAAGAAATTGTTAAATATACAATTGCCACGATTATTTTTTGTATTATTTTAATTATTTTCTTTGAACTTATTAAAGTTTTAATGGCATACATTAGAGGGGTAGTGAACTAATGGAAAAATTATGGTACGTAGTCAACACTTATTCAGGTCATGAAAGTAAAGTAAAAGAAAAACTTGAAGCTAAAATTGAATCAATGGGAATGCAAGATTATATTTTTCGAATTGTTATTCCGGAAACAACCGAAGTAGAAGTTAAAGATGGAATTAAAAAAGAAAAAGTTAAAAAAATGTTTCCCGGTTATATTTTGGTTGAAATGATTATGTCTGATGAAGCTTGGTATATTGTTAGAAATACACCGGGTGTTACTGGATTTATCGGTTCAAGTGGTAAAGGGGCCAAACCAACCCCTCTTCTTCCGCAAGAAATTGACCGTATTTTAGTTAATATGGGTATGAGTCGTGTCAATGTAGAAGATGATTTAAAAGTTGGCGATTCTGTAAGTATTGTGGATGGACCATTTAAAGGTATGATTGGTCGTGTAGATAATATTGATACAGAAAATAATCGGTTAAATATTATTATTGATTTATTTGGTCAAGAAACTTCTGTTGATGTCGAATTATTCCAAGTTAGTAAAAATTAAGGTTAACTCAACTTCATGTTGAGTTTTTTCAACCAAGCCTTTATAGACATCTAATTAATTTAGATTTAAAATTGTATTGAAAAAGGAGTAGTTTAAATGAAGAAAAAAATAAGTATAATAGTTATTGTTTTATTAATTTTAGGTTTATTTGTAGGTGGTTACTTTTGGTTTTTTAAAAAAGACTTAAATAATGATGCGCTTAAATTCAAAAATGAATATGAATCTTTAAATAATACAATTAGAGAATCTGACGGTAATCTTTATAATAATGTTAATATTCCTGAAAATAATCCGATTAAATATGTTAATATTGAAGAAACACTTGATTTATTAACTAGTAAAAAAGCTATTATTTATATCGGTGCTAATTGGTGTCCGTGGTGTCGAAATATGCTAGAGCCAATGTTTGATGTTGCGAAAAAATTGAATATTGATTCGATATATTATTTAAATTTAGATGATGAAAAATCAAATTATGAAATTGTTGATGGTAATGTAAAAAAAGTTAGTACAGGAACAGATGCTTATTATAAATTATTAGATAAATTAAGTGCTTATTTACGCGATTATGAATTAACTGATGCAGATGGTAATGTTTATAAAACGGGTGAAAAAAGAGTATATATACCATTTTTTATAACTGTTCGAAATGGCAGCGTAGTTGAAGCTAAAGGTATTAGTAGAACACTTGAAGATGGGCAAAATAAATATTCCGAAATGACTATAAAACAATATGAAGACTTATATGATAAATTTTTAGAAACATTTGCTAAAGTTTATGATAAAGATGGCTCATGTTCAGTAGAAGAAGAATGTAATTAAATAATAAAAAGAACTATCTAGATATAAATCTAAAATAGTTCTTTTTATATATGTTTTAATAATTTATTTTCTAATAAAACAATTAATCTATATAAAGAGTAAGAAATTATACTTAAGAGAATAATGCCTGTCATAACATAATTTAAATTAAAAACCTGTTTACCATAGACAATTAAATAGCCTATGCCTTGTTTACTAACTAAAAATTCTCCCATGATAACGCCAATGAAAGACATATGGCGAAAATGATTTTTAATAATGATTAAATGAATATAAAATTAACAAGTTTTAAAATATGAGAATTATTTCTCGTATTTTTTTGTATAATAAAATGAAATTTAAAAAAAATTATATTTAGTAACTTAGTTGTAACTTTAAATGTAATATAATAGATAGCAAGAAAGGAAAATTTTAAAATGGAGATATTAAGAGTAGAAAATTTAACAAAGATTTATGGGAAAGATACAACGAAAGTTATAGCATTAGATAATGTATCATTTACTGTGGAAAAAGGTGAATTTGTAGCAATTGTCGGGGCATCCGGCAGTGGTAAATCAACTCTTTTACATTTAATTGGTGGAGTTGATAGACCAACAAGTGGGAAAGTTTATATTGATAACAAAGATATTTATAATTTTGATGATGATAAATTAGCTATTTTTAGAAGAAGACAAATTGGTTTAATTTATCAATTTTATAATTTAATTCCTATTTTAAATGTTGAAGAAAATATTACTTTACCGCTAGATTTAGATAATCGTAAAATAAATAAAGAGTCATTAAATGAATTATTAAAATTATTAGGTTTAGAAAATAGAAGAAATCATCTACCCAATGAATTATCCGGTGGCCAACAACAAAGAACTAGTATTGGTCGAGCTTTAATTACTGAGCCAGCTTTAATATTAGCGGATGAACCAACCGGAAACTTAGATTCCAAAGCTAGCGATGAAATTGTCGCATTATTAAAAAAGTCTAATAAAGAATTTAATCAAACCATTATTATGATTACCCATAATATGGAAATAGCTAAGTTTGCAGATAGAATTATAAAATTAGAAGATGGAAAGATGGTAGCGGAGGAAAATTGTGAACTTGCTTAATAAATTAACAGTCAAAAATTTAAAATTAAATAAAAAAAGAACAATTGTAACCATTATTGGCATTATTTTATCGGTGGCTTTAATTACTGCCGTGGCATCTTTATACTCAAGTGGAATAAAGTCTTTAATTAAATATGAAGCAAAGCAAAAAGGTAACTTTCATGTCGCTTTTTATGATGTTCCTGTTTCTGATTTAGATGTTTTTCAGAATAACCGGGAAATTGAAAATCTTAGTTTAGTTAAAAATATTGGCTATGCAAAAATTAATTCTCAAAATAAAGATAAACCATATGCTTTTGTAAAAGCTTTTACTAAAAATTCTCTTACTAATTTATCCGTCAAATTAGTTGAGGGAAGATTACCTATGAATAGTAATGAAATAATTATTCCAACGCATTTAAAAACTAATGGTAGATTAGTTCTTAATGTTGGAGATAGTATTACTATTGATATTGGAAAAAGAATTAGTTTAATAGATAATGTTGAATTAGACCAAAATAATCCTTTTCGAACTAATGATTATAGTACTCTTCTAGAAGATATTGTAAATACTACTTCTAAAACTTATAAAATAGTGGGCATTATTGAAAGACCCGCTACTAATATTGAAAGTTATTATGCCCCTGGCTATACTTTTATAACTTATATGGACGATAGTGAAATATTTGATAAAGTAGATATTTATGCTAGGTATACAAAAGATGGCATTAAAAATTTTTATAAACTTACCGCTAATATAATTGGTGTAGATGAAAATATATTTAATATAGCTAATACTAAAGGCAATATTTCGTATGATAAATATGAAGAAGAAATGAAAAAAGCGAAATATGCTCTTGCTGAAAATGACTATTTAATTGGTTTAGAAACAAATCCTATTGCCAGTAGTAATATTGTTGGGTTAGGAATGGTTGTGTGTATAGTCATTGCTATAATTATTTTTACATCTGTTTTTTGTATCAAAAATAGTTTTGATATTTCTATTACGGAAAAAACAAAACAATATGGTATGCTTCGTAGTATTGGGGCAACTAAAAAACAAATTAAGAAAAATGTTTTTTATGAAGCCACTATCTTAGGTTTAATAGGTATTCCATTAGGTATAATCTTTGGCTTTTTAGCGTCCTTTATTTTAGTATTAATTAGTAACTTTTATTTTGCTAAGATTACGAATGGAGCTATTGAACTTCAATTTCATTTTTCCCTAATTGCTTGTCTTTTTTCAATTGCACTTGGTATTGTAACAATTTATTTTTCAGCTTTCAAAAGTGCTAAACGAGCATCAAAGGTATCACCAATAGAGTCGATTCGTAATAGTGCCGATATTAAAATTAAGACTAAAAATTTAAAAACATCCAAATATATCAAAAAACTATTTGGAATAGGTGGGGAAATATCTTATAAAAATTTAAAAAGAAATAAAAAGAAATATCGAACAACTATAATTTCACTTGTGACATCTGTCTTTGTCTTTATAGGATTATCTTCTTTTATGGATATGGCTTATAAAGAGGTAAGAGAAGAACTTGATTATTTAGAATATAATTTATCTTTAACAACATTTAATGTTACTAAAGATAATTTATCTCGTTTTGTAAATACTACTACCATGGATAATGTTAAAGAAGTAGCTATTATTAGATATAATGATTTTACTTTAAAAAATGTTAAATATAATAAAGAATATCTAGAAATTGAACATATTAATGAAAGTAAAACTCCTGAAGAAGAAATTCGTCTTTATGCTATGGGCAAGCAAGAATATCAAAAATATATCAAAAGGTTAGGTTTAAATTATGAAGCAATTAAAGATAAAGCTATTCTTTATGATTACCATGAAGAATTATCCGTATATGATAAAGAGGTTAAAAATATTAAACGAAAAAAAGTTAAAGTTTTAGATTATAAAGTTAATGATAAATTAGAAGGTTATTTTACTAATAATGAGGATTATACTTTTACTATCGGAGCTACTACGGAAGAATTACCTTTTGGTTTTCAAGATTTAGGCGGTAAAATATTATTTATAAGTGATGAATTGTTTGATGAACTGATTGATACTACTAAACTCCAAATTTTTTATAAAGCTGATAATGCTAGTAAATTACAAGATGATATTGATAATTATTTAACTAGGGAAATTTATACTTTAAATAATTACGAAGAAAATATCAAAATAATGGAAAATTTACTTACTCTAGTAGGAATATTCTTATATGGATTTATTATTGTTGTATCTCTAATTGGTATCACGAATATCTTTAATACGATTACAACCAATATGGAATTAAGACGAAATGAATTTGCTATGTTAAAATCAGTTGGAATGACCAAAAAGGAATTTAATAAAATGCTCAGTTTAGAAAGTATCTTTATTGGTTGTAAATCATTAATTATTGGTATTCCTATTGGACTTCTTATTTCTTATGTAATATATAAATACTTTAATGAAGTAACTTATAATCTACCTTTATTAGCGATTTTAATTAGTATCATAACTGTCTTTGTTCTTATCATTTTAATTATGAAATACATGGTTAAGAAAATAAATAAACAAAATACTATCGAAACAATTAGAAATGAAAATATTTAAGGAGGCGATAAGCCTCTTTCTAATATGATATAATATAATTAGAAAGGAACTTTTATTTATGAAGATTTTATTAATTGAGGATAATATGTCAATTGTGAAAGGTCTTATGTATTCTTTTTCCAAAAATAATCTTCATTTATTCTTTAAAACTAATGTTAAAGATGCCAAAGAATATTTAAAGAAGAATAAAGATATTGCTTTAATTATTTTAGATATAACACTTCCTGATGGTAATGGTTGGCATTTATATAATGAAGTAATTAAAATATTAAATGTTCCAACTATCTTTTTAACAGCTAAAGATGAAGAAGATGATATTGTTAAAGGTTTAGAACTTGGGGCAGAAGATTATATAACTAAACCATTTAGTACAAAAGAATTATTAGCAAGAGTTAATAAAGTATTATTACGTAACAATAAAAAAAGTATAATAAGAGTTAAAAATATAACATATAATCTTGATAAAGCTATTATTTATAAAGATGGGATTGAAATAGAATTAACACCCCTAGAATTAAAAATTATTAATCTTCTGTTTAATAATTTAGGAAAAGTAGTATCAAGAAATGTAATATTAGATAAAATATGGGAATGGACAGGTAATTATGTTGATGACCATACAATTACTGTTTATCTGCAAAGAATTAGAACAAAAATAGGAATAAATCTAATTGAAACAATAAAAGGTATAGGTTATAGAATAGATGAAGAATAAAATGGCATTTCAAAAATGGTTATTTAAAGTTATAATTATTTTTCTTTGCTTTTTAGGATTATTTTTAATAATAAATTTATATGAATATCGAATATATACTAATAATTTTAATCAAAAAATTAATAATATTGTGGATACTTTACAAAATAAATATCCAAATGTAAGCGAAAAAGAAATCATAGAAATTTTAAATAGTGAGGGAAATACTGAGTCTAAAACTTTAAAAAAATATGGTCTTAGTTTAAATGATAAAGCTATTGTATTAGAAAATAACGAAAAACATCAAGAATTTTTACTTTTTAATATGCTTATTTTGATACTAGGTATGTTATCTATACTTTCTTTATTTATAATATATTTAAGAAAAAGAGATAAAGAAATAAGAGAAATTACGAAATATATTGAAGAAATAAATAAGAAAAATTATAGTTTAAAAATAGACTCGAATTCTGAAGATGAACTATCGATATTAAAAAATGAAATATATAAGACAACTGTGATGTTAAAAGAGACAGCGGAAAATTCGAAGAAAGATAAAGAAAATTTAAAAATTTCTTTAGAAGATATATCTCATCAATTAAAAACACCTCTTACAAGTATTTTAATAATGCTTGATAATTTAATAGATGATGCTAATATGGAAAAAGAAACAAGAGATGATTTTCTAAGAGATATTAAAAGAAATATCATTAATATCAATTTTTTAGTGCAGTCACTTTTAAAATTATCAAAATTTGAAGCTAATACTATTAAATTTACGAAAGAAAAACAATTTTTAAAAAATCTTATAAATGAGTCTTTAAAAAATGTTTCAACTTTATGTGATTTAAAAAATATTAAAATCAATGTTAAAGGTGATGATAAAGCGCAAATAACTTGTGATTTTAGATGGCAAACTGAAGCTTTAACGAACATTATTAAAAATTGTGTTGAGCATTCTTTAGAAAATAGTAGTATTGATATTTCTTATACGCAAAATAAAGTTTATGCCATGATTACAATTAAAGATTATGGTGAAGGTATTATGAAAAAAGAAATACCTCATATATTTGAAAGATTTTATCAAGGTAAAAATGCATCTTTTGATAGTATGGGAATAGGTCTTTCCTTAGCTAAAACAATTATTGAAAATAATAATGGTCTTATTAAGGTAAAATCTTTAAAAAAAGGAACAGAATTCATAATTAAATATTTTAATATATAAGTAATTTTTAAATATTACAAAAATGTAAGAATGGATTTAAATTATATATGTTACAATAATAAAAAAGAAATGTGGGAAAATATGAGTAAAATAATGGTAATTGAAGATGATAAATTAATATGTAATGAACTAGCAAAGTTATTAGAGCACCATAATTATGAAGTCTATCTTTTAAAAGATTTTAAAGAAGCTTTAAAAGAAATATTAGAAGTATCACCCGATTTAATTTTACTTGATATCAATATTCCTTACATAAATGGTGAAGTTTTATTACAAAATTTAAGAAAAGAAACTAATATTCCCGTTATTATGGTTACAAGTATTAATTCAGAAATTGATGAAGCTTTATCTATTTCTTATGGTGCCGATGATTATATTACTAAACCTTATAATCCTAATATATTACTTTTAAGAATTGGTGCAGTTTTAAAAAGAGTAAAGGGAAGTTTTAATTCACCCGAATTAACTTACCGAGAATTAAAATTTAATTATCAAAAAGGGATAATCAAAAAAGATAATTTAGAATTAGAACTTACGAAGAATGAAATGATAATTTTTTCTTATTTATTAAATCATCAAAATAGAATAGTAACAAGAGAAGAACTCATGACAACTTTATGGGATAATTCAGAATATGTAAATGAAAATGCTTTAACTGTCAATATTAGTAGGCTTAGAAGTAAATTAAAAGAAATAGGTTATCCCGATGTTATAAATACTAAAAAAGGAATGGGGTACATTTTATTATGAAAATCGGTGCTTATTTAAAAGATAATTTAGATAAAGTATTATTATTTCTCATTTGTTATGGTTTCAATTTACTTATTTTCTTTGCTTTTAAAGTTGAAAAACAAGTTATTTGCGCATCATCGTTTTTAGCTTTCTTTTATTTTATTCTTATTTTATTAATTCCCTATTTTCGAAAGAAAAAATTTTATAATGATTTACTTAGTAATATTAAAGCACTTGATAAAAGTTATTTAGTATTAGAAACGTTAGCTAAACCCGAATTTTATGAAGGAGAATTATTAGAGCAAGCTTTATATGAAATAAATAAATCGATGAATGAAAATGTCAGAATAATTGAAGAACATATGCAAGATTTTAAAGAATACATTGAAATGTGGATTCATGAAGTTAAAATTCCTCTTTCAACTTTAGTTTTAATAAGTAATAATCATCAAGATAAATTTGATAAAAAAACCAAATTACAATTAAAAAGATTAGAAGATTATGTTGATGAAGTCTTATATTATGTAAGAAGTGAAAATGCTGAAAAAGACTATTTAATAAAAGAAATAGATTTAGCCGAAATTATTAAAAATGTTGGGCTTAAAAATATGGATGAAATGCTTGAAGAAAAAATAAATTATATTGTTGGTGATGTCCATTATCAAGTTTTAACAGATGGTAAATGGTTAGAATTTATTTTAGGACAAATAATTAATAACAGTATTAAGTATAAAAAGAATATTAATAATTCTTATATTAAAATATCAGTTCAAGATAAAGATGAAAAAACCATTTTAATTATTGAAGATAATGGGATAGGTATAAAAAGTTCTGATTTAAAACAAGTCTTTGATAAATCATTTACGGGTGAAAATGGAAGAAATGGTCGTATTTCAACCGGAATGGGTTTATATATTGCGAAAAATATGTGTAAGAAATTAGGGCATAAAATAAATATAGAATCAGTTTATAATGAATATACAAAAGTATATATTACGTTTGCCAAGAATAAATATTATGATGTTTTAAAGTAATATTACTAAATTGTAATGTTTTGTAAGATTAAAGAGGCGACAAAAAGTTTTTTTCGGATTATCATTGTTTAGGAAAGGAGAAGTTATGGAAAATATTTTAAAAGTAGATAAAATTGAAAAATACTATGGTAGTCGGTCATCTTTAACGAAAGCTATTGATAATCTATCTTTTGAAGTTGAGAAAGGGGAATTTTTATGTTTAATGGGAGCATCAGGTTCAGGTAAAACAACTCTTTTAAATTGTATCGGGGCCATTGATAAAGTAACTAGTGGTCAGATTTATGTAGGTGGACTTGATATTACGAAATTAAAAGGTAATGAACTTAATAAATTTAGAAGAGAAGAATTAGGTTTTATCTTTCAAGATTTTAATCTTTTAGATACTTTAACTGCTTATGAAAATATTGCTCTTGCTTTAGCAATTCAAAATGAAAATGTCTCTGTTATAGAGCAAAAAATCAAACGGGTTTCCGAAGAATTAGATATCAAAGATATTTTAAATAAATATCCTTATCAAATGAGTGGTGGGCAAAAACAAAGAGTAGCATCAGCAAGAGCTATTATTACAGAACCTAAATTAGTTTTAGCGGATGAACCAACTGGTGCCCTAGATTCGAAATCTTCTAAAATGTTACTTGAAAAATTTAATTATTTAGAAAGTCTTGGGGCCACTATTCTTATGGTTACTCATGATGCTTTTACCGCCAGTTATGCAAGACGAGTAATTTTTATCAAAGATGGCAAAATTTTTAAAGAAATTCATAAAGGTGATTATTCACGTAAAGAATTTTTTGATAAGATTATTGATGTTGTAACTTTACTTGGTGGCGATTTAAATGATGCTTTGTAAATTATCCCTTAAAAATATCAAAAAGAGTTTAAAAGATTATGCCATCTATTTTTTTACTCTTATTTTAGGTATTTCTATTTTTTATGTTTTTAATGCCTTAGATAGTCAAACCGTTATGATGAATGTTTCCAATAGAACTGAGGAATTAATTACTCTTATGATGACACTTCTTTCTAGTGTCAGTGTATTTGTTTCCTTTATATTAGGTTTTTTAATTATCTATGCCTCCCGTTTTTTAATGAAAAGACGGAGTAAAGAATTTGGGGTTTATCTAACTCTTGGGATGAGTAAAAGAAAAATATCTTTAATATTATTTTTTGAAACATTATTTATTGGTATTATTTCTCTTATAGTAGGCTTAGGTCTAGGTGTATTACTATCTCAGGGTATGAGTTTAGTTGTAGCCAATATGTTTGAAGCTGAACTTACAAAATTTGCTTTTGTCTTTTCCCCACCTGCTTTTATTAAAACTATTATTTATTTTAGTATTATGTATTTAATTGTTATGATATTTAATACAGTAAGTGTAAGTAAATGTAAGTTAATTGATTTATTAAACGGAGCTAAAACAAGTGAAAAAATTCAACTTAAAAATCCTTATTTATGTATCATTATATTTATTATTGCTTGTTTAGTTTTAGGTAAAGCTTATCATATAGTAACTGCTGAATTTTTAACATTACAAGAAGTAGAAGATATTCTAAAACCAATTATCATGGGTATTGTTGCCACATTTTTGATTTTTTGGTCTTTATCAGGTTTAATTTTAAGAATAGTCCAAAGTTTAAAAAGATATTATTATAAAGGTTTAAATAGTTTTACATTAAGACAATTTTCAAGTAAAATTAATACAACTGTTTTTTCGACAACAATTATTTGTTTAATGTTATTTGTAACAATATGTTTATTATCTTCTTGTCTTACGGTAAAAAATTCGATGAATGCCAATATTAGAGAACTTGCACCGGCTGATGCCATGTTTATAGCTAATCTGAATATGGATAAATATTATGATAAATATATCCATTATGGTTATAATGATGCCCAAATAAAAAATGCCCATTATACAGCCCAAGAATTATTTAATTTATTAGATTTTGATATTACTTCTTATTTTAAAGATTATATTGAAGTTAATACTTATGCAACCGAGAATTTAACATTGAACCATACTTTAGGTTCAAAATTAAATAGTATTAGAACTGAGCTTCCTTTTTTAGATTATGATACAATGGAAACTATTATGAAAATTAGTGATTATAATAAAGTAGCCAAATTTTATGGGATTAAGGAATATTCATTAAATGACAATGAATATATGATTGTAGCTGATTTTAAATCAATGGTTGATGTAAGAAACATTGCTCTTCAAAATGGGGAAGTAATTAATTTGTTTGGGCATTCTTTAAAACCTAAGTATAATACATGTCAAGATGGTTTTTTAGAAATGTCTAGTCAACACATTAATACAGGTCTTATCTTAGTTTCTGATAATGTTATAGATGAAGAATATTTAGAACAAAATTATTTGATAGGTAATTATAAGACTAGAGATATAGAAAAGGTTACACAAATCGAGGATGAGATAAATGCTTTAGCTAATAATACTAAAGCGAGAGAATATTTACTTCCGAGTGGAACAACAAAGTTAGAAATAAAAGAAGCTACAACGGGGTTATCCGCAATGGTTACTTTTATTGGTCTTTATTTAGGAATAATTTTCTTAATCAGTAGTGCGGCCATATTAGGATTAAAAGAATTATCAGAAAGTAGTGATAATAAAGAAAGATTTATATGCTTACGTAAAATTGGTACAGATGAAAAGATGATTAATAAAGCCTTATTTAGACAAATTGCCATTTTCTTTATGTTACCTTTAATACTTGCTTTAATTCATTCTATCTTTGGCATCATGTTTGCTGTTAAAATATTAGAAGTATTTGGAACAGAGGAGTTATTACCATCAATTATTGCTACCGTTATATTTATTGTTATTATTTATGGTGGATATTTCTTAATTACTTATTATTGCAGTAAAAATATTATTAAAGAAAGATATTAGTTTGGAGATTAATTAGTAATCTCTTTTCTTTATTTGAAGAAAATAAATTATTATCCTTTATTAATTTTTTAATATTTGATAAGATTAATATAGAAAGAGGAATGATTTATGAATAAAATATTAGTTAGTTTCTTTTCAGCAAGTGGAGTAACAAAAAGGGTGGCGGAAAAAATTGCTACATGTATAGATGGTACTTTATTTGAAATTGAACCGGTAGATAAATATACGGATGCAGATTTAGACTGGACTAATAAACAAAGTAGAACTTCGATAGAAATGAATGATTTATCAATAAGACCAAAAATAAAGAATAAAGTTTCTAATTTAGATATTTATGATACTATTTTAATTGGTTTTCCCGTATGGTGGGATTTAGCCCCGACTATTATCAATACTTTTTTAGAAGAAGATGATTTTACTAATAAAAACATATATATTTTTGCAACATCTGGAGGTTCTAGTGTAATAAATAGTTTTAATAATTTAAAAAACACTTATAATAATTTACATTTTATAAGTGCTAAAAGATTTTCTGATAATATAGATGAATATGAAATAAAAGAATGGCTTAATAAGTAACTAAATTATTATTAAATATTATTTTTGTTTTTATATTCAGCTTCTAAAATACTTTCTATTTCTTCTGGTGTTTCTTTACAACCATGAACAAGCCATTTTTTAATGATAGCGTTAAGGCCAGCTTTAAAAAATTCAATATGATAATCGATATATTTATCATTATATATTTTTTTAGATAAATGATAATCGTATTCTTTAATAATAAAATTTTTATCCATATTTAATTTAAAATAAGTTTTATAAAATATTTGATTATCTTTAATGTGTTTAAATAATTTTAAAAAGGCATTAGAGTTCTTTTGCTTTTCTTTTTCTTCTTGATATAAAAATGACACTTCTTTTTCTAATTCTTGACCTATTTGTTCAGCTAAGTCGTATATATCAAGATAATTAACATAAAAAGTAGAGCGGTTAATTTTTGCCATTTTACAAATATCTGTAACAGAAATATTGTTTATTTCTGTTTTTTGTAATAAAGACATAAAAGCTTTACTTATTTTATTTCGGGTTTCTTTTCTTCTTTTATTATTAGTTTTATTCATATATTCATTCCTTTAATTAGACAATTGTTAATCAATTGTTGATTGTCTTTTTCTTTCCTAAAGATTATACTAAAATTGTAATAAAAAGACAAGTGTCTAATTATTGAAAGGAAGAAAGTTATGAAAAAAGAAACTTTATTAGAAATAATTTTAGGAACAATTGGAGGTTTAGTATTTGCAATAGGTATGTGTATGTATTTAATACCTGAATGGGATTTATTTGCAGCAGGTGTTGTTGTTTCTATTTTAGGATTTATCATTCTACTTTGCATCATTCCTGTTTATAGAAGTAATCACCCTAAAAAAGAACACACACCAATAAATTGGGGAATTGTATTTACTTGGTTTATAGGAATAATCGGAGCATTAATAATGGGATTTGGCATGAGTAAAGTAATGGTTGGAGAACCATCTAAAACTGATTTATTAATAGGTATCATAACAGGTATTGTTGGTTTACTTGTATGTGTACTTAACTATCCAATATATTCTTATTTAAAAAGTAACAAAGATTAATTATTAATTTGGAAGAATATTCTTCCTTTTTTCTTTTTTTAGTTAGAGGTGTAGTATGAAAAGACTTTTAAAGAAGTTATTTTTACCTAATAAAATAGTTGGTTTTCTTTCTTTTAATTTAGGTTTTATTTTACTAATTTATGTTTTTAGCTGTCATTTAGAAAATACTTTTATTGCTTATATAAGTTATCTTTTATCAACTTATGCTTTAATAATATTTTGTCTTTGGTTTTATAAAATATGTAAGTTTAGTAATAATTTTATTAAAAATTCCCAACTATATAATTTGTATCAAACAAAAGAATTATTAGTAACAAAAATATTTTTAGCTTTTTCTCTTTTACTAAATTTTATATATGGTATATTTGAATTAGGAATTGGTATTTATTATAAGTCATGGTGGTTTATAACTTTTGCTGTTTATTATTTGATTTTATGTGTAATGAAAATAGTTATTATTAAAGATATCAAAAATGAAGTAGGAATAAATTTACAAAATGAATATCAAAAATTAAAACTAATAGGAATTAGTCTTTTATTTTTCAATTTAGTTTTAACAGGAATGATTATTTTAATAATTAAACAAAATCAAGCGATAACTTATGAAGGTTTTATTATTTATATTGTTGCTATGTATGATTTTTATTTAATTATAAGTGCCTTTATTAAGGTTATAAAATATAAAAAAGAAAAAAGTCCTCTTATAATATCAATTAAATGTCTAAATTTTACTGTCGCTATGATTTCTATGATTTCTTTGGAAGTAGCCATGGTTTCTGAATTTGGCTCTAATGATAGTGAATTTAAAATGATAACGACTAGTATTATGGGTTTTGTTATTTGTATTATAAATACCATTATGTCTTTATACATGATAATTAAAGCTCATAAAAAGTTAAAAATAATTAATAAAAAATAAAATAATTTTTCTAATTTAGTCTTGACGACCACTTTTAAAAATATAATTTAAAGAAGGAAGTTATATTATGAGATTAAAAGTGGAAAATTATGATAGAGGGGGAAATAAAATAAATATTCAAAAAGTAGTTTTGCAAGAGCCTTTAATTTATGTGTTATTAAAACGTTATTTAAAAGAAAATTAAGGTGATTAAATTATAAAAAATGTTCCCAAAATAAAAGCTTTATATGTTCGCGTTTCAACTGATATGCAAGTAGAGGGGTATTCTATCGAAGCTCAAATTGAAGCTTTAGAAAACTATATAAAAAGTCAGGGTTGGACTTCTTATAAAGTGTATACAGACCCGGGTTATAGTGGGAAAGATTTAGAAAGACCTGCTATAAAACAATTAATTACGGATTGCAAAGAAGGAAAAATTGAAACCGTCTTAGTTTTTAAATTAGATAGATTATCACGTAGTCAAAAAGATACGCTTTATTTAATTGAAGAAATATTTAATCACCATAATGTAGGTTTTATATCAATTAGAGAAAGATTTGATACAACTAGTCCCTTTGGCAAAGCAATGATAGGAGTATTATCTGTATTTGCCCAATTAGAAAGAGAAACAATTTTAGAAAGAACAAGAATTGGCTTAAAAAAAAGAGCCGAAGATGGTTATTGGCGAGGTGGAGGTAAAACTCCTTTTGCTTATGATTATGACCAAAAAAGGGGAATGCTTGTTATTAATAAGACAAGAAAAGTCATCTTTGATTTAATGAAAACATTAAGACTACAGGGGTATAGTTATACTGAATTAGAAAGAATAACTGGTTATGATGAATCGTGGATTCAGGGCATTTTAAATGCTAAAACTAATTTAGGTAAAATCCCTTATAAGGGTGAGCTTTATGAAGGAAGACATGAAGCAATAATTAGTGAAGAAGAATATGAACAATTACAAAAAATAGAAAAAGAGAGAAGCAAAAATAAACATGCTAGTCATTATCTATTATCAGGTAAGATTTATTGTGGTAAGTGTGGAGCCAAATATCGGTATCAAAAATGGGGAAAGAGAATAATTTGTTATTGTTATTCAAGACAAAAAAGTAAACCTAAATTAGTAAAAAATCCAAATTGTAATAATATAAGAATTGATAGTTATATGATAGAAGATGCTTTTTTAAAACAATTATTTAATATGGCATTAGATGAAGAGTTATTTAGAAAAACATTTCTTTTACCTAAATTAAATGTTGAAGATGAACTTAAAGGAAGACTCTTAAAAATTCAAAAAAGAATAGATAATTTAATAAAAATTTTAGAAGAAAATTTAGCTTGTGAAGATATTAAATGCGAATTAGAAAAGTTAGGCAAAGAAAAAGAGATAATAATGAATAAATTAACAAAGATTAATAAAGAAGAACATAAAACTTTTAAACAAATTAAATATTTACGTCAAGTTTGGCCTCATTTAGTATTTCAAGAGAAAAGAAATTTAATTGAACAATTAGTAGATAAAATTATTATTAATGATTTAGTAATCCAAATATATTGGTTATTTAATGTTAATTAATTTTCTCGCCATCTGTCTTAGGTTCCAATTAAAGTCTGTGCAATACACAATTTAAACGAAGCAATAATGGTTTGATAACTTGAAGGAATAACAAGTTTAAATAAAGTTTGCCATTTATTAGCTTGCATAGTTTTAAATAATTTAAGATAGTAACTTGGCGTACATAAAAAACCATTATAAATTGTTAAAATACTCACAATTAAATTAATAAGTAAAGCCATAATAATAACACTTTTAATATTAGCCCCGAAAATAATAATAATAAGAGGACCCAAAGCTATTTTAGGAAGAGAATTTAACATAGTTAAAAAAGGGTCTAAAACTTTAGCTAAATATTTAAATTCATAAAGAATAATTGCTCCGGTAAAACCTAGAATATTACCTAATATAAAAGCAATAATAACTTCTTTTAAAGTTACTAAAATATGAATGAAAAAATCATGTTTTCTAATAAGTTCAATGATAGTTTTTATTATATTTGAAGGACTAGAATAAATAAAGGCATTAATAAATCCTATTTTAACTAAATATTCCCAAAGACCTAAAAATAATAAAACAAGTAAAAATTGGAAGCCAAAAATACTTATTTGTTTTATTTTAACTTTTTTTAAATATTTTTTTCGCTCTTCACTCATTAGTATCTAAATCCTTCCATATAATATCGAAGTAATAATTAAAATTAGCATCTTTTCTTCTTTCATAAATTGAATATTGATTTTTAAAATTGACCTCAATGATTTTCTTTATTTTAGCTGGTCTTTTTGATAAAATTATAACTCTATCAGAAAAAGTGATTGCTTCTTCAATATTATGAGTTACTAAAATGACTGTTTTTCCTTCTTTTTTAGCAATTTTATAAACATCATCACTTATAAGCAATCGTGATTGTTGGTCTAAAGCACTAAAAGGTTCATCTAGCAAAAGAATATCAGGATTTAAAGCAAGAGTTCTAATTAAAGCCACCCTTTGTTTCATACCTCCTGATAAACTATTTGGATAGTTATTCTTAAATTCATCTAATTTATATAATTTAAAAAGATAATCAACATAAGCTAAATTTTCTTTTGTAACTGTTTTTTGAATTTTTAAACCTAGAATAGCATTTTCATAAATAGTAAGAAAAGGAAGAAGAGCATCATTTTGTAACATATAAGCATATTTTAAATGACTTTTTCTTGTAATAGTCCCAGTATAATCATGGTCTAAATCAGCAATAATGGATAAAATAGTTGATTTACCACAACCAGAGGGACCAACTAAAGATACAATTTCTCCCTTTTTGAGCCCAAAACTAATATTATCTAAAGCTACAATTTCATTTTCTTTGGTTTGATATTTTTTAGTTAGTTTAGAAATATCTAATAAGTTATTCATACATGTTAATAACCATATCTTGATAATTAACAGGTTTAGTTATTAAATTATTTTCTTGTAATAAATCAATTAAAGTATTATAAAATTGTTCTTCAATATAAGGACTTGTTAACCAAGCATCAGCTTCTTTATAATTAGTAATCATTTGTGCTAAATCTTCGGTTGTAGTATCATTAAATTGATTTTGAATTACGTTAGCTACAGTTTCACTATCATTTTGGAAAGTAAAATCTATTCCTCTTTTTAAAGCATTCGTAAATTTCTTTAATAGAGCATTATTTTCTTCAATAAAACTTTTTCTAGCATAAAAAGCAGTATAAGGGAAAGCATCACTATATAAACCAACACTTGTTAAAATATAACCTTCATTATTACTAACTAATTTTGATGCTAGAGGTTCAAATAAATTAACATAATCACCATCACCACCAATAAAGGCTCCGGATAATTCGGCAAATTCAATTGAGTCATTTATCTTAACATCACTTTCTCTTATTCCTTCATTTTTCAAAGCTCTTAAGAAACTTAAACCAGGCATTCCCGTTTTTCTACCAATAAGAATTTCTTTTCCGACTAAATTTTGCCAAGTAAATTCTTCATTTTGGCGTGATAATATAAATTGTCCATCTCGTTTAGTTAAACCGGCAAAAACTTGTAAATAATCTTTTTCTCCCCCAAGATAAACATAAACAGCTGATTCCGGACCTGCTAGACCAATAACACTATCATTAGATAGAACGGATGCTGCCACATTATCGCTACCACTAACTAACATTAAATCAATATTAAGGTCTTCATCTTGAAAATAACCATTTTCCATTGCAACATAAAATGGTGTATAAAAAATACTATGGGTCACTTCGGAAATCTTTAATGTTGTATTTTCTGTTTTATCTTTTTTAGAGAAGAATAAACCAATTAATAATCCTATAACGATGATTAAAAGACAACTTGTTATAACATATAAAAAATTTCTTTTCATAAACACTCCTTACAATTATAATATATTCATAGGGATTATTTTGTGTTAAAATAAGATGAGTAAGTGATGGTATATGGAATATAAAAAATTAATTCAAGATATATGTAGGGAAGAAAATATTAAGTGTCAGTTATTATCGAAAGACTGGGTTTTTGCCTTAACTAAAAATAATGTAACAAGATGTATATCAGGTTATAAGTTTCCCCTAAATGACCATGGTATAGGTAATGTTATTGATGATAAATATGCTTTTTATGATTTATGTGTGATGCAAAATATACCGATTATTAAACATCATATTTTATGGAATAAAAATCATTATTATGGTAAAGATACTTATGAACTAGCCCAAAAATATTTTGAGGAATATGAACATGATATTGTTCTTAAACCTAATAATGGGACAGAGGGTAAAGATGTAATAAGAGTAAGAGAAGAAAAAAATCTAAAAGAAAAATTAGATTATTTATTTCAAAAGAATTTTTCTATAAGTTTATGTCCTTTTTATAACATTGATAATGAATATCGGTTAATTGTCTTAGATAATGAAGTTAGATTTTGTTTTGAGAAAAAAAGATTAGAAGTAAAGGGGGATGGCATAAGTAGTTTAAAAGAATTGTTAATAAAAGAAAATCCCTGTTATTTTCAAAATAAGAAGTGGGATGAAGAAAGTGAAGTAATACTTAATAAAGATGAAACATATTTATATGATTGGCATTTTAATTTAAGTAGGGGAGCAACAGCCACTTTAATAACTGATGAAGCTCTAAAAAATAGACTTATTTCTTTAGCTTTAGAGACAGTTAAAAAAATTAATGCTCGCTTTGTCAGTATCGATATTGTTAAAGTAAAAGATACTTTAATGTTAATGGAAGTTAACAGTGGAGTTTGTATTAATAAAGTATGTAATTTTCTTGATAAAGATTTAAAAATTACAAAGCAAATATATAAAGATGCGATTAATAAAATGTTCTAATTTACAGGATAAAATCATAAAATCGAAGAATGTGATAAAATATCTACGGAAGTAGGTATTTTAAAATGGCAAAAAAATCAA
>CANQIY010000004.1 GCA_947624125.1 uncultured Bacilli bacterium | reverse complement strand
TTAGGTCCTTATAATTATGTAGGATTTTCTACATTTTTATTTGGACTTTTTCTTACATTTTTATAGTACCATTAATATTATACCATTATTCTCTATTTTTATGGGTATTTCTATTTTATTCCCGGAATTATCTATACATTTACTTTCCTCTTCATTTAAATAATAACCTTTTGGAAATATTGTTTCCCTATATTCTTCATAGTTATTATCTTTTTCTATATATAATGCTATTTGTTTATTATTTATTTTTTCTTCTTTTAAATTTATATTTTCTTTGTTATCTTTTTTAGTAAATAAAAACACACTAATTATACTTAAACATATAAAAATAACAATTTTCTTTTTGTTAATAACTTGCATTACTTTTGTCTCCCTTTATTTTATATTTGTTATTATATAATACCCCCCCCGGAGTCAAGTTTGAACAAAAAAGGTTGTTATTAGCCAAAGAAAAAAAGGTACTATTACATACCTTCTAAAGCAACTAATACGGGATGACCATCTTTTAACTTCCATTCACTTAATTTAAGTTCATAGCCTGTTGTTGCTTTAAATTCTTCTAATAAAGTATTATCTATATATTCTGATAAATTAATACTACTTATATTATTATTCAATTCAGTTACAAATGCTTCACTTTGCATATAACTTAATTCTTTTCCTATAATTTCATTATTTTCTATATTGCTTCCAGCAATGTCGCTTCCATCTTCAGCTTTATTTCTATAATATGCTTTTTTTACGTCATAAGTTTGACCATCAACAATTGTTCCTATTCCATATTTTGTTGTTACATTATTCCAAAAATTAACATTACTATACACATTATTTAACTTTAAAGTTCCTTTAGTTAACAAATAAAATCCTGCACCTAAAAAACTGTTTGATATATTTCCTATATTATAACTATTTAATATATTAACTTTTTGACTATCTACATTACTACCATTTATGCCTGTAACAAAGCCGGCATATCCGTTACGAAATAATGAATTTGACTCCATATCACCAGAATTATATGAATTAAATAGATATACTTCCGTTCCTTCCCAAGCAAACGAAGTAATTCCGCCAACATATACACTAGCTCCCCAATTACTATCTTTCCATGGAGACAAACTTCCAGTATTATAACTTTTATCAATAATTATTTTAGCATTAGAACCCTGCCCCATGCCAATAAGGCCTCCTAGTCTATTTCCTCCTGTTAAATTAGCAATATTATGTGAATTAGTCATTATTGTTTTTCCAGTATCAAACCCAATTATTCCACCCAATACAACAGTTGATAATGAAGAAGCTATATTTGTTTCAATACTACCGATATTATAACTTTCATTTATATAAGCATTACCAATTGCATATCCAATAAGTCCTCCTGAATATGTAAGCCTATCACTACCATTTATTATTACTTTACCATTATTATAAGAACCATTAATGTTTACTTTTACAGTACTGGTACCTATTAAACCTCCTACATAACTATTTCTTCCAGCTTGAGAAGTATCAGATATTTCACCTGTGTTATAAGAATTTGTTATATTAATACTGGAAGAAGAATCTGCTGAATTAGTTGAACCAACCAAACCTCCTATGCCACGTATTGTTACATCATCAATTTTTGAAATGGTGCCTGTATTATAACTATCCTCAATAGTAAGTGTGCCATTACTAAAACCACCAACTATACCACCTATCCATGCTCCGCCTGTTACATTACCTTCATTATGACTATTTTTAATTGTTACTGTATCATAAGTTGCTCCGACTAAACCGCCACTTGACCAATTTCCGGTTTCACTTATTACAGTTACTTTGTTTACACAATTATCTACTGTTGTATTATGATAGGCATTACCTATAAAGGAACCCATATTAGCTAATTTAATTGTTTTTATATTCCCATCTAATGTTAAATCCTTTATAGTTGAATTCATCACACTACCAAATAATCCAACCGAAATTTCAGCTATATTATTATTTATATAAATGTTTTTTATAACTTTGTTATTACCATTAAATATTCCTTTAAATCTGTTAGTTAATGTTCCAATAGGTATCCAGCCTGTTCCACTTGTTAATTCTTTCATTAATGTATCACCATCATCAGCTATTCCATTTAAATTTCCATAATCTATTCTTTCACTATCATTATAAGAATTACTATCACTAAAATCTAAATCTCTTGTTAATTCGAAATAATTACCAGCATATGTTTCTCCTAAATTTACACTTTGGCTTAAATCTAATAAATCTTCTATACTTCTTATTTTATATGGTATAGTTTCTGTTCCTTCTCCTTTATAATCATAATATACATAACATGTTACTGGTTTATTTACTCTTAAATTTAATTCTTTATCTACATAGTTGTAATTTAAAGCACCTTCTACTTCATTACTATTACTATCTAAACATCCACTTAATTCTCTATTATATACATAATTATCTAAAGGAAAAGTATTACTATCACTTTCAACATAAGATGCATTACCTTCTGCATCATACTTCTCTATATAAATTGCTAAACCATCTTTAGAATTATTCATATCTAATATTACATTATCTAACACAACTTTTTCTTTATTAAATAATTTAAATATACCAAATATAAAAATACTTAAACATAATAAAATTACCCATATTTTCTTCATTATTATCACCAATTATCTATTATAATTATAACTTTAATATAAAAATAGTCAATACACTATTTCTACTATATGTAGAATAATTGTACATATAAGGTGGTATTTTTATGATAACAAATGAAGAATTAGAACAAATATTTTTAAGAATTTCTCGTAATATAAAGTATTACAGATTACATAATAATTCTAAATATACAGATAGATACGGAAGAATTACGCAAGAGAAATTAGCCGAATTATGCGACGTTTCACATGCCCTAATTGCCAACATTGAAAGTGAAAAAGTAAAGCAAACATTTTCTATAACAGTTGTAGCTACAATAAGTAAAGTTTTAAATATACCTTTTGAAGAATTCTTTAAAGAACATGATTTCACTAAATAATAAAAAATGTTGAAAACAATTAAGTTTTCAACAAATATTTAAGCAATATCTAATTTTTTAACAATTAATTTTTGAGCTATTTTCGCAAATTTAATATTTTCTTCTTGTTTTTGTTTTGAAAGAAGAATAATAAGACCACTACAGTCAGTTGATGTTATAATAGGAAAGATAGTTAAATAACTAGAAATATTAAAAAACAACTCTTCTTTCTCACTGACATAAGACTCTCTATTATCAATTAAATCTTTATATTTTGTATTTAATTTCTCATTTATTAAATTTTTTAATTCATTATCACTAGCCACAATTTTTTCTCTATCACTAACTAAAATATTAACTTTACAAACATCACTTATAATATCACATACATTTTGACCTAAATCTTTTATATTCTCTATTTGCGAATATTTTTTGATAATAATAGCATTATCACTGGTATAAATTTCTAATGGTTCTCCATCTCTTATACCTAAATTATATCTTATTTCTTTGGGAACTACTATTCTTCCTAACTCATCAATTCTTCTCGTAATTCCACTTTTACTCATATAACTACTCACTCCTAATTAATAGTGTGATTATTTTTATGAAATTTATACTAGTACACTTAATTATCTTTAATACTTAAAAGAAGTTTAACTAAATAATAAACATAATGTTTTTCTAAACCTTTATAAAAAAGAGTAATTATAATATTATTATGTTGATATTTTAAATTGAATTTATTAGAAATACTCATGGTTTCAAATAATAACTTATCACCTTTAATATTAGAAGATAATTCTTCAGGTAAAACGATTTCAATAAAACGGTCTGTTTTTTTAATATTTGTTATATTAAGCATCTTACAAAGATTAGTAAACCATTCTTCATACATATATATTTCCATATCATTGTCAATTTTACCAAAACGGTCTTCTAATTCTTCTTTGACTTTTTCTAATTTTTCCCAAGAATCAATTTCGTTAATTTTTTGATGAATTTCAATTTTAACATCTTCATCACTAACATAATCATCTTTAATATGAGTAGCAACTTCAATTAAGTTACGATTAGAGTCATCTTCTTCCTCGACATATTCACCCTTTGCTTTTTTTAATTCATCTTCAATTAATTTTGTATAAAGAGCAATACCAACAGAATCGACAAAACCGGCTTGTTCACTACCAAAAATATCACCAGACCCCCGAATAGCTAAATCACGCATCGCAATTTTATAACCACTACCTAAATTAGTAAATTCTTTTATAGCATTTAATCTTTTAATAGCAATATCATTAAGCATTTTATTTTTATTATATAAAAGGTATGCATATGCTACTCGGTCAGAGCGCCCAACTCTTCCTCTTAATTGATATAATTGGGATAAACCAAAAGTATCAGCATCAAAAACAATTAGTGTATTAACATTAGCAATATCAATACCATTTTCAATAATAGTTGTACAAATAAGAATATCATATTTATAGGAAATAAACTCATCCATGATATTTTCAAGTTCTTCTTTATTCATTCTTCCATGCGCTGCACAAATTCTTGCTTCTTTAACTAAATTACTTATTCTATCGACAACTTTTTGTAATGTTTCTATTCTGTTATATAAAATAAATATTTGGCCATGACGTCCTAGTTCTTTATAAATTGCATCTCGAATGATTAAATCTTCTTCTTCAATAACATAAGTTTGCACAGGATAACGATTAACGGGTGGCGTATCAATAATTGATAAATCTCGAAGACCGGATAAAGCCATTTTTAAAGTTCTTGGAATAGGTGTTGCTGATAAAGTTAAAACATTAACATCATTTTTAAATTCTTTAATTCGCTCTTTATGTTTAACACCAAAACGTTGTTCTTCATCTACTACTAATAAACCTAATTTTTTTGGTTTAATATCGTTACTTAAAAGGCGATGCGTTCCTACTAAAATATCAAGTGTTCCTTTTTCTAACCCCTCTAAAATATTTTTCTCTTCTTTAGAAGAAGTAAACCGATTTAAAAGTTTTATTTCAACTGGCACATCTTTAAATCTTTCTTTAATAACATTATATTGTTGTTTAGATAAAATAGTTGTAGGACATAAATACATAACTTGATAATTATTTACGACTGTTTTAAAAATAGCTCGCATTGCAACTTCGGTTTTACCAAAACCAACATCACCACATAATAATCGGTCCATCGGTGCACTCTTTTTTAAATCATTATTTATATCAAAAATAGCTTTGGCTTGGTCTTTCGTTTCGGTATAAGGAAAACTACTAGCAAATACTTCTTCTTCAGCATAATCTTGATATGCTACACCTTTAATACTGGCTCTTTTTTGATATAAAGCAAGTAATTCTTTGGATATATCTTTAGCTTTAGCTTTAATATATGTTTTGGTCTTTGCCCATGATGCTGAATTTAATTTATTTAACTTAGGAGTTGCCCCATCTTTCGAAGAATATTTATAAATCGAATTAATTTTTTCGACTGGAACATATATTTTATCATTACCTTCATAAAGTAATTGAATATAATCTTTTTGTAAATTATCCTTTGTTAAAGTAACCAAACCATTATAAATACCAATACCATGATTTAGGTGAACAACATAATCACCTTTTTCTAAATCATTATAACTTTTGATTTTTTTCCCAATATGTAAATTATTTTTATAATGATTATTAACACTGACTTGGATACCTATATCATACTCAGAAATACAAACACATTCACCAATAATAAAACCTTTACTTATTTTTTCCTTAATAATATTAGCATGAGGAATTAATTCCTTAATGATTTTTATTTCTCTTTCTTTGGATAAGTAAAAATACACTTTTTTCTTTTCTTTTTCCCATTTAAAAAACGTATCTTTTAAATATTCAAAATTTTCATTAAAATTAGGAACTTCTTTAATCGTTAAATCCCCTCTATTTTGAATAGTATCTAAATATAATTCAAACTCAGGATTAAGTTCTTGTAATTCATACATATACTTATCATTAATATCTTTGCTTTCATTATATTCAACTATTTCATTACAAAGTTTTTGATAAGAAACGTCGATTTGGCCCTTATTTAAATAAATAACAATAGCATCATTCGCATAATCAAGTAAAGAACTATGTTCACTATTTATTATTTCTTGAAAAGGTTTTAACTCAATTTCCGTAAGTTCATTTATTTTTCTTTGCGTATTTTCATCAAAATAACGAAGTGACTCGATTATATTACCGAATAATTCAATTCTAATAGGATGGATTTCATTAATAATAAAGATATCGATAATAAAACCACGAACAGAATATTCACCGGATGTTGTAACAATTGACTCTCTTTTATAACCTAATTCTTCTAAACTTTTAATTAATTCTTCTCGATTAATTTCTTTATTTACTTCCAGTTTAATATTTTTTTGGGCACTTTTACTGGGTAAATAGCGAAGATAACCCATTAAATTAGTAACAATAACGAGTTTTTGCGTTTTTAATTTATCTAAAACATTTAATCTATCTAAGGTAAATTCCGGAGACATCGCTACAACTTGAGAAGTAATAAAATCATCCATGGGAAATAAATAAGTATTATCTAAATGAATGCTGATAGTATTAAATAATTTATTACTTTCATATAGATTACTAGTAACTAAAATGATATTTTTAGACCATTTTTTAAAAACTTCAGCAACGTAAAAAGCGATTAACTCATCTGTTAACCCATATGTTACCTTACCATTTTCTAAATTAAAAAAGTTACTAAAATCCATCTTCCACCTTTAATTAAATTCACTCATAATATCTTCTAATTTTTTATTACTAATAAATTTTTCTATAATTTCTTTATACATTGGAAATTTCTCTTTAATAATATCAAGTTCTTCTTTACTTAATTTGCCTAAAACATATTTATCACTTGGTATTAATTTATTTTTATCAATTCCTATTTTTAGTCTAGCAAAATTTTCCGTATTTAATTCATTAATAATTGATTTAATACCATTATGACCACCCGATGAACTATTCTTCTTTATCCGATAAGCTCCGAGTGCTAAGTCCATATCATCTTGAATAACTAAAATATCATCAACGTTGATTTTATAAAATTTAACAAGCTTACTAACTGCTAAACCCGATAAATTCATATAAGTAAGAGGTTTAGCAAAAATTACATCTTCGCCATTTATACTTGTTTGATAAACATAAGACTCCATTTTACTTTTCCAAGTAACTTTACCTAAATATTCATCTAATACCATAAAACCAATATTATGTCTTGTATTTTTATATTCTCGACCGGGATTACCTAGTCCTACAATTAATTTCATCATACACCTTCTTTAAAAATATTTTGATATGTATTCAAATTTTCAATATTTTTGACATCATTAATTTTTAATCCTAAAGCACCATTTTTAAGACATCTAACTAAAACAATACTTGGTTTATTATCTTTAGTTGTTTTTATCATTTCAATATTTTTAACTCGTAAATTATATTTATCACCTAATAAGATAATTTCATCTAGTCTTTCTAGCCTGTGAACAAGATAAAATTCACCTCTAGTATTTAAGTGGCGACTTGCAATATTAAAAATATCTTCTAAATTAATCTTTATTTCATGCCTCGCAATGGCTAAATCTTCTAAGTTGTTGGTATAATCCTTATTACTCACCTTAAAAAAGGGAGGATTACAAGTAATTATATCATATTTTTTATTACCAACAAAAGAATTAATTTCTAAAGCATTACCATTAAAAAAGGTAATTTGTTTCTCTAAATTGTTATATTTAATACTTTTTATTGCTAAATCATATATAGTTTTTTGAATTTCAATGCCATCAATTAATGCCGTTGTTTTCGTTGTTAATATTAAAGGAATGGATGCATTACCAGAGCATAAATCTAATATATTTTTTGTTTTAGTATTTAATTTCACAAATTCCGCTAATAAAAGGGAATCTAAGGAAAATTTAAATAATTTTGGATGTTGATAGATTTTTAAACCATAATCATATAAATCATTTAATACAATGTCAGTCATTAAAATTCATCTCTTCTTTATTGCTACCAACTAATACTTTGCATTTTCGATTTAATACATCAACACTAGTTACAGTTCCCGGTCCTTTAGGAGTAGAAATTTCATCGCCAACTGATGGTAACCCCGTTGATGCTTCAATATAATTTTCATCTTCATATTGTAAACAACATAGTAATCTACCACATAACCCATTTATTTTTGAAGGGTTAAGAGCTAAATTTTGATTTTTAGCCATATTCATAGAAATCGCATCCATATGATTTAAAAAGCGTTGACAACATATTTTTTGGCCACAGACACCAACTCCACCGATTTCTTTGGCTTTATCACGAGCACCGATTTGTCTTAATTCTATCCTCGTATGATAAATACCAGCTAATTTTTTAGCAAGTTCTCGAAAGTCAATACGTTCATCAGCTACAAAATTAAAAAGTAATTGACTTTTATCAAAATTAAATTCCGCACTGACAATACGCATATTTAATTCCATTTTTTTAACTAATTCTTTACCTTTAGCTAAGGCTTTTAAATTTTCTTTTAAAATATTTTCATATTTATTGCGGTCTTCATTCGTTGCTTTTCTTATAATATTTTTAAATTTAATATCTTCTTTTTCCTTATTTATTTCAGTTATATTGTTGATTTTTCCATATTGCTCACCTTTTTCCGTTTCGACAATTACATAATCACCAATGGCATAATCAACTGGAGCAACAAAATCATAATTTTTACCATTTGTTTTAAAAATAACACTATACAGTTTCATGATTAATTTCCTCCATTTCTAAAACAAAATCATCAAGCAATAAATCAATATTTACATTATAATTAATTTTTTTTAAGACGCTTATAATTAAATCAATTTTTTGTTTTAAATTACTATTTGCTAAGTTTTGCAAATATTGGCATCTTTCTTTCTCCTTTGTATATCTTGCCTCTAATTCATTTTTATAAATATTTAATATTACTTTAAATAGCTTGACTATAACGTCTTTTTCATATTCCTTTATATACTCTTTATTATATAAAATGGAATATTTTTTTTCAACTTCTATTTTTTCAATATAATTTTGAGCTAAATTATATATTTCGGTTGATATTTCATCATCACTAGGGAACACTACATTGATTATTTGGCAACGCGATAAAATAGTAGGAATAACATTTTCTTTTTGATTAGTTAAAAAGAAGCCGATGACATTTCCACTTGGTTCTTCTAAAAATTTTAACATTGTATTTGCTGCTTCTTTATTCATTTTAGCAGCTTCTTTAATAATATAAATCGATTCCTTTGTATATAAAGAAGCCCTAGAAAATTGGTTACGAAGTTCAATTATCTGCTCCTTTTTTATCATACTACCATCCGGTTCAATTACCTTTAAACTTGGCAAATTATTTAAATCTAGTAAATGACATAAAGAACATTTATTGCAGTTAAGAGCATATTCATTTGGGCAAAAAATATTTTTTATAACATCTATTAGATTTTCATAACATTTTTCCATGTTATTTGTGCATATTAAATAAGCATGACTTAATTTTTCTTGCTTATAATAGTCAATTAAATTTTGTAATTCACCACAATTTATAATAAAAACCTCCTATTTCAGTATATAGAAGATAGCAAAAAGAGATAATAACCCAGGAACTCCCAAGAAAGTTGTAATACCAACTGTAACAAAATTAATTGGTAAATAAATTTCAACATTTTTCAACATTAAATTAACACCATAAATAATTCCAAATGCAAAAACTATCTTTCTTAGGAATTTTCCTAGTTTCAATTTCAAAGTAATCACCATTAAAATATATGTTTTGGTTTACTCAGATATTCTTTTGCGGTCTTCTAAAGCTTTATCTAATGTAATAATATCCAAATAATCGATTTCGGCTCCCATCGGAATACCATAAGATAATCGTGATATTGTCACATCTTTATTTTCAAATATCTTTTTTATATAAAGGGTTGTCGTTTCGCCTTCAACCGATGATTTAAGAGCAAGAATTAATTCCGGATTTTTTAAATTATTAACTCTGTCGACAAGAGACGAAATATTAATATCTTCCGGACCAATACTTTCCATTGGTGATATTAATCCATTTAAGACATGATATACACCTTTGTAATTACCGACTTTTTCAAAGGAAAAGACACTGCGATAATCTTCAATAACACAAATTAAGTTTTTATCACGACTTTCATCGGCACAGATATTACAAATATCTTTTTCCGTTAAATGACCACAGATACGACATGGATGAAGATTTTGTTTAGCATCAACAATAACTTTAGCCATTTCTTCAATGTCTTTTTCGGGTAAGGCGATGGTTGCTAAAGCCATTCGTTCAGCTGATTTTTCCCCTACTCCCGGCAATTTTTTAAAAAAATTTATTAATTTTTGTAACACATCAGGATATATCATTTTACATCAACCCATCTAAGGCACTAGCATATTGGCCAAGTTTATCATTCATAGCTTTATTAATTTGGATAAAAGCATCATTAACTGCTATTTGTATCATATCTTCTAAGATATCTTTATCCTCATCCTCAATGGGTCCTTCCTTTATAATCTTAACACTTTTTATCATTCGTGCGCCATTAAAAGTCATCGTAACCCATTCACTTTTACCAACAAATTCCATTTTTTCTAATTCTTCTTTTTTTTGATTAATATCTCTTTGCATTCTTTGCGCTTGCGCCATTAAATTTTGCATATTCATTTAAATCACCTCCCTTAAATTATTTCTATCTTTGTTTTATCAAAGACATCTGTTAACATTATATCATCTTGTTTAGTTTCTTCTTCATTTTGATAAACATATACTTTATGTTGTTTTAAATTAACAATATAGGCATCTTTTTCTTGAAGCCATTTTTTATTGGTTAGAAAAATAATTTTGTAATCTTTGCCAACCTCATTATTTAAGACTTGTTCGATTTCTTGCAACATATTATTAGCCGTTATAACGTTATGTTCATTATTACAGGTTAAGATTAAATTCTTATCAGATGCCGCGACGACATTGCTATCAAGCAAAATACTTCTCACTTTTCCCGTAGCATTGACAGACTCTAAATATTTTTTTAACATCAATTTGGCATCTTCTAAAGAAGACTTTTTAGCATCAACAAAGCAATTATTTATTCGTCTTTCAATGAATTCAGTACTTAATTCACTTTTTTCTGATTCTGTAAAATTATTGTCTACTTCTTCAATATTTGCAGTTTTCTCTTGACTATTTTCTTTTGAAACATTTGTTTGCTCACTATTATTTGTATTAACAAATTCTAATAACATTAATTCTAATATAACATAAGAATCGACATTAATATTAAATTTAGAAATACTTTCGGTTAATTTTAAAATGAGACTTTTATAATCTTCAAAGTTTAAGCGTTCAATGCGACCTGACTTCTTGATGTTTTTGGCTCGGTTACTGGCTACATCAATGATTTTTTTGGCTAAATTTTTATAGTCAATAGCTCTACTGCGGTACTCATCAATAGTTGTAATAATTTTTTCAACATCATTTTGTTCAATTAAATTTAAAAGGTCAATAATATTTTTTTGTGAAACGATTTTTATTTGTTTTTCGACAAGTTCTAAAGTAATTTCTTCATTATTTTTGGATAATTGGTCTAATAAACTTAAGGCATCACGCAAACCTCCTTCTGATAAATAGGCTATTTCAGTTAAAGCATCATCTGATGCGGAAATTTGTTCCTTTTCACATATTAATTTTAATCTTGTCACTAAATCTTCAATAGCTATTTTTTGAAAATCAAATCTTTGGCAACGTGATAAAATCGTTATAGGTACATTTTCAATATTGGTTGTAGCTAAAATAAAAACGGTATGAGATGGCGGTTCTTCTAAGGTTAAAAGTAGGGCATTAAAAGCATTAGGAGTTAACATATGAACTTCATCTATTATATATACTTTATATTTACCATTAGATGGTGCTAGCTTTATATTATCAATAATCGTTCTTATTTGCTCAACCCCGTTATTTGAGGCAGCATCAATTTCAATTATATCCGGATTATCTTGAAAGTTTTTGCAAAATTCACATTCACCGCATGGAGAGCCATCTTTTGGATTTAAGCAGTTTATAGCTTTTGCAAACACTTTGGCTGTACTTGTTTTTCCGGTTCCTCTTGGTCCAGAAAATATGTATGCATGCGATATTTTATTATTAATTACCGAATTTTTTAATGTTTGAACAATATAGTTTTGACCAACGATATTTTCAAAATTATCAGGACGATATTTTCTGTAAAGTACCTTATATTGCATTGTTGTAATTCCTTTCTTCTAATATTATACCACGTTCCACTTCAATATTTAAACTTATTTTCTTCGAATTTGGAAAAAATTTTGTAACATTTTGCGATAGTTTTCTACCTCAAAATCAGATACTTGAGATTCAATATTTTCTTTCGTAAGAAGGTAATGAACTGTTTTAATTCTTGCTTCTTTTATTATCATATTACACATCTCACATGGTTCTAAAGTAACATACAATTCACATTCATTTAGTCGCCAGTCTTTTAATTTTTTTTCAGCTTTTAAAATGGCATTGATTTCTGCATGACCTATAACACTATAAGAAAATTGCCTATTATTGTGAGCTCTTGCTAATACTTTATTATCTTTTATAATAACTGCTCCGACTGGAATTTCTCCTTTTTTATTTGCTTTTTCAGCCTCTTTTAGGGCTAATTTCATATATTCATTCATAAAAACCTCGTTAAAATAAAAAAGCACACACAAATAGAGAACGATGTGGCTGCTGTTTTCCAACTCTGACCAGATTACGTCATATTTGTTGTGCATAAAGATAATAACATATATTATTTAAATATGCAAATGTTTCAAGTACAATATTAAAGTTTTTAAGTTAAGGAATATTATGTAAACCAATTATTTCCCGGGAAATAATTTTTAATAATTTATTGTTTTTTTTCACAATGTTTCACGTGAAACATTGATTTTATATGTTAACTTCATTATTTAAGTATGAATGAAATACTTTCTTTAAAAAAATTACATTTAAATAAAAATATTATTTTTAATTATTCTTATTTATCATTGCAAAAATGAATTTTAATTTCTAATTCAATATTTATTTGTTCAATGTTTCACGTGAAACATTGAACTTCATACATACTATAAACTATGCCTGATGCACTAAAAATATCAGCAAATAATCAATTTATTTATATTCATGATTTTAAATATGTAATATATTACTTTAAATTCATAAACATAATGTTTCACGTGAAACATTAATTACTTTAGTTATTATTTTGATTTAAGCAATAGTATAAAATTTATTAAACTACTAATTTTTATATTTTTTTATAATAAATGTTTAAATAACAAAATCAATTTTGCTTCTGCTAAATTTCATATTATGTTAACCAATTATTTCCCGGGAAATAATTTTATGATTTATTGGCTTTTTTCACAATGTTTCACGTGAAACATTATTTTATATGTTAACCATATTATAAATATAAATTATAATTTCTACTTAAAAATGCTTAATTGTCATTATTTGCTTTATTTATTCTTATTTACCATGGAATATATTTATAAATTAAAATGTTTTTTTGAAATTCATTTGGCCAATGTTTCACGTGAAACATTGAATTTTATTTTTACTAATCTGTTAAAGTCGAGAAAATGTATTCAATGTAAAAGAAATTAATATATTAATTATATTAAAATAAACATTAACTTTGAACATAATGTTTCACGTGAAACATTGAAATATACGTTTAGCATTAATATAAAAGTAATAAAACTATTTTATAATTTGTTTAATTATACAAATAATACATTTAATTGATATCAAAATATGAAACAGAAAGAACGTTATGTCAACCAATTATTTCCCGGGAAATAATTTTACTGATTATTAATTAATTTTTCTACATAATGTTTCACGTGAAACATCAAAAAGTTTTATTTAATATTCTTATTTTTTATATTTTCTAATATATTATTAATAGTACAAGTAACTAATAAATGTAATTTAATAATATAATAATAGAGTTACTGTAACATCCACATATCAAAGGGATTGAAAATAATCTTATTCAGCAGGAATATTATGTAAACCAATTATTTCCCGGGAAATAATTTTAAAAAAATAGAACCACTTAAATAGTTCTATTCTTCGTAATTAGGATTTTCAATTTCCTCATTTGTTTCGATTTCTTCTTTAACTTTATCAACAACACTTACGGTAGCAAGTAATTGATTATCTTTCAAATTAATTAATCGTAATCCTTGAGTAACACGGCCTAAAATAGAAATTTGTTCAATTGGTAATTTAATTGTTATTCCAGCAGTTGACATTAATACAACATCCTTATTATCTTCAACAACTTTAGCACTAATTAAATTTCCATTCTTTTCTGTTACACTTAAGGCTAAAACACCTTTACTTCCTCGCTTAGTTTGTCGGAATTCACAAACTTTTGTTCTTTTTCCGTAACCATTCTCTGTTACAAGCAAGATAATCGAATCTTCATTAACAACTTCACAACATATACATTGACCATTTTCTAAATTAATACCTTTAACACCAGTCGCAGTTCTTCCCATTGCTCTTATTTCTGATTCAGAAAATTTAACCATTTTACCATTTGTATTACCTAACAAAATAATATTATTACCAGTTGTTTTCTTAACATCTAATAATTCATCATTATCATTTAAATTAATACATAATTTACCAGAATTACGAATACTTTCAAATTCCGTTAATTTTGTCTTTTTAACAATACCTTTTTTCGTTGTAAATAATAAATATTTAGCATCATCATCTTTATTAATTTTTATAATTGAATTAATTTTTTCATCTTTTTCAATATTTAAAAGATTAATAACAGGTATTCCCTTAGACTGACGACTAAACTCAGGAATTTCATAACCTTTAAGACGATATACTTTACCTTTGTTAGTGAAAAACATTATAAAGTCATGAGTTGATAAATTTACTAGATGTTCTACATAATCTTCATCATTTGTTGTAAGTCCCTTGACACCAACTCCACCACGATTTTGAACTTTAAATGTATCATTAGTCGTTCTCTTTATATAACCTTTATTAGTTAAGACAACCATTACATCTTCCTCAGGAATTAATGATTCATCTTCAATATACTCAATAGCGGTCATATCAATTTTTGTTCGACGGTCGACTGCATATTTATCTTTTATTTCTAATAACTCATCTTTAATAATAGCTAATATTTTTTCTCTTGATGCTAAAATAGCTTTATATTCTTCGATTTTTTGTAATAAATCTCTTAATTCTTCTTCAATTTTAGCTCTTTCTAAACCTGTTAAACGACGAAGTTTTAATTCTAAAATAGCATCAGCTTGAACATCAGTTAAGCCATACTTTTTCATTAAAGTTTCTTTGGCAATAATATCCGTTTCCGATTCTCTAATAATTTTTATAAAATCATCGATATTATCTAATGCAATTTTATAACCTTCTAAAATATGAACTCTTTTTTCAGCTTTATCTAAATCATATCTCGTTCTTCTAATAATAACTTCTTCTTGATAATTAATATACTTAGCAATAATATCTTTTAAACCTAATGTTCTTGGTACTTTATTATCAATTACTAAGAAAATAATCCCATAACTTGTTTGAAATTGAGTATGTTTAAATAAATTATTAAGAACGACTTGTGGATTAGCTTCTTTTTTAAGTGTTATTGTAATTTTCAAACCATTTTTCAAATCAGTATGATAATCAGATATACCATCAATTATTTTATTATGGACTAATTCCGCTACTTTTTCTTTTAATTCGGTAATATTAACCCCGTATGGAACTTCATCAATAACAATATAATTCTTACCATTATGTTCTTCAATGGTGGCTTTACTTCTAATAGTAATTGTTCCTCGACCTGTTTCATAAGCTTTTTTGATACCATTATTGCCTAAAATAATTCCACCCGTTGGAAAATCAGGACCTTTTATATATTGCATTAAGCCCATTGTATCAATTTCTGGATTATCAATATAGGCAATACAACCGTCAATAACTTCGCCTAAATTATGAGGAGGAATATTCGTAGCCATACCAACCGCAATTCCCATTGTACCACTTACTAAAATATTAGGAAACCGAGATGGTAAAACTTCCGGTTCCTTCTCTGATTCATCAAAGTTAGGGACAAAATTAACTGTATCTTTATTGATATCTTTTAAAAGTTCTAGTGATATTTTCGCAAGTCTTGCTTCTGTATAACGAGATGCAGCTGGACGAGGAATAGATATATTACCAAAGTTTCCATGTCCGTCAACTAAAGTATGTGTAAAATTAAAGTCTTGGGCAAGTCTAACCATAGCATCATAAATACTAGAATCACCATGAGGGTGATATTTTCCCATTACATCCCCAACAATACGGGCACTTTTTCGATGCGGTTTATCGGGAGTATAACCTGATTCATACATTGACCATAATATCCGACGGTGAACTGGTTTAAGTCCATCCCGTAAATCCGGTACTGCTCTTGACATAATAACACTGACCGAATAATCAATAAATGACTCTTTGATTTCTTTTATAATGTTATTTCCAACTAACTTATCTTTTTCTTGTTCCATCCTTAAACCTCCTAAATATCTACATTTTTCGCAAATTCAGCATTTTGTTCTATAAATAGTCTTCTTGGTTCAACTTCTTCACCCATTAACATTGAAAAAGCTTCATCCGCCGCGATGGCATCATCAACTGTAATTCTTCTTAAAACTCTTGTATTAATATCCATTGTTGTTTCATTTAATTCTTCGGCATCCATTTCTCCTAAACCTTTCATTCTAAAGATTTCATATTTAGTATTAGGATTTAATGATGCAAGATAAGCATCTCTTTCTTTTTCATCTAAAACATATTTTCTAACCTTACCATGTTTTATACAGAAAAGAGGAGGTTGAGCCGCGTAAACATGCCCTGTTTCCACAATAGGACGGAAAAAACGATAAAATAATGTTAATAATAAAACCCGAATATGTGCCCCATCAACATCGGCATCAGTCATGATAATAATTTTATTATAACGTAGTTTAGTTAAATCAAAATTATCACCAATACCTGTTCCAAAAGCCGTTATAATGGTTCTGATTTCTTCATTGGATAAAGCCCTGTCCATTCGTGCTTTTTCAACATTTAATATTTTTCCTCTTAAAGGAAGAATAGCTTGCGTCATTGAATTTCGACATTTAACTGCTGAACCACCAGCTGAATCTCCTTCGACAATGAATATTTCACAAACAGATGGGTCTTTTTCTTTACAGTCTTCTAGTTTACCACCAAAGTTACTAACAACATCTAAATCGCCTTTTCTTCGGGAAAGTTCTCGAGCATTTTTGGCGGCGACTCTGGCTCTTGCTGCAGTCATTGTTTTTTCTACAATGATTTTTGCTTCATCCGGATTTTCCATTAAAAATCTTTCAAATCCTTTTGAAAAGACACTGTCAGCTAACTTTCTTACTTCGCTATTTCCTAGTCTTCCTTTAGTTTGACCTTCAAATTGAGGATTAGGATGTTTACAAGAAATAATCATCGTTAATCCCTCTTTAACATCTTCACCCGTTAAAGACTCATCTTTTTCCTTTAATATATTAGCTTTTCTAGCATAATTGTTAATAACTCTTGTTAACGCTCTTCGAACACCTTCTTCATGCGTTCCCCCATCATGAGTATTAATATTATTAACAAATGAATAAACACTTTCACTATAACCGGAATTGTATTGCATTGCAACTTCAAAAACAATACCATCTTCTTCACCCTCAAAATGAATTATATCATTATGAATAGGAGTTTTACTTTGATTTAAATACCGAACATATTCCGTAATTCCCCCTTCATACATAAATGTTTCACCAGTTGTATCTTCATCATCTCTATCATCTCTAATTGTTAAAGATAATCCTTTATTTAAAAATGCTAATTCTCTAATTCTAATTTTTAACGTTTCATAATCAAAAATATCAGTATCAAAGATGTCAGAATCAGGTTTAAATGTCACAGTGGTTCCCGTTCTATTTGGTTCACAGTCACCAATTTCTTTTAAACTTTGAACCGTTTTTCCCCCATTTTCAAACTTAGCTTCATATATTTTAGCATTTTTATATACCGTAACAGTTACCCATTTCGATAAGGCATTTACAACGGATGCTCCAACACCATGTAATCCCCCACTTACTTTGTAGCCACCGCCACCAAATTTTCCCCCAGCATGCAAAACAGTATAAACCGTTTCAACTGTGGAAATACCTGTTTTAGGGTGAATTCCTACTGGTATACCTCGACCATTATCTTTTACCGTAATCGAATTTCCTTTATTTATAATAACTTCAATATGATTACAAAATCCCGCTAGGGCTTCATCTATTGAATTATCAACAATTTCCCACACTAAATGATGAAGACCCTTAACATCAGTTGTCCCAATATACATTCCGGGTCTTTTTCTAACTGCCTCTAAACCTTCTAGGACTTGAATATCCCCTTCGTTATAATGTAAATTATTATCATCCATTTTATATACCCTCCTTAATACCATCTTTGGTAATGTTAAATAGTTTACCATCACCTAAATCACGTGTTTTTTCTACTTCAGTTGTTGTAATAAACGTCTGAATATCTTTATTTAACATTTTAAAAATATTACCAATTTTTTCATTATCAAGTGCACTAAATAAATCATCTAAAATCAAAATTGGATAAATATTTTTCTTCTCATGAATTAATTCTATTTCCGCTAATTTAAAGGCAAAAATAGCATTTTTTTGCTGCCCATTACTGGCATATTCCCCGATATTTCTTTTATCTAAGAGAAATATTATATCGTCATGGTGAATTCCCGTCAAAGTTTTACCCATAATTACTTCCCGATTATAGTTTTTATTATATAATTCTTCTCTTTCTTCAAGATTTTTTTCATTATAATCAGAAACATATTTTATTTCTAAATTCCCATCACCAAAGGCTTTTAAATATTTTTCACCAATATATTTATTAATATCTTCAATAAAAATTTTTCGATATTCATAAATTTTACTACCATAATCAATTAGTTTATTAGTTAAAATATTTAAATAATCTTTACTAGCATTACCATTAACATATAGTTCTCTTAAATAAAAATTACGTTGTTTTAATACTTTGTTATAACTATTTAAATATTTTATATAATCTTTTTGTAATTGACTAATTTCCACATTTAAAAGCATTCTTCTAACTTGAGGTGACGCTGAAAACAGCATTTGTTCTTCAGGCTCTAATAACACAATATTAATATTGGTAATATAATCACTCATTTTCGATACTACATTACCATTAATTTTGGCTTTTTTACCTTCTTTATTAATAATTAATTCATAATTATCAACACTATTTGTTTCTACTTCACCTTCAATTTTTAAACTTACTTCACCATGCCTAATTAAATTTTTATCAATTCTAGTTCGAAAAGATTTGGTTAAAGACAATAAATATATCGCTTCGACTAAATTAGTCTTCCCAACTCCATTTTTACCATAAATAATATTTAGATTACCACTAAAGTTTAAATTAAGCTTCGAATAGTTTCTAAAATTAGTCAGTTTTAATGAGTTGATTTTCATATTATGCCTTTCTTTAATCTCTACGCCACTAAAAGGTATTTTCTAATACTCCTATACCTAAATTAATTATATCACAAATTTGCTATGTTTTAAACAAAATTTACTGAATTATGCCATTTTAGATAATTATTTAACTTCACTGCATTTATTATCATTTTTTCAAAAGAATACTTTGATAAATTGGTTTTAAATACTTGTTTATTACAACAAATAATTTTTACATAATCATCTGTATCTATTTCATAATCAATTATTTTATTAACAACAATAAATAAAGCAGAATTTTTCCTAATGGAATTAATTGTTAACATGATAATATTAGGATTTTCACTAATTATTAAAGGGGCTTTATATTTGATATGGAGTATTTGTTCTGCACTTCTTTTTCTTCCTACATAATTACTTCCATAAAACATACAATTTAAATTTAATATATTTATAATATTTTTGTTAATAACTCGAATGTTTTCCACATCATATATTATTGTTTTCTTATCTAACTTCCTTATTGCAATAGTTTTATCATTAATTATATAATTATTCATATAAAAATCTCCTTTAAAAATTAGCTCTTACTATAACATATAAAAAGGAAATAATTTGTCGAATTATTTCCCGGGAAATATTTTTTTAATAAGTTTTTACTGGTAATATTAATTCAATTAATGATTCATCTTTAACTGACTTTATTAAAATTGGTTTATCATCGGAATTAATTAATAATAAAATGTTATCATCTTTTATGACTTTTAAAGCCTCGAGCATATATCTTGAACTAAAGGCAATTTCTAATTTTTCTTTATTACTACATTCAATAGCTAATTTTTCTTCCGTTTTACCAATTTCACTAGCACTTGAAGAAATAATCATCGTTTTACCATCAATTAAAACACGTACAATATTCTTATCTTTACTTTGTGTTAATAAACTAGCTCTATCAACCGCATCATTAAATGATTTTAAATCAATATTAATCATATAAGCAAATTCATTAGGAATTAAATGATTTGTATCAGGATATGTTCCACTTAATAAATTAGTTTGAAATTGAATATTATTATATTTAAATAGGATTTTATTATTAAAGATATGCATAATAACATCCCCTTCATCAGTAAGAATTTTTTCAAGTTCATTAATACTTTTACCAGGAATAACAATATTGATAACATTATTAACATTTTCATCAAGAATAATATTCTTTTTGGCTAACCGATAAGAGTCTGTCGCAATACATTCTAGGTTATTGCCCGTGATTTTTAAATTAATTCCTGTTAATAACGGTCTTACTTCTTGTGTTGATACAGCATAAACTGTTTCATTAATAATACTTTTTAGTGTTTCAGCTTTAATTGTAATTGGTTCTTTTGACTCTTCTAAAGAAATATGTGGATAATCATTAATATCATAACAATTTAAATTATATTCATTATTATCAGTATATATTTTGATTTTATTGGTATCTAAACTTTCAAAATAAATAATATCACTTGGCATCTTTCTGATAATATCTAAAATATATTTACTTTGAATTATCATACTACCACATTGTTCGATTTGTTTTATGTCTTTTTCCTCTATTGTAATTTTGATAGATAACTCTGAATCGCTTGCTAAAAGACTTAACCCATTTTCTTGTAAATCAAAACGAATACCATTTAAAATGGGAATGGTTGTTCTTGTTCCAATGGCCCGACTTACATTTGTAAGAGCCTCTAATAAAATATTTTTATCAATAACAAATTTCATTTTCGTTCCTTCTTTCTTTTTATTATTTTTTATTATTAATATTATTATGTTTTATTATAGTGTTAATTGTGTGGAAAACTATTATTTTGCGCATTTTTAAGAAAAATTTAAGTGTGGAAAATTATGAATTTATTAACATCTTTATAACTTTGCTTTTATTTCTTTCAACATATCATTTAAGCTTTCATTTGTTTGCAGTTCAGCTTTGATTTTGTCACAACTGGCAATAACTGTTGAATGGTCCCTCGCCCCGAATTCAAGACCAATATTGGTTAAATTTTCTTCGGTTTCTGTTCGGCATAAGTACATAGCGATATGTCTAGGTCTAGCAATATTATTATTTCGCTTTTTACTTTTTAAATCATCAACGGTTATTTTGAAGTAATCTGCAACAACTTTTTGGACATGCCCAATGGTATTTTCCTGATAGATATTAACATTGACATAATCTTTAATAGCTTCAATAGCAAAATTTAAATCAACTTTTTTAGGTGTCATCATCGCGGTATATGCAAGTAACCGATTAATAGTTCCAAAAATATGTCGAACATCGTTTGGACAAGCATTAGCAATATATTCGATAACATCACGGTCTACAATATCTTTAATACTTGTCATTGATAATTTATGTTCAATAATCTTACAACGAAGTTCAAAATCAGGGGGATATATATCAACAGGTAAGCCCCATGTAAAGCGACTTCGAAGTCTTTCCTCAATTTTCTTTAAATCATCTGGACTTCGGTCACTCGATATAATAATTTGTTTATTTTGTTTATGCAAAGCTTCAAAAGTATGAAAGAATTCTTGTTGGGTAAGCTCAGCGCCGACTAAAAATTGAATATCATCGACAATTAAAACATCAACATTCCGGTATTTATTTTTAAAATTATTAGCGTATTCAATTGATGACTGACCCCGCTCTTGTTTGGAAATTCCCGCATATTCATCGCGAAAATCATTACTTGTGGTGTACAAAACCTTTTTATTAGAATGTTCGGTAATATAATTACCAATGGCATGCATTAAATGGGTTTTACCAATACCGCTTCTTCCATATATAAATAAAGGATTACGAATAGTTCCGGGTGACTGAGCAACATTTATGGCTGAAATATATGCTAAACGATTCGATTCCCCGACAATATAATTATCAAAATTCATATTCGGGTCAAGATTAGTATTCCATTCAACGGTTATATCTTCATGGGAAATTGGCTTGTCTTCTTCATTAATACTAGGTTTTACAATTTCATCTTCAGTAACTAATTTAAAATCATACTTTATTCCCGTAAGGGCAAATATTGTTTCATCAAATAAATCCATGTATGTAGTTCTAATAACTTGTTTGTGAACAGGTAAAGGTACTTTGATAACCATTTCTTTATTATCCATCGATACTAATTCCAAATCATTAAACCATACGGAATAAGTACTAGGACTTACGTTATCTTGAAGTTCATGCAAAAATTTTGTAAATAATTCATCCGTCTTCAAACTTACCTCACCCCACATTTCTGTGTATTTACAAAATAATTGTAACGTAAAAAATTTGTTATTACAAGCAGAAATTACAAAAAATTAAATTATTAACTTTTTAACAAATTGTTTCTTTTGGGTTAAGTTCTATTTTGTGGAAAATGTGGAAAACTATTGAAAGGCCGATTTCTTCCAAAGAAAAGAAAAAATAATTGTTATTTTAGGTGTTAGTTAAAAAAATTATTAACAAAAATTTTGCACAAAATTAAACAAAGTATATTGTTAATAATTAAGAAGTTCAACATAATTATTTATTATATATATAATTAAGGATAGTATAAATATATTTAAGAGGTATTTTTTGGTGAATTAAAGGGATTTTCTTGACATTCCTAACGGAATAATATTATAATAAAGACGCTTAGAAGAAAGAGGTGGAAGCATTTTATGAAAATAACTTATCAACCAAATAATCGTAAAAAAGCGAAAAAACATGGTTTCTTTGCTCGTAAAGGAACAAAAATTGTTAATAATCGTCGTAGAAAAGGTCGTAAGGAATTAACGAAATAGTTTCTTACGAATTTTTAATATTATGAAAAAGAAAAATATTGTAAAATCTAATATCTTATTTAATGATATAATAAATAAAGGAAAAAGAATAAGTAATAAGTATTATATTATTTGTTCAGTTAAAATAGATACTGAAGAAAAAAAATATGGAATTGCTGTAGGTAAAAAAATTGGGCATGCTGTAGTGCGGAATAAATTAAAAAGACAAATTAAAAATATCATTGATAATAATGAAACGTTCTTTGCAAATTACCATAATTATATTATAATATTAAAAAGAGATATTTTATCTCTATCATTTAGGGAAAAAGAAAAACAATTAGTTGATTTGATAAAAAAAGGAGATAAGATGAACTGTGAAAAATAAATTAATGGTAGTATTGTTAGTAATGTTCCTGTTACTTACAAGTGGATGTGGAACAAATAATTATATTAAAGATAAAGATGGACAAATTGTAACACTTCCATCAACAGGTCAAAATTTACAAAAAGATATATTATGTAAACCAAATAGTAAAAATGAGTTATATAAATTATATGAAGAATATAATGACCAATTAAAAATAAAATTAGAAAAATTACCAGAATGTGATGAGTTTCGAATTAATTCGAATAAGTCTTCGGGAATTTGGGAATTTTTATTTGTAAAACCTCTTGCCTTTTTAATTTTAAAATTAGGTAATGTCGTTAAAAATATGGGTATATCATTAATTATTGTGGGATTACTTATTAGAATTGTTTTATTACCATTTGCTTATAAAACCCATAAACAAAGTAAAAATATGCAACGAGTTCAAAGAGAAATGGAAAAATTAGAATATAAATACCGGGGACGAGATGACCGAGATTCAATGATGATGAAAAGTCAAGAGATGATGGGTATTTATAAAAAATATGATATCAAACCGATGTCAGGATGTTTAGTTACCTTTTTACAATTACCAATTTTCTTTGCTTTTTTACAAGCTATTAACCGTGTGCCATCCATTTTCGAAGATAAATTATTAGGTTTTAATTTAGGAATGACGCCGGCAGTGGGACTTAGTAATGGTAACTATCTATATATTTTATTAATTTTATTAATCGGTGCCTCAACTTATTTTTCCTTTAAGTATTCGATGAGTACTAATAATGCTGTATCAGGCAATGAAGATATGAAAAAACAAATGAATATGATGACGAATATTATGGTTGTGTTAATCGTTATGACATCATTTTCCTTAACGACAGCGCTTTCTTTATATTGGATTGTAACGTATGCCTTTATAGCTATTCAAACTTTTATTTTTAAAAGGTTAACTAATGATAACAAAAAAGATAATAATAAAAAAGAGAATATAAAAAATAAATTAGAAGTTAAAAGGAGTCTTAAATATGGAAATAATAAGTAAAGAAGGAAAAGAATTAGAAGAAATATTAGAGGGAATTTGTCAAGAATATAATATAACTAAAGATGATTTTTATTACCGCTATCAAGAAAAAAAGGGAGGATTATTTAAAAATACCTCTTATGTTGTTAATGCCATTTTAAAAACTGATTTACTTAATGAAGTAAAAGAATATTTAGAGACATTACTAACGAATATGGGATTAAAAATTAATTTTGAATCGAAATTAAGAGAAGACTCAATGTATATTAAAATATATTCTGATAATAACGCAATTTTAATTGGTAAAAATGGTAATACCTTAAAAGCACTAGAACATATTGCTCGGCAAAAAATAAGTAATGATTACGACGTTACACCAAGAATTTGTTTAGATATTGAAAATTACCGGGAAAAACAACAAAGAAGAATCGAGAGACTAGCGAAAAATATTGCGAAAGAAGTAGTAAAAACAAAGATGGAAGTTCATTTAGAAAATATGAATGCTTATGATAGACGAATAGTTCATAATATCCTATCTGATTTTAAAGGAATAAAAACCGAAAGTGAAGGGGAAGAACCAAATCGTCATGTGGTTATTAAACCGGAATAAATTCACAATTATGTGAATTTTTTTAAAAAGTTCTTGACAAACAAATATTCGTGTTATAAAATGGTTATATGGTACAGGGGGATACAATGAATAGTACATTAGACATTAAAAATTTGATTTATGAAGTAAGAGGCGTTCCAGTGATGTTTGCCAGTGACATTGCAAGATTATATGACTGCAAAAGAGGAACAAAGACTATCATTCAAGCCGTAAAAAGGCATTTAGAAAGATTTCCAAGTTGTTTTTATTTTCAAATAACAGTAGAAGAATATTATAATATTTTGTCAATAACAAATAGAAATATCCAAGAATATAATTTTGAATTTTATCAGAATTTACCTTATGTTTTTACAGAACAGGGCATAGCTATGTTAGCAACCGTCTTAAAAAGTAAAAGAGTAGAACAAGTAAGTATTTATATTATTGATGCTTTTGTAAAGATGCGAACCCAATTAACAGAGAAAAATAAGGAGTTAGAACTCATTTATAATCAAGTTCAACAAAATAGGAAAGAAATAAAAAAATTAAATGATTTTCTACTTAATTTTGGGAAACCGGCAAATGAAATATTCTTTAGTGGGCAAATATATGATGCTTATTCTAAAATTGTAGATATTATGGAAGAAGCTAGTCAAAATTTAATTATAATAGATGGATATGCTGATAAAAGTTGTCTTGATATGATAAAAAATTTAAAAAGTGAAGTTACTTTAATAACAAAAAAGAATTCCCAATTAAAAAAATTAGATATTGAAAAATATAATCTACAATATCATAATTTAAAAGTAATTAGAAATAATAGTTTTCATGACCGTTATTTTATTATTGATAATAATATCATTTATCATATAGGGACTAGTATAAATCATGCTGGGTGTCGAACTTTTTCTATTAATAAATTAGAAGATAATATTTTAAAAGAAAATTTAATTGTTCATGTGAAAGAAATGCTTTTAAATTAAAATAAGTTTTTAATGCAAAATAGACTATTTTGTGTTAATATATCTTCGGAAAGGAAGTTACTATGGAAGATACTATATGTTCAATTGCTACCTCAGTAGGCATTGGAGCTATTTCCATTATACGCGTTAGTGGAGAAAAAGCTATAGCAATAGTGAATAAAATTTTTAAAGGTAAAAATTTAGAAAATTGTTTAACCCATACCATCCATTATGGCTATATATATGAAAAAAATGAAAAAATAGATGAAGTCTTAGTAAGTGTTATGAGAGCTCCAAAAACATATACAACGGAAGATATAGTAGAAATAAATACACATGGTGGATTTGTTACAACCAATAAGATATTAGAATTATTATTAGAAAATGGTTGCAGACTTGCTGAGCCAGGGGAATTTACAAAAAGAGCTTTTTTAAATGGTCGTATTGATTTAACCCAAGCGGAAAGTGTTAATGATTTAATTTTAGCTAAAACGGATAAAGCTCGTGATTTAGCTCTTCATAATTTAGATGGGCAAATTAAAAGAAAAATTAATAAAATTTGTACGAAATTAATGGATATTATGGCTAATATTGAAGTGAATATCGATTATCCTGAATATGAAGATATTGAAGTAATTACAAATGAAAAAGTATTACCAATTTTAAATGTGGTAAAAAAGGAATTAGAAGACATTTTAGCTAATTCAAAAAATGGTAAACTTATTAAAGATGGAATAGATGTTGCCATTGTAGGAAGACCAAATGTAGGTAAAAGTAGTATATTAAATCATCTTTTAAAAGAAGATAAAGCCATAGTAACCAATATAGCCGGGACGACAAGAGATATAGTAGAAGGAGCGATTATTTTAAATGGTTTTTTAATTAATCTTATCGATACAGCTGGGTTAAGAAAGACGAAAGACGTTGTTGAAAGTATTGGGGTAGAAAAAAGTAAAGATGTAATGCACAAAGCTGATGTAGTAATAGCTGTCCTAAATAATGAAGAGGGGATAACAAAAGAAGATGAAGAATTAATTGCCAGTATTCCTGTTGAAAAGAGAATTGTTTTCGTCAATAAATCAGATATAAAAAATAATAGAAAAATTAATTATATTAAAGGAAATACGAAAACTGATGATGGTCTTGATACGTTAAAAAAAGAAATAGTTAATAAATTACAATTAGATAAAATAAATAGTAAAGATATGACTTATGTAGCAAATGCAAGACAAATCGATTTAATCAAAAAAACCTTTGCCAGTATTGAAAGTGCCTTAAGTAATATAGATAGCAATATGCCAATTGATATTGTGGAAATTGATATAAATAATGCTTGGAAATATTTGAAAGAAATAACCGGTGAAGTTTATGAAGATGAATTAATTAATACTTTATTTAGTAATTTCTGTGTAGGAAAGTAGGTGAAAAAATGTTTGATGTTATAGTTGTTGGTGGTGGACATGCTGGTTGTGAAGCTGCGAATGCCTGTGCTAAAATGGGAATGAAAACGATTCTTTTAACTATGAATAAAAATAATATTGCGGATATGCCATGTAATCCATCAATTGGAGGAACTGCAAAAGGAATAATTGTTCGAGAAATTGATGCTTTAGGAGGACTCATGGGCATTGTGGCTGATTTAACCCATTTTCAAATTAAAATGTTGAATAATTCAAAAGGACCAGCTGTAAGAAGTTTAAGATGTCAAGCTGATAAAAAAGAATATCCGAAAAAGATGTTAGAATTTTTATCAAAAAATAAAAATTTAACCATTGAAGAGGGAATGGTTGAAGATTTAGTAATTGAAGATAATGTTGTCAAAGGTGTAATTTTAGAACAGGGGCAAAAATATTATAGTAAAGCCGTCATTTTAACAACCGGAACCTATTTAAAAGCCAACATTTTAATAGGTAGTAGTAGTAAAGAAGAAGGACCCCATGGAGAAAAAAGAAGTAATCATTTAAGTGATAATTTAAAAAAATATGGTTTAAATATTATTAGATTAAAAACAGGGACTCCGCCAAGAATAGCAAAAAATTCAATTGATTTTAGTGTGATGCAAGAAGAAGAAGGAGATAATGTTTATTATACTTTTAGTCATGATATAAAACCTCATTATGACATTAATAAACAACAAAAATGTTATCTTTTATATACAAATGATAAAACCCATCAAATTATAAATGAACATTTAAAAGAATCAGCGATGTATGGTGGTTATGTAACAGGTGTAGGACCTAGATATTGTCCATCAATTGAAGATAAAGTGGTGAGGTTTAAAGATAAACCAAGACATCAATTATTTTTAGAGCCAGAAAGCGTTCATTATGATGAATGGTATTTACAGGGTTTTTCAACAAGTATGCCTACGTATGTGCAAGAACAAATGGTTCATAGTTTAAAAGGATTAGAACATGCTGTAATTACAAAATATGCATATGCAATAGAGTATGATGCAATTAATGCTCTACAAATCACAAATACATTAGAAAATAAAGTTATTGAAAATTTATTTACCGCGGGTCAAATTAATGGAACTAGTGGTTATGAAGAAGCAGCCGGCCAAGGGTTGATGGCGGGAATAAATGCCGCATTAAAATTACAAAAAAAAGAACCTTTAATTTTAAAAAGAAACGAAGCATATATTGGGGTTTTAATTGATGATTTAGTAACAAAAGGGGTAAAAGACCCCTATCGGATGCTTACGAGTAGGGCTGAATTTCGTCTTATTTTAAGACATGATAATGCCGATTTAAGATTACGCGAAAAAGGTTATAAAATCGGTTTAATAAGTGATGAACAAGAGCAAAGATTACGAAAAAAAGAAGAAGATATTCAAAAATTATTAGAAGAAGTAAAGAATAAAAAAATAAAATTAAATGATGCTCTAAAGAAAATTTTTGAGGAAGAAGAATTATTACTTCCCCAAAACGGAACAAGTTATGCCGAGTTATTAAAAAGACCAGAAATAAGTTTTAAATTATTAAATAAATTTAATGATTTTAATTATGATGAAGAAATATTAGAACAAGTAGAAATTGAATTAAAATATAGTGGGTATATTAATAAAGCTTTGAAAGAAGCTAAAAAGTTAGAAAAAATAGAAGAAAAAGAAATACCGGACGATATTGATTATCAAAAAATTAAAAATATGGCTAGTGAAGCTCGCCAAAAATTACAAGAAGTTCGCCCAAAAACAATTGCCCAAGCTTCAAGAATTAGTGGGGTAAATCCAGTAGATATTACTATATTAGCTATTTATTTAAAGAAGGAATATAATAAAAATGAATAAAGAGGAATTTATAAAACAATTAGAAGAATTAAAAATTAATGTAACAGATAAAAAAATAGAACAATTAGAAATATATAAAAATTATTTAAAAGAATATAATGAACATACAAATTTAACCTCTATTAAAGATGATAATGATATTTATTTGAAACATTTTTATGATTCTTTAACGATAGTAAAGGCTACTTCCTTAGAGGGCAATTTAAAATTATTGGATGTTGGTTCTGGAGCTGGTTTTCCGGGTGTAGTTATAAAAATATTTTTTCCTAATATTGATGTTACATTAATTGATGCAAATAATAAAAAGACGACTTTTTTAAGTAAATTAAAAACAGAGTTAAATATAAATTATAATGTAATAAATGGAAGAGTAGAAGATTTTGCCAAAAATAATTTAAATACATTTGATATTGTTACATCTAGAGCGGTAGCCAATTTACGAATTTTATCTGAATTATGTTTCCCATTAGTAAAAGATGATGGTATATTTGTAGCGTTAAAAGGAAATATGGATGAAACCTTAGAAGGAGCTTTAGACACAATTGAGATTATGCACGGCAAAATTAATAAAGTTTTAAATTTCACTTTATATAAAAATGAAGGTATAAGAAACATTATTGTTATTGAAAAAAAAGAAAAAACGAATTTAACAGAATTACGAAATTTCGTAACAATTCAGACTTAAAAAGATAGAGATTAAAAATTTCTATTTTTTTAAAATGTTGAAAACTAAGAAAAAGATAA
>CANQIY010000003.1 GCA_947624125.1 uncultured Bacilli bacterium | reverse complement strand
CTGGGGAAATGGGTCCATTCTATAATTATTACGAAAAAAACGGGACTTCATATTATCACAATGCTTGGTACGCCGACACTTCGGACTTCGTTGTCTCGACGAGCCCATGGTTCTCTCGTGGGGGCTATTACAACAATGGAGTTCTCGCAGGTCAGTTCTACTTCAATAGGGCCACGGGAGGTGCGTATTCGGGCATTTCCTCACGTCTTGTTCTATCTCCTAATTCAATATAATTTTTAAGATGGCTTATAGCCTTCTTTTTTTATAAAATGTCTATAAAATGTAACAAATATTCGTTTTATATAGAAAAGTATGAAAATATTTAGTACAATTAAATTGGTGATACTATGAAATTTAAAGTTAAATATGAAAAATCTAATGTTCTATTAATGTCAACAGTTTTAATATTATCTTTTTTAACATGTTTAGTTTGGTTATACTTAAGAAAATATGTTTATTTTGCTGTTTATTTATTTTTAGTTTTATTCATAGCATACATTTACTTTTTTACATATTATGAATTTACAGACACACATTTAGTAAATGCTCTTGGCTTTATAAAAATAAAATTTAAATATGAAAAAATTAAAGAAATAAAAGAAGAAAATGGAAAGGTTAATATTAAATTTAATCATTTTACATTAACGATGTATCCAGCGAATGAAAAATTATTTTTATCAGAATTAAAAGCGAGAATGAAACATCGTCATTAGGAGGTTTTATGGAATACGTAATTATTAGTCTACTAATAATTTTAATTATCTTATGTTTATTTTTACTTATCAAAGGGAATGGTAGTAAAGATTTAATCGAAAGAATGGGAAGATTAGATACCAGTTTAACAAAAGAAATATCAGAATTTAAAATGAATTTCAGTAAAGATTTACGTAGTGATTTTGAGACTTTAGATAATAAAATTGAATATAAATTAAATGTCATAAATGACCGAGTTAATAAAGAACTTAATGATAATTTTGAAAAAAGTAATAAAACATTTATGAATGTTTTAGAAAGACTTAACAAAATTGATGAAGCGCAAAAGAAAATTGACAGTTTAAGTACGGAAATAGTTTCTTTGCAAAGTGTTTTAACCGATAAAAAAACAAGAGGAACATTTGGTGAAGTTAATTTAGAGTACATTTTAAACAATGCTTTTGGGTCTAGTGCCAATGGTATTTATGATGTTCAACATAAAATGAGCAATGGTTATGTAGCTGACTGTCTTTTATATGCTCCATCTCCTTTAGGAGTCATAGCTATTGATAGTAAATTTCCTTTAGAAAATTATCAAAAAATGGTAGATAAAAATCGCTCTAAAGAAGAAAGAGCTCTATTTGAAAAGAATTTTATAAATGATGTTAAAAAACATATTAATGATATTGCGGAAAAATATATTATTCCGGGTGAAACAAGTAATGAAGCTATTATGTTTTTACCAGCTGAAGCTATTTTTGCGGAAATAAATGCGTATCATCCTGAACTTTTAAATTATGCTTACGACCGTAAAGTATGGATTGCAGGGCCAACAACATTAATTAGCACTTTATCAATTATTAGCATGATTTTAAAAAATATGGAAAGAGATAAATATGCCAAAATTATTCATGCAGAACTTGATAAATTAGGAATAGAATTTAATCGGTATAAAGAAAGATGGGATAAATTATCAAGAAGTGTTAAAAGTGTTAATCAAAGTTTAGATGAATTACATACAACATCAGAAAAGATTTCGAAAAGATTTGCGAGCATTAAAAATGCCGAAATTGATAAATTAACAACTGAAAATTTACAAATTGAAGAGGATAATAATGAGAATATATTTAGTTAGTAATAATTTACTTTTAGATTATCTAAATTATGCTCTAAGTGATGATTTAGAAACAATAAGATTACTGCGCCCTCTAAGTATTAAAGGAGAAGAAGTAGCTAAACTCATTAGTGAGAGAAAAGAAATAAAAGATATTTTATATATTATGGCAAGTTTTCAAAGCGGAGCTATTGGAACGGCTAAATATTTAGCTAGAAAATTTGAGTTACAAATCGAAATGAGAAAAGAACTTAATGACTGTGCAGTAGGAATGCTTGGTAGTAAAAATATAAAAATGGTTAAAAATTTACAAGACCATGATTTTACTTATCGTTTGCCAAATGGTGAATCACTCCAAGATGTAGGAGATAGAATAAATACTTTTATTACTAATAATCTTAATAAAGATGGTAATATTGTAATGTTTACACATAAAAGAGCGATATTAGGATTTCTTCTTAAATATGGAAAAGTTGGTTATAATTTAGAAGATGACTTAATATTAGAATATAATGATAAAATCATTTATGATGGTAGTGAAACAAATTATGATTTATATGAATTATATTTTGATACAGACGGTTTAAAAGAAATTAATCGTTTATAAAAGATGTTTGTAAAAAACATTTTTTTTAATTGGGCATATTTATAAATTTAATAATGAGAGCTAAATAAAGATAATTGATTAAAATATTAGTTCCCCCATAAGACAAGAAGGGAAGAGGAATACCCATAATTGGCATTAAACCTAAATTCATACTGATATTATATATTTCATGAAAAATCAAAATAGCTATATAAGTATAAATAAATAATTTATATTTTTTAACCTTTAATTTATCAGTTTTATAAAATAAATAAAAATTGATTATTATAAAACAAATGATGACAATGATGACACTTAAAAAGCCAAAATTACCCATGGAAAAAGAAAAGATAAAATCAGTCGGAGCTTCCGGGATATATAATAAAATTTTTTTAAATCCAACACCCATAAAAGAAGACGCACCAATAGTAATCAAAGCATTTTCTAATTGATAACTAGTTCCTTTAGTAAAATTAATAAGTCTATCCATCCGATAGAAAAGAGATGTTCCTAAATATTTAATTAATAAATCGGGGTATAAATAGTAAAGAAGGAAAAAACTACCTCCTAAAAAGATACTTAAAATAATAAAAGTAATATACCACCATTTATTTAAATGAATTGAAAAAATAATAACTAGTAAAATAATTAAAAAGTTGATAATTGCACCCGTATCCGGTTCTAAAAAGACTAAAATAGAAGGAATTAAAGTAATAATAAATAATTTTAATAACAATTTTATTTCATCTTTAAAATTTTTAAGTTTAACATTATTTGTTAAAGAAGTAAGATAAAGAGCTAAAGATATTTTAGCAAGTTCACTAGGTTGAAAAGAGAATCCCATGATATTAAGCCAACATTTAGCACCATTAACAACACTACCCATAATTAAAACTAAAATTAATAAAAAAAGAGAGAAAAAATAAAAATATTTAGCATAATTAAAAATATTTTTTAATTTTACTTTTTGCAAAATTAAAATAATTAAATAACCAATTATAAACCAAACAATTTGTTTTAAAAAAGCATCATTATAAGCACTACTAATTAATTTAGCATTAACCATATTAAAAATACTTATTATATTTAAAATAAGAAGAGGAATAATTAAAATTAAGTTATCTTTTTTAAATTTAGTCATATTATTATTATAAACAATAAATAGTTATTTATCATAAAATATAAAGGGAGGAATAATTAATGAAAGATTTACCAAAAGTTTTTCCAGGTAAAGTATCTGATAATTTAAAAAACACACAAGAAATATTTTATGGAAGTGATAGAGTTAGTCCACAAAAATATGATAGTTTAACTATTATTAAGAAAATAAATAATATTTTTGCTGACTCATCTCATGTTTATAAAAGTAGAGTTAGAATAACTATGGGTAATAATATTGTCGAAAAAACAATTGTTGGTAAAAATAGTGCTAATTTAATTACTATTGATGGGGAGCTTATTAAAATAACGCAAATTGATGATATTGAAAAAATATAATTGTTATCTACATCTTTTTTTGATATGATTAATATTGTGAGAATATGAAAAAAGAAGATAAAAGAAATCTTATTATTTTTATTTGTTTAATTTTTTTAATTGGCATAACTTGTTTGTATGATTTTTTTGCTTACTCTAAAACAGATGTCAATATTGATAGAAAAGTAAAAAATATTTTTGGTAATTATACTTATAATAATGTTCTAGAAGAGAGTCAAAAACTTTTTTTTAACTATTTAGCTATTTATGACCATAGTGCTTTTACTTATGAATTAAAAGAAGATAAACATCCTAAATACTTTGCTATTGGTGATTATAATCGCTATAAAAAAGTTGATAATTTAGGTAGTTTAATTAATATTTTAAATGGTAATACGGTAAATAATTTTTTAGAAGAACATCAAATTATAGCTTATAATAATGAATATTATATAAAAGAATATGATAATCCTAAAATAAATGATAAATATGTTGGAAGTATAATTAATATTAAGAAATATGATGATAAATATGTATATTTAGAAAGTGAAAATTATTTTTGTGATAATTATCATTTTATTGGTTTATTAGAAGAAAAACCCAATTGTTTATTTACAAAGACAATAACTACTTATAAAACGATGTTGAGTAATAATTATTTAAGAATAACTGATTATAAAGAAATAGAGAATAGTTGGCAATAAAAAAATATATTAAACGATTTCGTCAATATATTTTTTTAATTGTTTTGCATTTTTATCAAATATTATTTTTAATTGATTATCAATTTCCACAATGCCTTTTGCTCCGAGCCTTTGAATGGCATCTTTTTGAACTAAAGATACATCATGTAGTATAACTTTAAATCTGCTCATATTACATTCAGCATTAATAATGTTATCTTTTCCTCCTAAGTATTCTAGCAATTTATTTTCTTTAATAGCAAAGTCTTTTCTTGTAACTTTAAAAGCTACAGCTAGAATAATTAGAATAACAAAGGCAATAATAATATATTGTATTATTGGATTCAAATTTAATCACCCACATATAATTATACTATGAAACTTACTATTTTAAAAGACTTAAATATTTTAAAGAAAAAGAGGAGTTTTAAAAAAGAATAAAAAGTATACTCACTATTTTAAAAATTAAACATAAATTAATAATGAGAATACATGAAAGGGTGAAAAGATGAATAACAATAATTTTGCAAATAATTCAAATAGTTCTGGGAACTGTATCAATGAAATTTTAAGCATTATATTAGTTTTACAAGAAAATGCTTGTCCAGATAATTGTTTAGATACTTGTGATAGACCAATGCTTGGTGGAGGTAGTAATTGTTTAGTATGTAATACAAGACCAGTTATGCTTTATACTTGCTGTGGAAATGGAACACCTTGGAGTATGCCAACAAGTAAAGATACAACCAATTGTAGCGGAGCACCTAGTAATGCCACATGTTCAACCGTTTTTAGAGTAGAAAAAATCGAAGGCAATTGTTGTACATTTAGAGTTTTAGCTGAAAATACTGACCCAACTAGTTTATATCCTTATGTTGCTACCAACTCATTCTTTACAATGGACTGTAGTTGTCTATGTAGTATAAGATGTTTATCTGATACTTATGTCGACTGTGTTTGTTAAGACCAAAGTGTAAATATAATTTAAAAGACCATAAAAAATATGGTTTTTTATTTAGGTTAAAGTTATTTTAGACTTGTAATTTCATATATTTATTATATAATAATAAAGCTTTAAAAAGGGAGAATGTTATGACAGAAATTAATAAGACGAAAGATTATTTAAATTTATTAGCAACTTATTTAGAAAAAATGGCTAAAAAACCAGTTGATTTAGACTATTTAAATGAATTTTATGATACATTTAGTATTAAAGATAATAAACAAAAACCAATTGTTAAGAAAACATATTCAAAAGAAGACAAACTTTTATATTATAATTTTAATAATAATTCTTTAAATATTGATATAGATGCTTATAATAATGGTATTTTATATATGAAAGAAGAATTAAAACCCCCCTTTAGTAATATTAAGGATTTTGAATGTTATTTAGGTCTTTTTATGTTACTTCATGAATTAGAACATTCTTATCAGGGCGCAATTGGTTGGAAATATTTAGCATCTCCTAGCACACTTTTAAATAGTTGTTATGATTTATTTTTAGAATTTTGTATGGAATTTAACTATAAAAATAATCCTGTTAGTAATTTAAGATATATTTTATATAATAAAAAAGCAGAATATACTGTAATTGAGCGTAATGCCAACATAGAGGCTTTAAGAACCGTTATTGATTTAGCTAACTTAGAAAATAAAAAAGAATATGCTCTGTATTTTCAAAAATTATTAAAATATTATTATTATGTTGGTTATGAAAATAAAGATGGTGTTATTATAAATACACTTAAGATAATAGGTAAATATAAAAAAGCTAAAGGTTTTAATGAATTAGATAATTTTAGTCTTTCTGATAAAGTAAGATATGGGATGCCCCTTAATGATAGTGAATTTAAATTATTAAGAAAAAAATAGTTATACCTCTTAAAGAAAGTATTTCTTTTTTTTATAAATATTGATATAATTAAGAAGTAAGGAAATAGATATGTAGTAAAATTACTAATGAGGAGGAATAAAGATGAATAAACAAAATTTTATTAAAAGTGAAAATGATAAAGAATATTTTACCAAACGTTTAAATATAATTTGTGGCCAAATTAATGGTTTAAATGGGATGATTAAAGATAATCGCTCTTATGAAGAAGTTTTAATTCAACTTGCAGCTTTAACTAATTCTCTAAAGACAGTAGGGCGAAATATTTTGGCTAATTATATGCAAAATAATTTAAATGTTAAAGACCAAAAAGAAATTGACAATTTAATTGAATTGTTTGATAAATTAGTATAATATAACGCATAGTTATATTTTTTTAAACTTTATTTATATTGAGAATTTGTTAAATATCATTTATAATTATTTTAGAATATAAGAAGGATGATAATATGAGTTTAACTAAAAAAGAAATCGAAAATTTAGATAAATATTTTCGTTTATGTAATTATATGTCTTTAGGAATGCTTTATTTAAAAGATAATCCTCTTTTAAAAACGAAGTTAGTGCGTAGTGATATAAAAAATAAATTAGTTGGCCATTGGGGAAGTGCACCCGGTCAAAACTTTATTTATATTCATTTAAATCGTCTAATTAGAGAAAATAAACTCAATATGATATATATATCAGGTCCCGGTCATAGTGGACAAGCCATGATAGCTAATAGTTATATTGAAGGAACATATAGTGAGTGTTATCCAAATATTACTAAAGATGAAAAAGGGTTAAAAGAATTATTTAAAAACTTTTCTTTTCCAGGAGGAACTTCTTCCCATGTTGCTCCGGAAGTACCGGGTTCAATTAATGAAGGTGGTGAACTTGGCTACAGTTTAGCGCATGCTTTTGGGGCTGTGTTAGATAATCCTAGTTTAATCGCGGCCTGTGTTATTGGCGATGGGGAAGCTGAAACAGGACCTCTAGCTACTAGTTGGCATGGTAATAAATTTTTAAATCCGAAAAAAGATGGAATTGTTTTACCTATCTTGCATTTAAATGGTTATAAAATTGCTAATCCTACCATTATGGCGCGAATTAGTGAAGAAGAAAGAATAGCCTTTTTTAAAGGCTGTGGTTGGGAGCCTTTTGTTGTAGATGTAAGAGACAATGAGCATTATCATGAAGATATGGCGGAGGCTTTAGATAATATATTAAAAAAAATTAAGAAAATCAAAGAAGATGCTAAAAAAAGCAAACAATTCAAAAGACCGATATATCCGATGTTGATTTTAAAATCGAAAAAAGGTTGGACATGTCCAAAAATAATTGAGAAATGTGAAGTAGAAGGAACATTTCGTTCTCATCAAGTCCCACTTTCTTTTAAAAATGTTGAAAAAGACTTAGTTATTTTAGAAGAGTGGTTAAAAAGTTATAAACCGGAAGAATTATTTGATGATAAGGGAAGAATAGTAAAAGAAATATTAGAGCTTACCCCTAAAGGAACAAGCCGTATGAGTGCTAATTTAAACGCTAATGGTGGTCTTCTTTTAAAAACCATTAAAGTTCCTGATTTTACCAATTATAAAATTGAAGTTGAAAGAGGCATTACTAAAGCAGAAGATATGCGCATTCTTGGCGGTTATATAAGAGACATTATTAAACTTAATAAAAATAATTTTAAAATATTTGGTCCGGATGAAGCTTTATCTAATCGTTTAAGTGAAATATTTAAAGTAACAAATAGGAAGTTTGACGCCCAAATCGAAGATAATGATGAATTTTTAGCACCGGAAGGTAGTGTTATTGATTCGATGCTTTCTGAGCATATGTGTGAAGGAATGTTAGAGGGTTATTTACTTACAGGAAGACATGGAATTTTTCATAGTTATGAAGCCTTCATTAGAATTATCGATTCGATGGCTAGTCAACATGCTAAATGGTTAAAAGTAACCAAAGAAATACCATGGCGGGCTCCAATTGCATCTTTAAATTATATTTTAACGAGTCATATTTGGCAACAAGACCATAATGGTTATACCCATCAAGACCCTGGCTTTTTAAATCATTTAGCTACAAAAAAAGCGGACATTGTGCGGATGTATTTTCCAATTGATGCCAACACTTTATTATCAACATTTGAACATATTATTAAAACCAAAAATTATATTAACGTAGTCGTGGCTTCTAAACAACCTAGTTTGCAATGGCTTACGATGGATGAAGCTATTAAACATTGTAAAAAAGGTTTAAGTATTTGGGAATGGGCTTCCAATAAACCTAAAAATCCGGATATTATATTAGCTTGTGCTGGTGATACTCCAACTCTGGAAACTATCGCCGCGGCGCAAATTTTAAAAGAATATTGTCCTAGTGTTAAAACAAGAGTTATAAATGTAATTGACTTAATGCGTTTGCAAAGCAGTAATAAACATCCGCATGGATTAACTGATAGTGAATTTAATAAATTATTTACTGAAGACAAGCATGTTATTTTTGCTTTTCATGGTTATCCTAATTTAATTCATGAACTTACTTATAATCGTGTAAATCATAATATTCATGTGCATGGTTATAATGAAGAGGGAACAATAACAACCCCATTTGATATGCGAGTTCAAAATAAAATAGACCGGTTTAATTTAGTTTTAGATGCTCTTAAATATGTTGAAGAAACCGAAGAAGTATTACAAACTAAGAATTTAATGAAAAAGAAATTAAAGATGCATAAAGAATATATTCAAAGAGAAGGTATTGATTTAGAAGAAATAAGAAATTTTCATTTAGGTGATTAGTTATGAATATATATGATTTTGATAATACTATTTTTAAGGGTGACTCTTCTGTTAAATTTATTAAATATTCACTTTTACGTCACCCTTATATAGTTACGAGAAGTTTATTAAAAGTTCTGAAATGTCTTTTAAAAGAGAAAGCTCTTAATTTAACATTAGTTAAAAGTGAATTATTTAATTTTGTTAAAGATATCGATAATTTAGAAAAATATATTAATACCTTTGTTAATAAAAATATGAAAAATATTAAAGAATTTTATTTAAACAATCAAAAAGAAAATGATACGATTATCTCAGCATCTCCCGATTTTTTAATAAATTCTTTTTGTCAAAAATTAAATATTAATAATGTTATTGCTACTAAATATGATGTTAAAAAAGGTGAAATTATTGGCAAAAATTGTAAAGGTGAAGAAAAAATTCGGCGTTTTCAAAAAGAATATAGAGATGCTGTAGTTAACTGTGCATATTCTGATTCTTATAGTGATTTACCTATGTTTAATATTGCTAGGGAAGCTTATTTAGTGAAAAAAAATAAATTAATACGTTATAAATAAAAACAAAATAAATATTATTAAAAATTTAGCATACTTATTTATTAGAGGTGTTAAATGAAGAAAATAATATTAATATTTTGTTTTTTATTTTTACTTTTATTTAGTAATAAAGTTTTAGCTGAAGAAGTAGTGGAAGCTAGTGAAAGTGCTATTTTAATGGAAGTATCAACAGGGAAAGTGTTATATGAAAAAGATGCTGATGTTAAAAGAGCTCCGGCTAGTATGACAAAAATTATGAGTATGATTTTAATTATGGACGCAATAAAAAATGGTAATTTAAGTATGGATGACCAAGTAGTTATTAGTGAAAATGCAAGTGGAATGGGTGGTAGTCAAGTTTATTTAAATACATTTGAAAAATATAAAGTAAGAGAACTTTTAAAATCAATTGCTATTGCATCAGCCAATGATGCGGTGGTAGCTATGAGTGAGAAAATTGCAGGAACAGAGAGTAAATTTGTCGAAATGATGAATGAAAAATGTAGGGAAATTGGTTGTCAAAATACTAATTTTGTTAATCCCCATGGACTTGATGCAGAAGGGCATGTAAGTACAGCTAGGGATATGGCTTTAATGGGTACTTATTTAGTTAAAAATTATCCGGAAATATTAGAATTTACAAGTATTTATGAAGATTATTTACAAAGACCGGATGGTACTAATACATGGCTTGTTAATACTAATAGGTTAGTGCGGTTTTATGAAGATGTTGATGGTCTTAAGACTGGGTTTACCCAAACAGCTGGTTATTGTTTAACCTCAACAGCTAAGAAAAATAATATGCGTTTAGTGGGAGTTGTTATGGGTGTTGATACAGCTGATAATAGAACTAGTGATACAGTTAAATTATTAAATTATGGTTTTAATAGTTATAAATTATCAACTATTTTTGAAAAAAATAAAGTTATTGATGAAGTAAGAGTGGAAAAAGGAAAAATGGAAAGTACTAAAATCGTTTTGATGGATGACGCTACAGAATTATTAAATGTTAATGATAAAGCCAAAAATTATACAATAAATATTAGTACAGATAAAATTGTGGCTCCGGTTAAAAAAGGGGATGAAGTAGGTAAAGCTCAAATTATCGATAATGAAGGAAATATTATTACAGAAGTAGGTATTACTGTTTCTGAAGATGTAAGTAAAGCTAATCTATGGGATTATTTTAAACGTAATTTTAATTTAATATTATCAGGTAAAAAGGTTATTTAATAAAAATATTAAGGTAAATAAAAAGTGTTATGTTCATTTTAACATACCACTTTTATTTTTTGAAAAATTCTGTTATAGGAACTTGTAAAGCATCAGCAATACGACCTAAGACCGCAATAGTAAAGTGTTTATTACGTTTTTCATTTTCAATATCACAAACATATTCTCTTGATAAATCAGTCATGTCTGCTAAATTTTGTTGTGTCATTTTCTTTTCTTTCCGTAATTTTTTTATATTATTTCTTACTAAAGTATAGTAATATTCATCGTTATAAGAATTTTCTTTCATTATAGACCACCAAACTTATAAATATATTTTCACCAAAAAAATTAATTTTATATATAGGCTAGTAGCCACATATGTGATATACTATATTTATATAAGGGGCTCGAAATATGAATAGTAGTAAAAGTGATATATATGTAGTTAAAGATAATAGTTCAATTTTAATAGTTATTTTAATTATCTTATTTATTGGTTCATTTATACTTTTAAGTAGTGTATATGTTATGAATTATTATTTAGAACAAAATTTAGTTAAAAATGTTTATGATTTGGAAAGAATAAAAAATATTTTATTAATTATAGTATGTGTTTTAATTTTTATCAGTGCTATCTTAATTTTAGTTGTCGGCTTAAAAGATAATGAAGAAGATTATATAAAATACCAAAATTATGTAATTATATCTAAAGAAGAATTGCAAAATTATAAAAAAGAGATTAAGAATTTAAAGGATAAAAAGGGAAAATATTAAATTGAATTTGCTTTAATAGGACAAAATTATCAAAGAAATATTAAATGATAGATTAGAATGTTAACAAAGAATGATTTGTTAATAGTCTTTTTAAATTAAAAAAATAGCAATATCATTACTATTTTTCTTCGTCTTCAGTATCAATTGTAATCCATTCTGTTGTTCCGCATGTTGTACATATTTGCGGAACTAAAACCTTTTTGCCTTTAGGTAAATCGATTTTGTCTTCTAAAGTAACACATAAAAGGCCACTTTCTTCATCGATGTAACAACGTCCTTGGGTTTGAGTTTCATTACATTTACTACATCCAGGTTTCTTCATTTTTTTAATCACCATTATTAATATGTGTTAATTTACTATAAATATTCCTTTAAATAAGTTATAATTATATTGGGTGATTTTTATGGAATATATTATTAAAGCAAGAATAAGTAATAGACATGTTCATTTAACGAAGGATGTTTATGACCAATTATTTTCGCATCCTTTAACTAAAAGAAATGATTTAAATCAAAAAGGAGAATATGCATCGAATGAAACAGTAACAATTAAAAATTGGGAAAAAGAAATTCAAAATGTCCGTATTTTAGGGCCACATCGCTCTTATAATCAAATTGAAATTTCTAAAAGAGATGCCCGTTTATTAGGTTTAAATCCTCCGGTTCGAAAAAGTGGGGATTTAGCTGATAGCTTAAATATTACTTTAAAAGGGGAAAAAGGTAGTTTAGAAGTAAAGGGTGTAATTATTGCAGAACGTCATGTTCATATGAATAAAGAAGATGCCGAGAAATTTAATGTTAAAGATAATGATAAAGTCCAAATTAAAGTAGATGGAGAAAAAAGTGGAATTATGGATGCTTATGTTAAAGTAAGTGATAATGCTACTTTAGAATTACATATTGATACTGATGATGCGAATGCTTTTTTACTTGAAGATTATGATAATGTAGTGATGATTATTAATAACTAAAGGTGTTTATGTGGAAAATAGGTAATGTTACAATTCAAAATCAAATTGTTTTAGCGCCGATGGCGGGATTTACAAATAAAACATTCCGGAAAATTTGTAAACGATTTGGCGTTGGTTTAGTCGTCTCCGAAATGGTTTCCGATAAAGCGTTAGTATATGATTCGAAAAAAACTTTTTCTTTATTAGATATGGATGAAGAAGAAAGACCTATTGCTATTCAAATCTTTGGAAGTGATAAAGAAACAATGGGTAAGGCCGCGAAAATAGTTGAAGACTATATCCATCCCGATATTATTGATATCAATATGGGTTGTCCTGTTCCTAAAGTGGCAATTAAAAACAAAGCGGGAAGTGCTTTATTAAAGAGTCCGGAAAAAGTTTATGAAATTGTTTCTAGTGTTGTGCAAAGTGTTTCGGTGCCTGTTACGGTTAAAATTCGCATTGGTTGGGATGAAGATAGTATTAATGCCCCTTTAATTGCAAAAATTTGTGAAAAAGCTGGGGCTAAAGCTATCTTTGTGCATGGACGGACAAGAAAACAGGGGTATAGTGGTGTTGTTAATTATGATGTTATTAAACAAGTTAAAGAAAGTGTTAAAATTCCGGTAATTGGTAATGGTAATATAACTAGTTGTTATGATGCTAAAAAAATGCTTGATTATTGTGGATGTGATGCCGTTATGATAGGAAGAGGTCTTTTAGGTAATCCGTGGTTAATTCAAGAATGTTTAAGTTATTTAGAAGATGGAACAATTAAAGAAGAAGTATCTTTTAAAGAAAAAATAGCAATGATGAAAGAACATATTGAATTGTTAGTTAAAGATAAGGGTGAAAAAATAGCTGTTTTAGAACTTAGAACAATTCTTATGTATTATTTAAAAGGAATGCCTAATACAAAAAAAGTTAAATTACTTATTTGTAATGCTGAAACAAAAGAGGAATTATTAAATATTATTAAAGATTATGAACAAAATGTGGAGAAATTATGAAAATTGAAGAAATAGTTAATCATACAATTATTATTTGTGAAGATAGTTATAAAAAAAATATTTTAACTTCTTTAGCTGAAAAGCATCTTTTTTTAAATGTGAAATTTTTAAGAAAAGATGAATTTTGGCAAGAATACTTTTTTAAAACAAATGAAAAAGCTCTTTATTATTTAATTAGTCATTACAAAATGAAACCGGCTCTAGCGGAAATGTATTTAGATAATTTAAAATATATCGATAAAGAAGAGTATAATGATGAAAAATTAGATTTTTTAGTTAAATTAAAAAAAGAATTAGAGCAAAATAATCTTTTAATTTATAATCCTCATTTTCTTTCTTATTTACAAAGTTTTGAAAAAATTTTTGTTATTGGTTATGACTATTTAGAAAGTTATGAAGAAGAAATTTTTAAGAAAATTAACGCTACTATAATAAGAGAAAATCGTAATAATAAAATAAAGACAGTCTATGAATTTAAAACAATGAATGAAGAAATAACTTTTGTTGTGAAAAAAATAAGTGCCTTAATAGATGAAAATATAGATATAAATCATATTAAGTTAGTTAATGTTAGTAAAGAATATTACAATAATTTACAAAGAATTTTTAAGATATATAATATACCTTTAAAAATTCCTCTAAAAAATTCTTTATATAGTTATCAATTAACGCAAACTTTTATTAATAATTTAGATTTAGGAATAGATTATGCCATAAAAAAAATAAAGCATGGCAATCATAATTTAGTGAATAAAATAATTACTGTTTGTAATAAATATTTATTTACCTCTTTTGATGAATATATAAAAGAATTAATAATTGCTGATTTAAAAAAAATTACTATTGATAATTATGATGAAGAAAATTATGTAGAAATAAAAGATATTAATGACTTATTTTTAGAAGATGATTATGTTTTTGTAATGAATTTTAATTCTCCTTTTATTCCCAAGATAGTAAAAGATGATGATTATATTGATGGCGCTAATCGCTTAAAAGTTAATTTAAAAGAAGTCGTTAATATTAATAAAGAAATAAAAGAAAATACCAAAAGAAAACTTCAAAATTTACCTCATGTTATTATTACTTATAAATTAAGAGATAATAAAACTAGTTATTATCCCTCTAGTTTAGTAGAAGAATTAAACTTACAAATAGAATATCCTAAAGAAGATATTTTAACTAGTTATTCTCATTTAGCTGATGAACTTACTTTAGCGTCATTAGAATATAATTATGAAATATATGGTACCGTAACAGATGAATATTTAATTTATAAAAATAATTTAAATATTCCGTATAAAAAATTTGATAATAAATATAAGAATATCGATAAAGAAAGTTTAAGAAATTATTTAGCTCATAAATTAAGTCTTTCTTATACTTCGCTTCATAATTTTAATCGCTGTGCTTTTCGTTATTATATTGAAAATATTTTAAATTTAAATAAATATGAAGAAACTTTTGAAGCTTTTATTGGTTCTATTTTTCATGATGTTTTAGAAAAAGTAAGTATTGATAATGCAACTTCCATTGAAGAAGAAGTTCAAAATTATGTACTTAAAAGTGGCAAAATATTAAATGCTAAAGAAAAATTTTTTCTAAAGAAAATGGTAAGTGATTTAAAATTTGTTTTAAATGTTATCAATGAGCAAAAGAAATATATAAGTTTAAATAATGAACTTCATGAAAAAAGATTTGTTATAGATAAATTAGTTCAAGATGTTCAAGTTTCTTTTAAAGGTTTTATTGATAAAATTTTATATGAAGAGGAAAAAGATGAGACAGTCGTGGCTATTATCGATTATAAAACCGGTAATGTTTCTTCCGATTTAAGATATTTACCTAATAATTTTGTTTTACAATTACCTATTTATTTATACTTAGTAAAAAGTGCTAATATTTTTGTTAATCCGAAGTTTGCTGGTTTTTATTTACAATTTATCTTAAATAAAAATTTAAATAAGAATGATAAAATGACTTTTGGTGAAGCTTGGGCAAGTAATTTAAAATTAGTTGGTTTTTCTAATAAAAATATTGAGCTTTTAAAAAAAATGGATAGTAGTTATGAAAATTCGCAGTTAATAAGTGGTTTAAAGTGTAAAAAAGATGGAGATTTTGTGAAAACAGCCCAAGTTTTAAGTGATGATGAAATCGAGCAAGTTATTTCTTTAACAGAAAAAATTATTGATACAAGTATTAATGATATTATTGAGGCTAAATTTTCTATTAATCCCAAAAAAATTGGTTATGACAAAGATTTAGGGTGTGAATTTTGTAAATTTAGAGATATATGTTTTAAAACTGAAAAAGATTATGTTATTTTAGAAGAGGTTAAAGATTTAAGTTTTTTAGGAGGTGATGAGAGTGCCAAAATGGACTAATGAACAAAAAGATGCCATATATAAAGAGGGAAGTAATATTATTGTTTCAGCCGGAGCTGGTTCTGGTAAGACCGCTGTTTTATCAGAAAGAGTTTTAGAAAAATTAAAAAAAGGTATTAATATCAAAGAATTACTTATTTTAACCTTTACGGAAGCTGCAGCGGGGGAAATGAAAGAGCGAATTAGAAAAAAAATAGCAAGTGATGCAACCCTTAGGCATAACTTAGATTATTTAGAAGTAGCCCATATTCAAACCTTTGATGCTTATACTTTATCTTTAATCAAAAAATATCATTATTTATTAAATGTTTCACCTAATATTAGTATTATTGATTCTAGTATTATTGCTCTTGTTAAAAATAATATTTTAGAAGAAATATTTTTGGAAAATTATGCAACTGAAGAAGAAAATTTTGCTAAATTTATTAATAATAATACGATAAAAAATGATACAACTTTAAAACAAGAAATTTTAAAAATATTGCAAAATTTATCTTTAAAAAGTAATAAAGAAGATTATCTAAATAATTATTTTAAAAATTATTTAAGTGAAGAAAAAATAGATGAATATTTAAAAGAATATTATGCTTTATTATTAGAAATAATTGAGGATATTGAAACGAATTTATATAGTTTAGAAAGTAGTAATTTTCCTAGTTTTTATGAAGAAATGGTGAAAGTATTAGATAGATTAATTCATGCTAAAACTTATGATGAAATAAAGGCAAGTGTAGATATAAAATTACCAAGAAGACCAAGAGAAAGTGAGGAAATTGCAATCTATAAAGATAATATTAGTGATGATTTAGATGAATTAAATAAATTGTTACGATTTAAAAGTGAAGAAGAAATAAGAAATAGTTTTAAAGATATTAAAGACTATATTGAAGTTATTTTAAATATTGCTAAAGAATATTTTAATAAACTCGATGCTTATAAAAAGAAATATGATTTATATGAATTTACTGATATTGCTATCATGGCTATCAATTTATTAAAACAAAATCCCCATATTTGTGAAGAAATAAAAAATAGTTTTTCAGAAATAGAAATCGATGAATATCAAGATACTTCCGATTTACAAGAAGAATTTATTAATTTAATCCAAAATAATAATGTTTATATGGTGGGAGATATTAAACAAGCCATTTACGGCTTTCGGAATGCTAACCCTCAAATTTTTAAAGAAAAATATGATGCTTATAGTAATCAAAAGGGTGGTTTAAAAATCGATTTATTAAAGAATTTTCGGTCGAGAAAAGAAGTTATTGCGGGCATTAATGACATTTTTTCTCTTATTATGGATGATGATATAGGCGGGGCCAATTATAAATTAAGTCACCAAATGAATTATGGTAATACGGATTATGATATTAATAAAAGTACCAGTAATTACGATTTAGAAATATATAATTATAATGATAAAGAAAATAAAAATTTTAAACATGAAGAAATGGAAGCTTTTATTATTGCGAAAGATATTTTAAAAAAAATAGAGAAACATTACCAAGTTATTGATAAAGAAACCCATGCCTTAAGAGATGTATCGTATGATGATTTTTGTATTATTATGGATAGAGGTTCTTCCTTTCCTACCTATAAAAAAATATTTGAATATTTCCAAATTCCTTTAAGTATTTATGAAGACAAAAAATTAACTAGTGAAATCGATATCATATTAATTAATAACATTATTGGTTTAATTTTAAAAATATCTAACCAAAAAATAGACAACGAATTTAAGTATTATTTTATGAGTGTTGCTCGTTCCTTTCTTTTTGAATATAGTGATAACGAAATATTTAATATTATAACTAATAATACTTATGAAGATACACTTATTTATAAAATAGCGAAAGAGATAAGTAGTAAGTTAGATAGTCTTAATAATTATGAATTATTAAATTTAATTATCGATAAATTTTCCTTTTATCAAAAAATAATCAAAATAGGGGATGTTAATAATATTTTAATTCGTTTAGATAATTTATTTGATATGGCCATTAATTTAAATAATATGGGATATACAATAGAGGAGTTTAAAGAATATTTAGGAGAAATGATTAATAGTAAAAACGAAATTAAATATTCTTTTAAAGAAAGTTTAACTAATTGTGTTAAAATTATGAACATTCATAAATCAAAAGGTTTAGAATTTCCTGTTTGTTATTTTAGTGGTTACTATAAAGAATTTAATATAAGAGATGTTGTTGATAAATTTTTATATGATAATAAATATGGTCTTATTACGCCTTATTATAATGATGGAGTGAAAGAAGCAATTATTAAAGATTTATATAGAAATAAATATTATATTGATAATATTTCCGAAAGAATAAGACTATTCTATGTTGCTTTAACAAGAGCAAGAGAAAAAATGATTATTGTGTGTCCATTAGATGAAAATGAAGAATATGTTAAAAATATAGTTGATAGAAAAATAAGAAAAAAATATAAATCTTTACAAAGTATTTTAAATTCTATTTATGGTAATATTAAAAAATATATAAAAAATATTAATTTAGAAGAATTAAATTTAACTAAAGAATATCTTTATAATAAATCTATGAATTTAAAGAAAGAAAAAAATATTAATGTTAACATTAATTATCATGAATTAAATATTTTAAAGAAAAGGAAAGCTCATGAGCATGCATCAAAAGTAGTAGATAAATTATTAGATAAAAAGACATTAGACATGATGGAATATGGAACTAATTTACATAAAGCTTTTGAAGAAGTTGACTTTTTAAATATTCCAAAGGATACACCATATAAAGAGTTATTAGATTCCTTTGTTAAGAAGTTAAATATTAATAACAAAACAGAAATTTATAAAGAACAAGAATTTATTTTAAAAACTAAAGAAAAAGAATATCAAGGGATAATCGATTTAGTTTTAATAGAGGGTAGTGTAATTAAAATAATAGATTATAAAACAAAAAATATTGACACTCCTGAATATGAAGAACAATTAAATATCTATTATCAATATCTAAAATCTATTTCTCCTGAGTCACAAATCAAATTATATTTATATAGTATTATTGATAATGAACTTAGAGAAGTAAAAGTTAAAGAATTAATCGAAATATAAAAAAATGTCAATTATGGCATTTTTTTATTCATTAAATTTAACCGTAATATACATATCATCTTCATAAAGTTCTTGGACACTTCGCATTATGGAATTAGCTTTTTCAGCACTATGGTTTTTTTCAGAAACCGTAATACTTATGGTGTTATCAGTTATTTTAACAAAGGAATTTAACGAAAATTTTTCTTTAATCAATTTTTTGATTTTATTTTCTTCAGCTTTAGAATTATTTATTTTTTGTAAATTTTCATAAGCATCATTTTTTTCTTCTAAAGTACTATCCGTATCTAAAAGAATATCTTGATATTCTTCCATTAAAGCTTGTTTTTCTTCATCATTTTCGACTTCTAAAGCCACTAAAACATCGGATTCAGTTATTTCAATAACGGTTCCATCAGTTTCATTGTTTTCGGTTTTTAAAACACTAGATACATCATCATCAATACTTACATAGTAAATACCTAGAATTAAAATTAAAGAAAATAATGTTACAAACCACAAATTTTGTTTATTAATCATATAATCTCTCCCTATTATCTACTAAAATATATGTTTAATTTAAAAAAAAATTAAAAAAAGTTAGAATAAAAAAAGGAAATAAGAAAAATGGTGACAAATAATATAAGTGAAGGGAGGAAAGAATGCAAAAAATTAGACCGATTTTACAACATGATTTTAAAGATTGTGGTATTTGTTGTATGCAATGGATAATTATTTATTATAATGGCTATATTTCTTTAGAAAAATTAAGAGAAGATACGTTAACAAATATCAATGGGACTAGTGCTTATCATATCGTAAATACTTTTAAAAAATGGGGTTTTGATTCAATGGGGATTTTGGAGCATGACATTAAGAATATGAATATGAAAGTACCTTTTATTGCTCACGTTAAATTACAAAATGGTCTAGAACATTTTGTGGTTGTAAGAGAAATTGCGAAAGATACCATTTATTTAATGGACCCGGGATGTGGTTATCGAAAGCAAAAAATAAGTGATTTTGCCAAACAATTTACAGGACACGTTATTATTTCTTACCCAAGAGAAAAGTTAATTGTGATGGAAAAAGGTTTAACTTTGAAAGAATTGTTTTTAAAAATTATCTTAAAAGAAAAGTTTCTCATTTTAAAAATAATTATGGCAAGTATTCTATTAACCATCTTTTCTGTTATTGGTAGTTATTATTTAAAAGTGGGTAGTAATGTTTTAGGAACCAATGATACTTATTTACGTTATTTAATTTTAATATTTGGATTATTAACCATTATAAAAATAGTGATGTATGCTATTAGAGAATACTATGAAAATCATTTACAGACCATTGTTGATACTTATTTGTATTCTAATTTTATTAAACATATCTTTTATCTTCCTTCAAATAGTATAAGAAACAGGACAACTGGAGAAATAATTACTCGGATTAGGGAGATAAGCAATATAAAAAGTTTATTTTCCGATATTTTAGTAAGTGGTTTTCTTGATTTCTTAATGGTGGGATTATCAATGCTAATTTTATATTTTCTTAATAAGACATTATTTATGATTTTACTTATCTTTATTATTTTATATATCATTTATGGCTTTTTTATTAGTAAAATTATTTATCGTGAAGCGATGATTAATATCAATTATGAGACTGATTTTAACAGTGTTATTATTGAAGATTTAAATATGTTAAATAGTATCAAAAATTTAAATGTTACAACGAGTGTTTTAACTAAATTAGAGAATGTTTTATCTAAATATTTATTTCATAATTATAAATTTAATAATTTTTTTAATATTTCCAATTTAGGTAAAGATTTCTTATTAGAATTCTGTCTTTTACTAATAAATACCTATGGCTTTTGGCAAATAAAAGAGGGAAATCTTAGCTTAGTCGATTTATTTACCTTTAATATTATTTTAGGTTATTGTATTGACCCTGTTAAAAATATGATTAATTTACTTCCAAAATACAATTATATCAAAGTAACTTATCAAAAAGTTTTAGAATTTATGAATATTGAGGAAGAAAAGGACAGTTTGCATAAAGAAAAATTGAAAGGAGATATTATTTTTCAAAATGTCAGTTTTTCCTATAATAATTATAATGATGTGTTAAAAAATGTTAATTTTACCATTAAAAATGGTGAGCATGTGTTATTAGATGGTTGCAGTGGAAGTGGGAAAAGTACAATTTGTAAATTAATATATAAAGAAAAGACAATTGATACTGGTTGTATTCTTATTGGTAATAAAAATATCAAAGATTTAAGTTTAAGTGTGATAAGAGATAATATCTTATATATTTCGCAAGATGAAAAGCTTTTTTCGGGCACTATTAGAGATAATATCTTAATTAATAGAAAGATAGATGAAGAATATTTCTATAAAATCTGTTCCTTATGTGAAGTAGAAAGTATTTTAAAAAAGCGTAATTTACGTTATGACTCATTTATCGAAGGGCAAGCCGAAAATATCTCCGGTGGAGAAAGACAGCGAATTGTTTTAGCTAGAGGGCTTCTCAAAAAAGCTAATATTTTAATTCTTGATGAAGTTTTAAGTGAAGTAGAAGAAAAATTAGAAAATAAAATAATTAATAATATTTGTGCCTATTTTAAAGATAAAACCATTATCTATATTTCTCATAAAAATCAGAAAAAGTATTTTCCAAATGTTATAGACTTAGGGGGTATAAATAGTGAATTATTATCTTAATTATGATAAATTATTACATCCTAAAATAGGCAAATATCATTATTTAATCATCATTATTTTACTAGGAGTTATAGTTTTTGTTATATTAAGTTTTAAAGTTAAAGTAAGTACGAAGTTAGAGACTTATGGTTTATATAAAGATGGTATTTTACAAATCGAAATAAATAGCAAACTCTCTGATAAAATAAAACAAAGTAAAATGCTAGTCTTTAATAAAAAGAAAGTTAATTATACTATTGAGTCTTTTAATGAATACGAATTTATAAATAATGAATTATATCAAAATATCTATTTAGTTGTTGATAATAAATTTTATGATAATGAGATGGGAATAGTTGAATTTCATTATGATAATAAAAAATTGATTTCATATATTTTTGATTTATTTAAATAAAGGAGGTAGTTTTATGATTTTAAATGAAGAAGAAATGATGGATATTAAAGGTGGCGCTTTAAGTTTTAAAATAGCGGGCCTTTTAACAGGTATTGCAACAGGTATATCGATTTTTTTTATCGGTATTTGGGATGGTTTTGTTAATCCTAATAAGTGTGAATTAAGATAAGGAGGGTATATGTTAAGTAACGAAGAATTATTATTAGTAAAAGGTGGTAGCTGGAGTGGTGTGATTATTGAGCAACTTTTAAAAGTTGCTGATAAAATTTTTGAATATGGTCGCATTGTAGGAACAAATTTACGTCGTCTTGTTAATAAAACGTATTGTTAAAATTAATTAGCTGTCAAAGGTTAAGAAATTTACAATATTTTTGACATTTGTAAACATTTATCGTTGTCAAATAAATACTTAAGTGTTATAATATGTTCAGTTAAAGCGAAGGGAGGGCGATTTTATGACAAAGGTTGTAGTAAATGGTGATATAGATAAAGCTTTAAGAAAATTAAAAGTAAAAGTTGCCAGAAGCGGTGTCCCTTCAGCACTAAAAAAGAAAAAATTTCATATTAAACCAGGCGTTGAAAGAAGAATAAAGAAAGAAGAAGGAATAAAAAATTCTCATAAAAAAAATCGTTATTAATCTTTTTTTAACGGAAATGCTTAAGTGAAAAAGGCTAAATTATTAGTCTTTTTTAATGCCCTTTTTCATACAATTTAATGATGAAAAATTTACATTTTAGAGATTATTTTAAAAACTATTTATATGATTTAGAAGATTTCATAACCATATATGAAAATAATTTACATGTTTTTAATTATCAAAAGCTTCTAAAATTAAATGAAGAAGAAATTATATTAAAACTAAAAAAAAATAAAGTAATTATAAAAGGTCAAAATTTAAAAATTAAACAGATGACGAAACAAGAATTTTTAATCAAAGGTAAAATTTTGAAAGTTGAGTTTAATTATGAAGAAGAATAACATAGTTTGGGTTAAAATTGATAATAAAAATTATTATAGTATTTTGACGAAATTAAATGATTTAAATATAACTATTTATGATAATCAAAAAAATAAAGATGAGCTTTTAATTAAAACAACTTTAGATGATTATTTAAAAATAAAAAAATATTTAATTAGTTATAAAGTTACATTATATGAAGTTTTAGGAGCTTTAAAATTAAGTTATATAATAAAAAAATATATTGTCTTTATTTTAACTACTATTTTAAGTATTTGTTTATTATTTTTAGTTAATAATATGATATTTAAAATCGATATTAAAACCCCTAATAAAGAAATTCAAGAATTATTAAGAGAGGAATTAAAGAAGTATAATTTAGATATTTTAAAATTAAAAAAGAGTCATAAAAAAATTGAAGTTATAGTAGAAGATATTTTAAAAAATAATAAAGATACTTTAGAATGGTTAGAAATTAAATTTGATGGGCTGGTTTTAACCGTGAATGTAACGGAAAAGACGAAGACAAATACAGAAGATGAACCACCATTTTGTCATGTTGTGGCCAAGATGGACGCTAAAATTATTAGTCTTAATATGTACCGAGGAACGGCTTTAAAAGAAATCAATGATTATGTTTTAAAAGATGAAGTTATCTTATCCGGAGAAATCACTTTTAATGATGAAGTGAAAAAAAGAGTATGTGCTAAAGGCGAAATATATGGGGAAGTATGGTATAAAGTTAATGTAACGGTACCTTTTGTCGAAAAAAGTATTGAATATACAGGGAAAAATAGATATAATTTAGGTATTAGAATTAATGATAATAATTATCGAGTTTTTAAAAGTAGAATTGCTACTAAAAAAGATGAGATAATAAATTTATATAAGTTAAATGATTTTGAAATCAATATTCTTAAAGAAAAAGAATATGTGGAAAAATATAAAAATTTAACGGAAGAAGAGGCTTATAATAAGGGAATAAAATTAGCCTTAGAAAAAATTCAATTACAATTAGATGAAAATGAAGAGATATTATTAAAAAAAGTTTTGAAAAAAGAGGTAAATGATAGTACAATATATTTAGAGCTCTTTGTTGCCACCAAAGAAAATATTGGTATAACGAAGGTAGCAGATGTAGTAGAGGAGGAAAGTCCTGATGATAGCGAACTTAATAAGCAAAGTATTCAATAATATATGGCCGATGTTAGTCATTTTTATCGTCGCCATTGCTTTAATGCGTTTTTTCTATTTACAAAATCATCATGAAAAATTTACTTTGCATAAAGAACTTAGTTATTTATTTGCTATTATCTATATTTGGCTTTTATTTGAAATACTAACTATGACAGAAGTTAATACAACTTCAGGGATGAATTTAGTACCTTTTTCGGAAATAACAAGATACAAAGTTGGTTCTAGTATGTTTAATTATAATGTCTTTGGTAATATTTTGATTTTTTTACCATTTGGTTACCTTTTTGGTTCTTATGTTTCCCCAAAAAAAGTATGGTCAATTGTAGTTACTACGCTTTTAACAAGTATAGCAGTGGAATTTGTTCAACTTCAAATCGGTCGTTCTTTTGATATCGATGATATTTTATTAAATGTAGTTGGAGGTATTTTAGGATATTTCTTATATATTGGGTTATCTGCAATAAACAGACATTTACCAAGTATTTTTAAAAGTGATTTATTTTATAATTTAGTTTATATAGTGCTTATCTTATTACTAGGCATTTATCTTTTTGGTTATTGGGGAGTTATATTTAAATGATAGATTATAGTATTACAAATGAGTATGGATATGATAAAGATTATAGTTTTTTAGATAAAGTAATTAAAAGAACTTTAGAACATGAAAAAGTAAAAAATGCTAATTTTAGCATTGTCTTTGTAGGTGAAGAAAAAATTAGAGACATCAATAAAAATTATCGTCATATTGATAAAGTTACGGATGTTATTTCTTTTGCTTTTGAAGATAATGATAAAAATAGATATAATGATATGCGTTTTTTAGGTGAAATATACATATGTATTCCAAGAATGCAAGAACAAGCCCTCACTTATGGGCATAGTGAAGTAAGAGAATTAGCATTTTTAACTGTGCATGGGTTACTTCATCTTTTAGGTTATGACCATATGACTAAGGAAGAAGAAGAAGTAATGTTTGGAATTCAAAAGAAGGTGTTAGATGAAGATGAAATCACAAAAAGATAAAAAAGATGTCAGCTTAATTCGCAATATTTTAAATAAATTTAAATACACATTTCAAGGGCTTGCTTATTGTTTTAATAATGAATCTAGTTTTGTTTTAGAGGCTTTATGTGGCTGTATTATTATCATCATGGGCATATGTTTTGATATTGAATTTTTAGAATGGGTTATTTCTTTTGGTTCACTTGTCTTAATAAGTGTTATTGAACTTATTAATACCGCTATCGAAGCAACAGTAGATATGGTAACACAAGAATATAATGAATATGCAAAAATTGCCAAAGACTGCGGTTCCGCCGCAACAGGACTAATGAGTTTAATTGCTGTTATTGCTAATTTATATATCTTTGTTCCATATTTTATGGAATTATTTATTAAATTATTTAGGTGATATAATGAAGAGTGGTTTTGTAAGTATAATTGGAAGGCCTAATGTTGGCAAAAGTACTCTTTTAAATAGTATTATCAAAAGAAAAGTAGCTATTACGAGTAATGTTTCTGGGACAACCCGTAATATTATTGAAGGCATTTATCATGAAAAAGATTATCAAATTATTTTTGTTGATACTCCGGGCATAGCTAAACCTTTAGATAAATTGGGAAGAGTATTAAATAAACAGTCATTTGCTTTGATGAAAGATGTTGATTTAATTCTTTTAGTTGTCGATATTAAAAGTGGTATTGGTCGTGGCGATAAATTTTTGATGGAGAATTTACTGCAAAAAGAAATACCTGTTATTTTAGTAATCAATAAAATAGATAAAGTTTCTAATGAAACATTAATCATGGCTATTAACGAATATAAAGATTATGGTTTTACGGAAATTGTACCAACATCAGCCTTAACGGATGATAATATTTCCCATCTAATTGATGTTATCAAAAAATATTTAAAAGATGATATTAAATATTATGGTGATAATATTATTACCAGTAGTAGTATTCCTTTTATGGCCGGAGAATTAGTAAGAGAAAAGCTTTTACAAAATACAATGGAAGAAGTACCTCACTCTATTACTTGTCATTGTACGCATATTGAAAATAAAAAAGATATAGTTAATATTAATATTGATATTATTGTGGATAAACCTAATATTAAAAAAATAGTAATTGGTGGAGGGGGCGAAATGTTAAAAAAGGTAGGAACTCTAGCAAGAAAAGATTTAGAAGAAATGTTTGGTAAAAGAGTTTATTTAGAGTTATATGTAAAAGTTATTGAAGACTGGAAAGATAAAGAAAGATATTTAAAAGAATTAGGTTTTTTTGATTTAGATTAAATAATTGTATAAAAATAAACAAAGTTCACCAATATATAATTAGAAAGGTGAATAAAATGGATAAGCGGGAAGCTTGGAATAAATTTAAAAAAAGTGGCAAAATAGAAGATTATTTAAATTATAAAGAAGTAGAAAGAAAGGAAAGATAATATTCCTTTTTTTAATTAAAAGAGTAAATTTTTGATATAATATAAATGGTTGGTGAAATAAATGTTAAAAGAAGTAGAAGGAATTATTTTATCAGAAACGCCATTTGGAGATAGTTCAAAAATAATTAATGTCTTTACAAAAGAATATGGTTTAATAGGAATGATAGCGAAAGGTGCCTTAGGAATAAAATCTAAGTTACGTTCTGTAACAATGAAATTAACTTATGGTAAATTTAATATTTATTATAAAAAAGATAAATTATCATTATTAACTTCTGTAGATGTAATAAACCCTTTAAAAAAAATAAAGAGTGATATTTTACTGATAAGTTATGCTACTTTTTTATGTGATTTAGTTAGTCAAGTATTAAAACAAACTGATGATATAACTATATATGATGATTTTATTTCTTCTTTACTTAAAATTGAAGAGGGATTAGACCCAATGGTTATTACTAATATTATGGAAGTAAAATTACTTGATTATTTAGGAGTAGGTTTAAATCTTACTAGTTGTATATCTTGTGGAAATAAAAAAGAAATTGTTACTTTATCAAGTGAAAAAGGTGGTCTTATTTGTAAAAATTGTTACCGAGGGGAAAGAATTGTTCCCATAAGTTTAGTAAAAGTTATTAATATGTATTATTTAGTAGATATTAAAAGTATAAAAAAATTATCTTTAAAAGATAATATTATTAAAGAAATAAATTATTTTATTAATAATTTTTATGATGATTATACTGGTTTATATTTAAAAAGTAAAGATTTTTTAAAAACGATAACTAAATTATAATAGACTTTTTAAGTCTTTTTTTGTTTGTTAGGTTAAATATTCATTGACAATGCATTTTCGGGGGGGGGTATAATTATTAAAAGACAAATAATAGAAATTTATATGGTAATGAATATTCATTTCTGATTTGACTATAATTAAAGTTAAAGTATAGGAGTAAAAGGTATGAAAAATCTACTGCAAAAAAAGTTTATAACAATATTATTAAATATTTTTTTAATTAGTTCTATGCTTTCCGTTTCTTTTATATTTTTAACAACTACATTCTTATTACCTAAATATGGAATTACAACTTTAGTAGTTACCTTTCTTTTAAGTTTATACTTAATTAAAGAAAAATTTGTTGAAAAAGTTTTACAAAAAATGAATATAAAATTATTTATAATTTGTTTAGTAATGACTTTAATGACACTTAATGAAATAAGATTATTTTATACATATGAGAATTTTGGCTTACGTGTTCTACGAATTTTAACAAATTTAAAAATATTAAGAATTTTTATAATAGCTACAAAATTGTTTTCAATGTATGCATTATTTCTTATATATTTATATATTTTTGAAACAATTATTCCTTTTATAATCAATTTTATTAAAAGTTTTGATAAAGAAGAAAAAAAGATTAGTAAAATATATTTTTTAGTTATGTTGGGAATTATAATATTTACTTATAGTTTATGTTCAAAAATGTATGAAGGTTATGATTTAGTATTTTCATTAGATACATATTATGTATCTAATTATATGTTTGAAAATATATTTTGGGCTTTAGATATTAGACATATTTTATTTGCTCCTTTGGTTATGACCCTTAGAGCCTTAATCTATCCCATTATGTTCTTTTTTTCAAATATTAAAATATTATATCCTATGTTATTAGCAATTTTTGATTTGTTCTTAGTTATTATGAATGCTGTTATGTTAAAGAGGTTATCAGATAGTAGATTAGTGCTATATTTATATTTATGTTCATTTCCAACATTATTATTTACGTTGTTTGTAGAAAAATATCAACTATGTGTATTCTTTATAATTTTATTTATGTATGCTAAAAAATGTAAAAATGAAGAAATAGCCAATATGGCAATGATATCTTCGGTAGGAGCAATGACTACTAGTGTATGTTTAGGATTTTTTTCTGGTGAAGGTAAAATAAAAGATAAAATAATTAATTGGCTTAAAATAGCTTTTTTATTCATAGGAATATGTGCATTATTTGGAAAATTAAATTTAGTAATAAATTTTAAGGAACAAGCAAATTTAATGTTGGATGGTACTGGATTTATGCCTATTGTAAATAGATTATATAGTTTAACAGAATTCTTTTTTTCAAATTTATTAATTCCTAGATATATTTTTACCAATAATATTATAACATTTACCAATACAGGTTTTAATTTTAATGAATTAGGATTTCTAATTATAATAGTAACATTAATAGGATTTTGGTTTAATAGAAAGAATAAATTTGCGCAAATTTGTATGTATTGGATAATTATAGCTTTTTTACTATTTGTTAGGTTTAATTGGTATTGTTATGAAGCACCATTATTTAGTTTTTATTTTTCATGGGCTATAATTCCTTTGGTGGCATTTGCTTTAGAAAAATTTATAAAAGATAAAAATATTTATATATGTATTTTAATTATCATGTTATTTATTAATATGACTGGATTAATGGATATATTTTCTATTTTATTTCATAATTAGAAAGGATTTGATTTATTTGAAATATTTAGAGTTAATGCGACCAAAACATTATATAAAAAATTTTTTAATTTTTTTACCTTTAATTTTTAGTAAAAACTTAGGTAATGTTAATCTATTATTAAAAGTAATTTTAGCATTTTTAGCCTTTAATTTTGCAGCTTCTTTCGTATATATTATAAATGATATAAAAGATGTTGAAAAAGACAAATTACATGAAAAAAAGAAAAATAGACCTATTGCATCAGGAAGAATATCAATAAAAAAGGCTACTTTATTTAGTATAATAATACTATTATGCTCTTTTTTATTTAATTATCTTGCTTTAAAGAAATTAGATTTAAGTTATTTATATATTATTCTTTACATAGTTATTAATATATTGTATAGTTTTGGTTTAAAAAATATTCCTTTAGTAGATATCGTTATTCTAGTTACAGGTTTTGTAATAAGAGTATTTTATGGTGCTAATATAATCAATGTAGATGTATCTAATTGGCTTTATTTAACCATTATATCCGGTTCTTTTTATTTAGGATTAGGCAAGAGAAGAAATGAAATAAAAAGAGTTGGCAAAGATAGCAGAGAAGTTTTGAAATATTATACTCAAAGTTTTTTAGATAAAAATATGTATATGTGTTTAGCTATTTCTATTGTATTTTATTCCTTATGGACAGTAGATATGAATGTATTAGGTAAGAACAATTTATTAATATGGACTGTGCCTTTAGTAATTTTAATATTAATGCGTTATAGCATGAATATTGAAAATGATAGTTTAGGTGACCCGGTTGATGTTATTTTGGAAGACAAAATATTAATTGGTTTAGTATTAATTTATGTTCTTTTCACAATGGCAATTTTGTATTTTGTTTAGGTGAATTATGATATTATATAGCTTTAATGGAGTTATTTATAATGGTAATTGTATTTTTGATTTCTATAAATATTGTTTACGAAAAAATAAAGCAATTATTAAATATTTTTTTAAGCAATGTTATTATATTTTATTATATATATTAGGTAAAAAAAGTGAAAAAGAAATGCAAACTAATTTTTTATGTTTTATAAATGATTTTGAAAATATAGATGAAGTTGTTGAAGAATTTTGGAAAACAAATTGGTTTAAAATAGAAAAATGGTATAAAGATAAAGAACATAAAAAAGATATAATTGTTACTAATATACCTGAGTTTTTATTAAAATATGTTAGTAAAAAATTAAAAGTTAAAACATTTATAATGTTCAAAGATGATTATAGTAAGCTAAATGAATTATCATCTTATAATTTTGAAGAAACTTATATAAGTAATTATATTAATGATTTAGTTATTTCTAATTTAGGAAAAATATATATAGTAAAAAAGAATAATATTATAATTTACAATAATTATAATCCTAGTTTATTAGAAAAATTAAAAATAGTGTTTTTAACCCCTAAATTTTTATGCTTTATTATTGTGGGAAGTATTAATGCTTTAAATGGAATATTATTTTCATATTTATATTCTTTAAAGTTAGATTCTATTTTAGCTTTTGTTTTAGGGTATTTTACTAGTTTAATAATATCTTATTTACTCAATAGTTATCTAACTTTTAAAGATGAAAATATTAGTATTATCAAATTTATTAAATTTTGTTTATCATATATACCTAATTTTTTAATTCAAATAATATGTGTATTTGTTATAGTTTCCATTTTAGAAATGAATAAATTATTTGCTTATTTTTTATCAGCAATAATTGGTGTTCCTATAACATATCTTTTTTTGTTATTATTTACATTTAAAAAGAAAAAATAAATATTTTTTTAAATTTTGTGGACTAATAAAAAAATTATCCATAACAGTAATGTAAGGATAGTGTTGTTCCAATAGACGGTATAAATCTACAATTTCTAAATAAATTATAAACAAAATTTTTGAGGTTTTTACCTCTTTTTTTGTCCCAAAACTTGACTCCGGGGGG
>CANQIY010000002.1 GCA_947624125.1 uncultured Bacilli bacterium | reverse complement strand
ACTAATTCAATATTATTTTTTGTTAATTCTAATTTAATATCTTTATTACTTTTATATACTTTCTTTTCTCTTTTATTGTGTGAACCGATTTGTGCTAAATCATTGATAGTCATTATCGGTTGACTTCTAAATATTCCATAATTTAAACTCATTTATCAATCCTCGCTTTCTTCTTCATCAAAAAACATTAAAAATAGCAGTTATTCTAAAACTTTATAATTATTCCTTATATTTTCTATTTTCTCGTCTAATTGAATTAGGGAGCATATTATCAATTTCTTTTTCAGAAAAAGTTTGTTCTTCTTCAGTTTTTAAACTTTTTTGAGCTTGTAAATAACTTTTTTTATCTGTTCTTGGAGAACTATTATAAATTTCGTATGTTCTGTTTTGTAAATCATTTCGTATTGAAATAATTTTATCTACATCCAATATTTCAAAATCAGTTAATACTGATATATACTCTTCTCTAATTTTCCACAACAAATTAGCAGCATTTTTATGAGACTCTGCTTTTTCAATTAAATTAAAATTTTTAGTGTAAGAATTAAATATTAATAATAAAAATGATATTATTGAGCCTATTATTTTAACAATCGTATCATCACATATTATAGTTGTAATAAAGCCTCCCGTTGTCATTGCAGAAAGCACAATTTGAAAAATTTTAATATTATTATCTCTTTTAGCAAATCTTTCAGCCATTTTATTGTGACATGTTTGAGTATAAACAACTTTACCAAAGGCCTCTCTTAATTGCGATTCTAATTTATATCCTTGGCTATTGTGGAAATTTCGTTCCATATATATCCCTCCATTTTTGATTAGCAGACCATTCATACTTTTTATTTTCATATTCTATTGCTTCTAAAGATGTTTCATAGGCCTTTTTTGCTTTACCTTGAAAATATCCATTATCAACTATTTTTCTATTGCTACCCATTATATACCATTCAGACTGATTCAAATCAATTTCAGATAAATACTTAAAAAAGTCTCTTGTTAACCAATCAAAATATTCTAAAGAATTTGCACGATATTCCCAATTTTCTAAAAATCTATAACATAATATATCTATCAAAATACCACTTATATCAACATTATTGTATTTTTTCCATGCTCTTACCATTCTGCATAATTTTTTTAAATTACCATTACAAGTTTTATTTAATTCATTCACGGCATTAATTTCAGCCCTCGGATTTGTTTTTTTCCAACTTCCGCCATTATTTGAATTAGGAAAAGTAAAACTAATATTATCAGTATTTACAAAAGCAGGTAGAATTTCAAAATTTATTCCATCACTAAAAGGCAAACTAATTATTTGACCATCACCTTTTAAGTTAGAATAAACATAGGTTTTTTCTATCACCTTTTTAACATCTTGTAATAATGCAGATTGTCCATTTCCTTGATAATTATTATATTTTTCATAAACAAAATAAGGTAATTCAACCAACATATCTATATCACTACAATAAATCTCCGTATCTCTTCCAAATGATCCAACATATAAACTATGGTTAATATCAGATTCCGTATTCCAATAGTCTATATTTATTCTTCTTGTTATTTTATGATATCTATCGCTTATACAATCTAAATTTTCTTTGCTAATTTTAATGTTATTGCAAAATTCAGTAAATTTATTGGTTATACTCATATGACCTCCATATCTATGCATATCAAAACAATTTCTTAATTTTATATAATACCATAAATTACCACAAAAGAAAATTATTTTCCTAATTTTTTTCAAATTAATAGACACTTACCCAAGTATCTTATTATAATTTTTATCATAAATCATAGATTCTTTTTTGCTACAACCCAAGTTTTAATTTATCGGGTTTATCAAAACTCGGGTGTCCAGCATCAATTACCACCTTTTTACTTACTCTTTCATTCATAGTTTTATCACCTAATATAAGGTATGAAAATTAAAATTATTTTGTGAAATGAAAATTAGATAAATCTTAGTTCATTCATACACCCTTAATGGTTTATAAAAAGGAGAAATATATTACTTATTCCTCCAATTCTAATTCTTGAATTAATTCACTTTTCTTTAATACAAATATTCCTCTAGACATACAAAATGCATAACACATTTCAAGTAAACTATCAAAATTTATTTTCTCTCCCTTTTTAATATTAAGCTTATTTAACTCAATAGGTACTGATATCATACAAATCAAACAATTAAGTCTTCCTGTCCACGGACTATCTGCTACATCATCTGTTAACTGATATTTATAATCTTCATTCCATCCAAGTAAATCAAGTAATATTATAAATGATTTAATATTAATATCAGAACCAGCTTTATTTATCTCTTCTTGTATATATTGTATATCATTAATAAATGTGCTATTTGGCATATAACATTTATTTTCTTCATTAAAATCAAAATCTACCATGAATGCAAGTTTATAAATTAATCTATATAGTTTTAATAATATACTTTTATCCAAAATTTGTTGTAATGTTAATAATACTCCCCATATATTTTTAAATTCACCTGTCGATATAGGATTATTTTCTGCTTCAACAAATGGAGTCATATCTCTTCTTTTATTTTTACTATTTTTAATAGGTTTACCATCATCTTTGCCAGGATTACGAAATCCATATTTAATATTATTTTCAAAGGATAAATTAATTGTGACTGGCTTATCTATTCCTTTATCAAATTGCTTTGCTTGCTTTATCCTATAATTCCTTTTTTCTTCACAACATTTTGGTGTTAACCATTTTAATTCTTCCATAATAATTGTCTCCTAACTAAATTCTTTAAATATTTCTTTTATTATAAATCCAAAAATATTGTTCTTGTATTTCTAACCAGTTAATGACTCACTACTGATAATTTAATTACTTTTGCATATATTACACAATACTCTTCATTTTCATTTATACCAACAAAGTTTTTCGTTTATCACCTTTAATATAATTCATAATATGGTTAAAGTCAATAAAAATGAAATAATTTTTAAATCTTTTCTTATTGCCATATATAACATAGTAGTTATCTACTACCTATTTATTTAGTGGTAAGCTCCATTTCTTCCTATTGTCTAATCGAACCTTTCTTATAAAATTCTTTTTTTGATCTTGTTTTAATTTAAAGATTGGTTTAAAATATAAGTAGGAAATTAATTTTTTCCATCATATTATAAACAATATAGTAGATTTAAACAATTATAGGAGGAATAAACATGAAGAAAACCGTAGTAGAGCTATTTGCTGGTGTCGGTGGATTTAGATGTGGTTTAAATAAAGTTGAACTCACTAAAAATAAAGTTAAAGAAAAAGGTAATTGGGAATTTTTATGGGCCAACCAATGGGAGCCTTCAACAAAAACACAAGAAGCTTTTGATTGTTATGTTAAAAGATTTGGAGAAAAAAATGTGAGTAATGTTGATATATTCCAAGTTGATAAAGAAAAAATTCCAAACCATACCCTTTTAGTGGGAGGTTTTCCGTGTCAAGATTACTCTGTTGCTCAAACGCTTTCAAATAGTAAAGGTATTGAAGGCAAAAAAGGCGTTTTATGGTGGGCTATTAATGATGTATTAAAAGCAAAGAAGCCACCCTTCGTTTTGTTAGAAAATGTTGATAGGTTGCTATTATCACCCGCAAAACAAAGAGGCAGAGATTTTGGTATTATTTTAAGAAGTTTTATGGATTGTGGATATGGTGTTCAATGGAGAGTTATTAATGCTGGTGAATATGGTTTACCACAAAAAAGAAGAAGAGTATTTATCTTTGCCTATCATAAATCTACTAAATATTATAAATCCATTGCCAAAATAAATCCAAAAGATATAATCTTTAATGATGGTATATTTGTTAAACAATTTCCAATTAAAGATGAAGAATTAGAATTTAAAACTGCCAATTTATCAAAAAATTCTTTTAAAAATTTAGTAGAAGTTAGTAATAAATTTAAGGCACAATTTTATAATGCTGGTCTCATGTGCAATGGAAAAACTTATACTTTTAAAGTAGTTTCAGAATGTAATGATATTTACCCATTAAAAAAATTAATTCAACATGAAGAAGTCGATAAAAAATTCTTTTTAAGTGATAAGGAATATAAAAAGTTTCAATATTTAAAAGGTAATAAAAGGATTCTTAGAACCAAGCCTAATGGTGAAAAATATTTTTATGCCGAGGGAGCTATGCCTTGTCCAGATAATTTAGAAGTACCAGCTAGAACAATGCTAACTAGCGAAGGTGGAATCAGCAGAACTACTCATATTATTGAAGACTATAAGACTAAAAAAATAAGATTATTAACCCCTATTGAATGTGAAAGAATTAATGGATTTCCAGATAATTGGACAAATACGGGAATGACTGATAAAAAAAGAAATTTTATGATGGGTAACGCTCTTGTAGTAGGTATAATAGAAAAAATTGGAATTGAATTAGAAAAAATAATAGAAAAAGAAGATTAATGTAAATATTCCTACACTTTTACAGAAATACCATATCTCTTTATTAAGATTTTTATTTTTTTCACTAATTTTCTTTATTTCACTCATAAGTTACTTCGTTTACTGCATTTCATCTATAATTTTACTTAATTCTTCTTCATTTTTATACATAATAATGTTTCATTTTATCGTAACACAAATTTAAAAATTATAATGACATTTGCCCATTATTTTCCACAATTTCATACCCAACTTTTTCATATGCCTTCTTTCTTTTTAAAAACATATTTCTAATCATTGCAAAATTATCATCAACATAATCATAAACAATTATTTCTTTTTTATTTTCATTCTTTCGATGTAATCTTCCCGTATACTGTACTATTCTATTTATACTTGAAATAGGCATCGTTAAAAATAAAACTTCCAAACTAGAATCATCAAATCCTTCCCCAATGCAAGAACTCGTAGCAATTATAATTTTATTTTCATTATTTTTCTTTATATTATCATTTAATTCATCATATTTTTTTAAAACCTTTTTACCTAATCCGCCTCGATATATAATTATATTATCCGTTATCTTAGATAATTTGGTAAATAAATATTCTAAATGTTCAATTCTTTCTGTTAAAACTAATATATTTTTCCCCTTTTCAAATTCCCTTTTTACATCTTTAATAACTTTTTCATTTCTTATCACATCTTTGGTTATTAAATCATATATTTCATTAATCTTATAATCCGTTACATTTTTATTAACAAAATTCAAATGAACACTTCTATTATAAACTTTCATTGATAAATTTAATTTTTTATTATATTCCTTCATATCAACTTTATATCTAATATCACCACACTGCATTTTGATAATGGGAGTATGACCATTTTCTTTTTCTGGGGTTGCTGATACGCCATACACATATTTAGCATTGACCATATTTAATGCCGCCTCATATGTATAAGCAGATGAATGATGACACTCATCGATAATTATCATACCATAGTTTTTAACCATATCATTAAATTTTCCCTCATTATATATTGCTTTAATACTAGCCACATCAATTTTATTTGTCAAAGTATTCTTTCCATCACCAATCTGTCCAACTAGAGAAATATTTAAAAATTCTTTTAATCTTTCTTTCCATTGTTTTAAAAGGGATAAATTAAAAGTAATAATAAGTGTATTAACATTTCTTTCTTCAATTAATTTACAACATATAACTGTTTTGCCAAATCCCGTCGGTGCCTCAAGAATACCATTTTCATATTTCAACATGCCATTTAGGGCTTGTTTTTGTTCTTCTCTTAATTCCCCATTAAATTTTATATTTATTTTTTCGCCTTTATTTCTTTTATCAATAATATTCATTTTTATATTATTTTGATTACATAAAACACTTAGATATTCTAGTTTTCCTCTCGGGAGCATCAAATACTTATCATCTTCTTTACTACAGTCTATAATCATCGGAATATTATGAACAGACATTCTCATCCTTTGTTTCTTAAAAAATTCCGGATTAGCAAAAGTAGCTAGTCTTCTAAAACAATTTTTAACTGCTGAACTTAAATTAGCTTTATCTATATAAATCATATTATCTAATATAACATTAATGTTATTTGGAAAATCAAAATTATTTTTTTCTTTATTATTTATTTCTTTTTTTAATTCCATATATTCATTACTAATATCAATTGTATTCATAGATAATATTCTTATAATACTTGCTACTTCATCATAATTCATTTTTTTAACTTTGGCTAAATAAGCGTATTGGTCTTTATAGGCTAAAAAATTTCTATCTAAAAAAACTGTATTATTGTATTTCATCGGGTCGTTTTGAAAAGGAAGCATAATTAAATTACCATAACCACCTTTAGGTAAAGTATCTTGATTAGGAAACATTCTATCAAAAGAGTCTATTTTTAAAGTATCACGGATTTCCATCGTTTTTGATAATAATAAACTTCCCATCTTTCTTGCTATGGAAGCTTTTATATTATTTTCAAAAAAAATCCATATATGCATTCCATGCCCAGACCTACTTCTTTCAATCGCAATTGGCACATTATATTTATCACAAACACTAGCAAAAGCAAGAACATCTTCTTTAATAGTATTTTCATTTTTCTTATCATCAAAATCAAAGGCAAGAAAATAACATGTTTCATCTTCTAACATAGGATAAATACCAATTGGTATATTATTAAATAAATGATTTCTAATTACTTCTTTATCAATAGGTTTATCTAACCAATTGGGACAATCCCTACATTTTTTGCCCATTGTCTTATAGCAAACATTTTTATTCCATTCATTAGCGCACTTAGGTATATAATATTTTTTACTCGTATCTTTTTTATCAATAGAAAGATAAGGATATATATTATCTCTACCTTTAAAATAATCCATAAAAAGATTTACTTTTTCTTCATTTGTAAACATAGCTCTATTTTGACTATCATAATTATTAAGCATCTTTTTTAATTCATTAATTTCATTAATAATTTTTTTAGCTTCGGCTGTTTTCTTATTGATAATTTCCATTATCTCACTTTTTTGCATATAACACCCCTTTAAAAATAATAAATAATATTATATAACACTTTTATTCTTTTTTAAAGTTCATTTAACTCTATTTTTATTTTCTTAATCTTATATTTTCATAGATGGTGTATTTTGCTTTGATTTCATAAAATATTCATTTATTTTATCAAGTTCTATAATTCCTATTTTACTAGTTAAAAGTTCTTCAGGATAGCATCGCCAATCGCCATATTTTTTCACTATTAAATTACACATTTTATTAACTAATTCTTCTTTTTCTTTTTCATCTATATTCCAAGTTAAAACTTCAGTAACGCGATATAATGAATAAGAAATCTGAATAAATCTTATATAATATTCATATTGTTCATATATATTAGCTTCCTTTAATTCTTTTTCTAAATAATCGCAAACTTCAAAAATATCAAATAAATGATTATTAAATTGATTATTTTTAGAAGAAACACCTTCATTAGCTCGACGTCGATAGAAATAATCAGCATCATTAAATTTTAATATTTTATTAGCTTTAAACATTTTGGCATAAGTAAAAGCAATATCTTCCCACATTCTTCCTTCAATAAATGGGGCTTTTTTGAGAATGTTACTTCTAAATAATTTATTACATACAGATGGTGATTCATCTAATACTATTTTAGGATTTACTTTAACATTTAATATTCTTCCTTTTGTTTGGGCTATTTCTTTAAAATTGTTAACTAAATAATCATTATTTTTAACAAAAATTAGTCCTGTTGTTATGACCTCAGGTTTATCATTTCTTTTAGCCATTTCATACATTTTAGCATACATATTAAAATTAACATAATCATCGCTATCTAAAAAACCAATATATTCTCCTGTTGCAAGTTCAATTCCCCTATTTCTAGTAGCACCCTGTCCTAAATTTTTATGATTAACATAAACTTTAACTTTATTAGGATACTTCTTTTCATAATCTTTTAATATTTCTAAACTTTTATCACTCGATGCATCATCAATAGCAATTATTTCGATTTCTTTTAATGTTTGATTAACTAAAGAATCTAAACAATCTTTTAAATATTTTTCACTATTATATACTGGAACAATAATACTTACTTTCATACTATTTAATTTTCACCTTTTTCATAATTTATTTATTATTATACTTCGTTTCTAACAAAACCTAAACCAATTGTTTTATGAAATTCTAAAACATTCATTGTTATAACTATACTCCTTAAAAATATTTTATCTATTATCCTCACTATAATAGTCATCTTCATCAAGCTCTATATCTTCTGAATCTTCAAAATTATGAACATCATAATTACCTTTTCGTACTTCTTCTTTTTCATGTTCATCAAAATTATTCCATTCCATTTCTTGTTCTATTCTTTTATTTCGTTCTTCTTTTTCACTATCTTCTAAAGCATTATTTAAATTAAATAAAAAACTAAATAATCCCATAAAATCATCTCCATCTTCATTATTACTTATTATTTTTAATTTAGCAACTCTTTTTAATAAATATTAATACTATTTATTATAAAATTGTTTTATTCTACTTTTAGCATAAGAAGTTTTGGCTATTTGCAACCATTCTTCTTTAGGGCCAAAAGCTAATTCATCTGTCACTATTCTTACTCTATCTTTATTTTTTAAAACATAATTCAAAGGAACAAATTCTTCATTTACTAAAGCTGCGACCATGGCATTACCTTCATCTTGGCTAACTCGATAAGCAAAATCGATGATAGTTGAACCTTTTGGTAGTTCTATAACTTCACCCTTCGTTGTATAAACATAAACACTTTCTGAGAATAATTCTTTTTTGACTTGACTTACAAATTGTTGATTATCACCAAACATCGAATTAATTTCCATTAATGAGCGAAAAAATTGATATTTTGTTTTTAAATCATTTTGCATAATATCCCTAGCATTACTACTGGAAAGGTCAAAATAAGCCGTTAAACCAAATGATGCAATTTTATCCATCACAAATGTTCTTATTTGCATTTGAACTAATCTATCATTCGGAGCAAAAACCGTTGTATGCAAACTTTGATACATGTTAGTTTTCGGATTACAAATATAATCTTTAAACTTTTCATTGATTGGATGATATTCTTTATGAATTAAACCTAAAGATAAATAACATTTATAAATATCATCAACCATTATTTTAAGAGCAAATAAATCATGAATATCATATAATTTTTGTCCTTCATTTAATCTTTTATATATCCCATAAATATTTTTAGGTCTAATTTTAATCTCATTATTTATTTGGGCATTCATTAATACATTATGAACATTATCTTTAATATTTAATAATACATCTTGGTAACTTTGCTCAATATTTTGTTTCTTTTCCTCAATTTTCTTATAAATATCTGGCTTTAAATATTTTAAAGATAAATCTTCTAATTCACTTTTCATTCGATAAGCTCCGATATAATAAGCAAGTGGAACAAAAACTTCCATTGTTTCAATTGCATTTTCTTTTTGTTTAAAGGCATCTTTATATTGAAGAGTGCGCATATTATGTAGACGGTCTGCTAATTTGATAATAATTATTCGAACATCTTCTGTAATACTAGTTATTATTTTTCTTGTATTCGCGGAATTTTCTTCTTCTTTACAAGAAAAATTCATCTTAGCTAATTTGGTAACCCCTAAAACAAGACTTGCCACGGTCGGATTAAAATCATGCGCAATATCTTCTTTTGTAATATTTGTATCTTCTAAAGTATCATGAAGTAGCCCAGCACAAATTGTATCACTATCAGCATGCATTTGGGCTAAAATAAGAGCAACATGCAAAGGATGCGTAATATAGGCATCCCCACTTTGTCTAAATTGCCCATCATGTAAACGTGCTGCATAATAATAAGCTCTTTTTACTTCAGCAATAATATCTTCATTATATTTGCTAATCTCTAACAATAAATCTTCTAACACAATTTTATCCATATCTAACCTCCAAACAAAAACACGCAAATAATCTCATGATTATCTGCGTGTCAAACCCAACATTAAAAAACCATCTTTAATTAAACAATAATTAATAATTTTTAAATAATTATTCTTTAACATAAACACTCCTCAAAAAATAATTTAAGAAAATTTTATCACTTTCAATATTAGAATGCAATAGTTTTTTAAACAAAATTTTTAACTATCTTTCTTATTTCTTTCTTTTCTATTTAAACGAATTATCTTAAATTTTGGATAAGCATTTTTAATATGGCGATATAAAACAGTATTTTCTTCTAACCATTTCATAACTTTTTTTCTAATAATTTCAGAACTATCAACTTTATGTCGTTTAATTTCACTTTTTATTTTATTTAAAACATTAAAGGAAATAATATTATCGATTAAGTAAACAATAAATATAATTATTGCTAAAATTAATCTTACAAAAGAGGGAATTTTTTCTATTATATGGCTCAAAAAGGGATTAACAAAATAAACAATAACAGTGCCAAGAAGACCAAACGGAAGCATCGTTTCTAAGCATATTCTTCCATTGATATTAAATTTATTTTTGGAATAATCCCACCATCTTGCTTTAAATAATTTTTCCATAATATAAGAAGTAAAATATTCTAAAGCTGAACAAATTAAAATAGATTTTAGAAAAACACTTAAAATATCACCCGGAGTTTTACCTATTAATAATAATATACCTAAAACACCAAAACCATATATAGGACATATTGGTCCGATTAAAAAACCTCGGTTAACAAATCTTCTTACTTGAACAACTTTGCATAATACTTCCATTAACCAACCTAAAAAGGAATATATAATAAATAATAAAAAATATATAATTACTTGTTCCAATAATCTCACCTCAAAATGAACATCTTTATTATACATTATATTATAATTAAAATAAATAAACTGAGTGGAATTTAATAATTTTTAAAATTCAACTCAGTTTTTACTTTATCTTAAATCTAAATCTATTATTTCGTATTCTAAACTACCAAGTCCTAAGGAAGCCGCTTCATCTACTGTATGAATTGCATGCTTTTCTTCCATTCTTTTAATAAGGGAAGCTTTTCCTTCATCTTCTGAATTTATAATTGTATCATAACAACACTTATCAAGAGCAACTGGGTCTAAAGATGCAAAAATGCCAATATCTTTCATTTCTGGAGCATGAGGATTTGCATCACAGTCACAGTCAATTGATATGTTATTAACAACATTTATATAAGCCATCTTATCTTTACCAAAATGATTAATAATTCCTTCACAAGCTTCGGCCATACTTTCTAAAAAACCATCTTGGTCATCTGTATGTCCCCACATTTCATCAGGAACTTTTGTAAATCCAGCCGAATGTATCCAAGCTTTACCATTTCTTGATGCCATACCAATACTCATATTTTTTAATGCTCCACCAAAACCACCCATCGCATGCCCTTTAAAATGTGAAAGCATTAAACACGAATTATAATTATTAATATGACTACCAACAATATTAATACCTTTTAAATGTCTGCTGTTAGCAATAGGTATTTCTATTTCTCCTTCTTCATCCATAATATCACAGGGAGCAAGAGCTAAAAAACCATGATTTTTAATAGCTTGCCAATGACTCTCAACATCAAAACGTTTACCACGATATGCTGTACAACATTCAACAATTGTCCCATCTAATTTATTAACTAATCCTTTGATAAGATTTGGATTTAAAAAATTATGTCCTCCTGGTTCACCAGTTGATATTTTAACAGCTACTTTCCCTGGTAAATTTACACCTAAGGCTTCATAAATTCTTATTAATCCTTCACTACTAATATCTCTTGTAAAATATACTTTTGCTTTTTCCATTTTCTTCCTCCTCATATAATTATAAATATTTTTATTTAAAGATAACAATATATTTTCTTATTTTTTATTAATTTCTAAATATTCAGCTGGAACATTAATATTATTATTGTCATACTCCTCTTTTAAATATTCCATAAATTTTCGATTAACATTAAAATGGCTATCCGGCTTACAATTAATCTGTACTTTATAAATATAGTTATTAGCATTTAATTTTTCAATTCCCAATGCTTTAATTTCTTCTTCTACTTCATCTAATTTAATAATTTTTTTATTAACATTCTCTATTATTTCCATTAATTTTGCTACTGAAACATCTTTAGAAACAGGAAATTCTATATATAATATCGTATCATACATACTATGATTAATAACACTTGTTATTAAACTATTATTAATTATCATTACTTCCCCACTATAAGCTCTGATTTTTGTTGTTTGTAATCCTAAATCAATGACTTCTCCTCGAAAACCATTAATCGTTACAATATCACCCTGCATATAATGATTATCAAAAATAATCGTAATTCCTGATAACAAATTTTTTAATGTATCTTGAAAGGCAAGACCAACTACAGCCCCGATAATTCCTAAAGACGCAACAATACTTGTTGTTTTTACCCCATAAACACTCAATATTGCTAAAAGAGTAATAATTAGTAAAATATATTTTATAATACTTTTAATTAAATTAACAATTGTTATTTCTCTTTTTAAGGCTAAACTATTCTTTTTCTTCTTTTCTTTGTTAATAATTAAGACTTTATCAACAATTTTACATGCTATTTGATAAAGAATAAAAGCACAAATTATATAAATAATTGGTAAATATACTTCTTTTATTAAGATTTTTTTAATCATTTTTTATCAACTATCTCTGCTTCATAAACATCATCATTTTTCTTTTTTCTTCTTCTCGTAAACATGTTATCAGCACCGATTATTTTAGGCCCTCTTAAATAGGCAAAATAACTAATTAAATCGATAAGGCCATAAATCATCATAAATAAACCAATAATAGCTAATGGTAAATTAGAATATAAAATTGTATAAGCTCCAAGAGCAATTAAAATAAGACCAACTACAATTAAAGAATAAAATTGGGAAGTTCTATTCGTTGTGTAAAAGGAACTAAATATCTTACTAAGTCCAGCAAAGATAATCCAAAATCCAACTATAAACCGTAACAATAATTCAATTGCTGATGCTAAGAAAATAAATATAACACCTAAAACAATTGCGGTAATGCCAAAAAGCATTTCATTTCGATTTACTACACCTAATCTCTTATCTTGAATATAATAATTAACACATTTATATATCCCAATTACGATAAGTACTGCACCTAAACAATAAGATATAAACTTAATGACTGCATCGGGTTTAACAAAAAGAATAACTCCTATTGCTAAAAAGGCTATTGAACTAATTAAAGAAACTTTATTATTTTTCATAAAACACCATCCATATTAATTATATCATTTATTTTCAAAATTTAAAGATTAATACCTTAATTTAAATATTGGATTTAACTTATAAGGTATAACGTTACCAAAAAGACAACAACACAAACACTAACTACTACACTAGATAATACCAAAACATTTATAAAACCACCTTTAGTTAATGATACATTTGCATTATCCATTTGTTATCAGAAAGATAAAACCCTTCTTTTAAAAGTGCTTCCCTTATTTGATTATCCAAATTAGAATTAATCAACAATTTACTTGCCACCAAAATCAACTCCATAGTATTTGTTATTCTCTTAAATTATATCATACTTTCCCCTTACTATTTAATTATTTAAAATTATTTTACATTTATAATCATAACTAATGTGGATATAACCTGTAATCTAACATAACCATTACCTCCTGGACAATATGATTATATCACACAAACATTTGTTTTGACAAGCTTTTTTTATTTTTTTCTAATTTTTTTCTAACAACAAAAAAGAACCGTAATTCTTTTTTAAATTCAGTTCTATTTTTTTAATTTCTTATTGATTTCATTGGTATTCTTCCAAATCATAACTAACATTAAAGCACTTTCAAAACAAATTCTAGCAATAATGTTACCTACAATAAGATAAATTAGAAAACCTAGGAAATTACTACCAATAAATGAGAATGAAGATAAAGTTATAAATATAGCTATAATTATATATATTGTCTTAAGTAAATCTTCAATCATCATTTTATGAAAATTAAAGTAATCTTTAAACCAAGCAAGCCATTTATTTTCTGTTTTTTTATCCGGTTTAATAAAAACAAAATAAGCAACAAGACCTCCAATTACAGCTAAGATAAGTGAAACCAATACCCATATAGCAGTTCCTTCACTAGATGATACAACATCATCAATTGGTGATGTTTGCGTAGGATAACCGTAGTACATAATATTAAAATACTCCTTTCTTTCTTTAAATTATACAATTAAATAATAAATTTAGCAATTATTATCTAAAAAATTACACTTTTTACACAACAATTCACATTTTTTATTATTTTTAAATCCCTTTACCATTCTATGATACTTTTCACTATTTATAACATCTTCTAATTCATTTATAAAAATATTACCTAATTTTAAAATCCCTAAAACATCTAAACAACACGGTATAATATCCCCATTTACCAGTATTCCTAAATGGTCTTTTAAAGCATAACATGTTCCTTTTTCATTATAATACTCATTATCTAAACTTGGCCAAATAAATTCTTTGTTGATACTAACAAAAACATTATCCATAATTTTATAATTATTTTGTAAAATAATTGGCACTTGCCACTTCTTTTCTAAATACTTAATGATTTTTTCATTATTCTTATTATTAACCCAAAATCTTAAAGCAAAATAAGTATCACTTTTCAAATTATTAATAACTTCTATAATATTATCCAAATATTTTTCTAAAGATATCATATATTTTTCATCATAACTATGTAAAGATATATTTATTTGTCTAATATTATGATTATTTAAAATTCTTTTGATTAAATACCCATTAGTCGTTATATTAATATAAAAATTTTTACTACCTATATCAATAAATTCATTTATTAAAGGATGCATTAAGGGTTCACCTTCAACATGCAAATACAAATACTTAGTATAATTTTTAATTTTTTTTAAAATAACTTCATATTCATCTAGATGCATATATTTTTTATTTCTCTTACTTTTAATACAAAAATCACATTCTAAATTGCAATTATTTGTTATTTCTATATATATTTTTTTATACATCTAAATCACCAATGAACCCATTATACCATAATTAATAATGTTTTTTTTATATTATTATGATAAAATACTTATGTAAGGTGGTTTTTATGTTTGATGTTACAATAATCGGGGCTGGCCCTGCTGGTCTATTTACGGCTTATGAATTAATAAGCAATAATCCTAATTTAAAAATATTATTAGTAGATAAAGGAAGATTTGCTAAGACAAGAGTATGCCCAATGAAAAAAACAGGTAAATGTATCAATTGTAATCCCTGTGCTATTTTATCGGGTTACGGGGGAGCTGGTACTTTCTCTGATGGTAAATTAAATTTTATTCCAAAAATAGGTAAAAGTGATTTATTTAAATATATGAGTATAAGTGATGCTTATAAATTAATTGATGATACTGAAGAAATTTTTAATAAATTTGGGATGGATAGTAAAGTATATCCAACTAATATGGAAGAAGCTAAAAAAATTCAAGCCAAAATTGCAAAAGAAGGAGCTAATCTTTTAATTATTAAGCAAAAACATTTGGGTAGTGATAAACTTCCTACTTATATTCAAAATTTTACTGAGTATTTAAAAGAAGCCGGTGTAACTCTTTTAGATAATGCTAATGTCACTGATATTATTGAAAACTCTAAAGATAATTATGAAGTTGTTTTTAAAGAAGGAAAAGAAGAAAAGAAAGTTAATTCCAAATATGTAGTTGTGGCACCAGGAAGAACCGGAGCGAAATGGGTTCAAGAAATTGCTGATAAATATCAAATTCCTTATGTTTCCCAAAGTATTGAAATTGGTGTTCGCGTTGAAGTAAGAAAAGAAATCTTACAAGATATTTGTAGTGTTATTTATGACCCAACTATTTTTATTAAAACAGATACTTATAATGACCAAATTAGAACTTTTTGTACTAATCCCGAAGGTTTCGTAACTAAAGAAAATTATTATGGTTATATCTGTGTTAATGGTCATGCTTTAAAAGAAACTAAATCAGATAATTCTAATTTTGCTTTTATTTCAAAAGTTAATTTAACTCATCCCGTAACTAATACAAGAGAATATGGCGAATCAATTGCGAAAATTGCTAATACTTTAGGAGACAGTAAACCAATAGTACAGTCACTTAAAGATTTAAAATGCGGAAGACGTTCCACAATGGAAAGAATTAATAAAGGTTTTATTGAACCAACGCTTAAAGATGTTGTGGCGGGTGATTTAGCTTTAGTTCTTCCCCATCGTATTATTAAAAATATTTTAGAAGGTTTAGAAACACTTGATAAAATTATTCCGGGAGTTAATAATGGTGAAACTTTGTTATATGGACCTGAAATAAAATTTTTTAGTAATGAAATAACTACTGATAATAATATGAAACTATTAAATCATAATATTTATTTCATTGGGGATGGAGCTGGAAAGGCGGGAAACATTGTTGTCGCTGCTGCTACAGGGCTTATCGCTGCTAGAGATATTTTAAAAAAATTTGGTAAAAATTAACGTTCAAAAATATTAAAAAATTTTTAGCAAAAATAGCTAAAAAATTGTTGACAAAACAATTAAAATCGATTAGTATAGTAATCACCAATTCGGAAAATACCGAGTTGGTGCTAGTATCACACTAGTCAACCCCTTTTTATTCTTTGAGAACACAATTAATTTGTGTTCTCGTTTTTTTTATTCTTAAAAAAAGAAGGTTATATACCTTCTAAAAAACTAAGACAGGATGTCCATCTTTTAGTGTCCATTTACTTAATGTTAAATCATATCCTGTTGTATTTTTAAATTCTGTTAATAAATCATTATCTATATAATCTGAAATAGTTATACTACTTAAATTATTATTTAACTCTGTTACAAAGGCATCACTTTGCATATAGTTTAATTCTTTACCAACGATTTCATTATTTTCTATATTACTTCCTGAAATGTTATTTTTGTAGTAAGCTTTTTTTACATCATAAGGTTGACCAATAGTGAAATAACCTATTCCACACTTTGTTGTTACATCTTTAAAATCACCCATATTGTAGATATTATTCAATTTTAATGTTCCTTTACTCAAACCACTAAATCCGAAACCCATATTTCCATTTAGTATATCACCTATATTATAACTATTTAAAATAATAACTTTTTGATTATCTTCAGTATCGCCACTTATAGATGTAATAAATCCGGCATTACCTTTTTTTAATGACGAATTTGCTTCGACATTACCGGAATTATATGAATTAAATAAATACATTTTCGCTCCATTCCAAACATATGAAGTAATTCCACCAACATGAACACTACCATTCCAATTACTATTTTCGGATGGAGCTAAATTACCAGTATTATAACTCTTGTCAATAATTGTAACACTGTTATTCCAACCAATTCCTACTAAACCTCCAACTCGATTACCACCCATTACATTACCTTCATTATGGGAATTAGTCATTATTACCTTCCCATCATCATAACCTATTAATCCACCTGAAGAAACTTGGCCTGCTGTTGCATCTATATTAACATTTATTTCCCCTTTATTATAACTATTGTTTATATGTGCATTACCATTTAATTTCCCTATAAGACCTCCTGAATTCGCACTTCTATCAGTGCCATCAATTATTACTTTTCCACTATTATATGAATTTAAAATTGTTGTTGTACTAGTCGCAGTATAATCTCTTCCTAATAAGCCAGCTGTATAAAGTCCTAAAGAATTAGTAACTGTTCCTTCATTATGACTATTTTCTATTTTTAAATTATTAAAATTTAAACCTATTAAACCTCCAGTATTATTACTTCCACTTATATTTCCTTTATTACTACTATTTTTTATTGTTAGTGTTCCACCTGCTAATAGTTCACCTACTATCCCACCTGCTGAATTTGATGTTGCCTCATTTTCTATATTAACTTCACTATGGCAATTATCTATAACTGAATTGCCAGTTACTAAACTCACTATCCCTCCACTTACTCCACCAATTAAACGATAAATATTACCACTTACAGTCAAATTTTTTATTTCACTATTGTTTATTAAAGCAAATAATCCAGTATGATAATCAGTCCTAGTTTTTTCTTCAATAAATAAATTATTAATTTTTTTATCATTACCATCAAATATTCCCTGAAAACTTAGTGTACCAACATATTTGCCAATAGGTATCCATCCAGTTCCTGTTGTTAATTCTTCCATTAATGTATTATTATCTTCTATTCCATTTAAATTTCCATAGTCTGTTCTTTCACTATCATTATAAGAATTACTATCTCTAAAATCTAAATCTCTTGTTAATTCAAAATATTCATTTGCATAAGTTGTTCCGGAATTAACTTTTAGACTTAAATCTAATAAATCTTCGATACTTCTTATCTTATATGGTATTTTCTCTGTACCATTACCTTTATAATCATAATATACATAACACGTCACTGGTTTATTTACTCTTAAATTTAATTCTTTATCTACATAGTTATAATTCAATGCATCTTCTACTTCATTACTATTACTATCTAAACATCCACTTAATTCTTTATTATATACATAATCTTCTATTGGAAATATACTATCTTCACTTTCTACATATGAAGCATTACCTTCTGCATCATACTTCTCTATATAAATAGCAAAAGAATTATTAGTATCTTTTATATCTAATATTACATTATCTAACACAACTTTTTCTTTATTAAACAATTTAAATAACCCAAATATAAAAATACTTAAACATATAAAAATAACAATTATCTTTTTGTTAATAACTTGCATTACTTTTTCTCCCTTTATTTTATATTTGTTATTATATAATACCCCCCCCGGAGTCAAGTTTTGCAAGAAAAAATAAGTGGAAAACCCACCTATTTATCTCTTAAAATAGCATTAAATTTTTTCTCAACTGAATTAATTATATCTTTAAATTTAACCATAACTTCTTCTTCAGTTAAAGTTCTATTATAATCTTCAAAAGTTAAATTATAAGCAATAGATTTTTTATTTTTATCTATTTTATCCCCTTTATAAACATCAAAAATAACAATATTAGTAAGTAATTTTCCCCCAGCTCTTTTTATTTCATTATAAATTTCCATACTATCAATATTATTATCAACTATAAAAGCCAAATCTTTTTGAATTGTTGGAAATTTATTTAATTCTTTATATTTAACATCACTTGTTTTACAATTAAATAATTTAGTTAAAGATATTTCACAAACATATACATCATTTTTAGATATATTTGGATGAAGTTTACCAAAATAACCTATATTTTTATTATCTATTATTATTTCACTATTTATTTTAGGATGGATTTCTTTAGGAACATTCGAACTTAATTTAAAAGTATATCTATTTTCTAACCCTAAATAATTTAATAAATTTTCTACTATTCCCTTTAATAAATAAAAATCTATTTCTAAATTATTATTATTCCATGTATTAATAATATATTTACCTGATAGTAAAAATGATAATTTAGTATCTTCTTGATAATCTTCATTTTCTAAACCATAAACATTAGATATTTCATATATTAATATATCTTTTATTTTTTTATTAATATTATAATTATATATATCAAATAAACTATTTACTATATTTTGTCTTACATAAGCCTTTTCTTTTAACATTGGTCTTAATAATTTAATAAATTCTTTATTATCATAATTAAACTTCGTTATTTCTTCTTCACTAACTAAAGTATATGTTCTTACTTCATTAAAACCTAAAGAACGCATTCTTTTAGATATCATTTTTCTTAAATGAATATTTTCTTTATAAACACCTTTTTTAGTTTCTACAATAGGAAGAGTTGGTTTTATATTATCATAACCATGTAAACGACCAATTTCTTCAATTAAATCTTCTTTTTGTTCATAAATATCTTGTCTTCTTAAAGGAATTTCTACATGATATTCTTCTTGTTCTTTATGATAGGTAAAACCTAAATTTTGTAAAATATTGATAACTTCTTCATCTGTTAAAGTCATTCCTAAAATAGAATTAATTTCTTTTAAAGTTACTGAAATATTTTTAGTTTTTTTATCTGTTTTGTCATAAGTAACAATTCCCTTAACAATTTTAGCATCAGCATACTTTTCTAATAAATGACATGCTCTTTTAATTGCTTTTTCGGTGTATTCATAACTAAGTGGTTTTTCTAATCTTAAACTAGCTTCACTCCGTAAGCCTAAACGAAGGGAAGTATAACGGATATTATAAGGGTTAAAAATCGCTGACTCAATTAAAATATTTTTAGTATTATCAGTTATTCCACTATTTAAACCACCCATAACTCCAGCAACACAAAGAGATTTTTTTCCATCTGTTATTACTATATCATCTTTAGTTAAAACTCTTTCTTCTTTATCTAAGGTAACAATTGTTTCTTTATCATGAGCCATTCTTACGACAATTTCATTACCAACACTATCTTTATCAAAGAAGTGAAGAGGTTGCCCATATTCAAGCATAACATAATTAGAAATATCAACTACATTATTAATACTTCTTACACCCGCTACTTCTAATCTTCTTTTAATAAAATTAGGACTTTCTTTAATCGTAACATCTTTAGCAACCATTAAATTGTACATAGATACATTTTCAGTCTCAACTTTTAAAGTAACTTCTTTATTAATATCATCATTACTTTCTTTAAAACTAATATCGGGTTCTACTACCTTTTTACCTAAAACAGCACCGATTTCATAAGCAAAAGGAAGATGATTATTACAGTCAGTTCGATTAGGATTTAAATCTAATTCATATATTGTATCATCATAACCTAAGTATTCTAAAGCATTTTCTCCTAAAGGAGCATCAGATGGTAATTCACAAATACCTTTTTGATAAGTTTCCTCTGTTTTTTCTTCTAAACCTAATTCAAATAAGGCACAAAGCATCCCATTTGATTCGACTCCTCTTATTTTGCTTTTTTTAATTTCAAAATTACCAGGTAATATAGCACCGGGTAATGCCACTATTACTTTAAGACCTACCCGAACATTACTTGCTCCACATACAATATTTAAAATATCACTTTTTATATCGACTTTACAAACATGTAAATGGTCACTATCCGGATGCATTTCACAAGCAACTATTTCACCTATTACTAAATTTTCAATGTTGAAAGAAGTAACTTTTTCCACATTTATTCCGGCTTTAGTTATTTTATCAGCTAAAGCTTTTTTATCTTCTTTTTTTATATCAATATAATCATTAACCCAATTTAAACTTAAAGCCATCTTAATATTCCCTCCTGTCAAATTGTTCTAAAGTTCGCATATCATGATTAATATAGAAGACTCTTATATCATTTATACCATATTTTAACATCGCAAGTCGCTCAAGCCCAAAACCAAATGCAAAACCATTCCATTCTTTAGGGTCATAACCACAATTTTTTAACACAATTGGATTAACCATCCCAGCTCCGCCAACTGTAATCCAACCTGTTCCTTTACATATATTACATCCTTTACCATGACAATTAAAACAACTTATATCCATTTCTACACTTGGTTCAGTAAATGGATAAAAACTAGGTCTAAATCTTGTTTCCCTTGTATTACCAAATAACATTTTGGCAATACTTTCAAATGTCCCTTTTAAATCACCTAACGTAATATTTTTATCAATTAATAAACCTTCCATTTGCGTAAATTCATGGGAATGAGTAGCATCATCTTCATCTCTTCGATAAGTTTTACCTGGACAAATTATTCTTATTGGTTCATGTCCTTCGTGAGCAAGCATTTCTCTTACTTGTACAGGACTTGTTTGACTCCGAAGTAAATATTCTTCTCCTTTAATATAAAATGTATCTTGGGCATCTCTTGCTGGATGACCTTTCGGTAAATTTAATAATTCAAAATTATATAAATCTTTCTCTATTTCCGGTCCCTCTACTACATCATAACCCATACTCATTAAAAGACTTTCCAAACTTTCAATTATTCTTTCAATAGGATGAGCTGCTCCACTAGGTATTTTTGTACTAGGTAATGTTACATCAATTGCTTCTTCATTTAACTTAGCTAATATTTTCATCTCTTCTAATTTATTTTTTAAATTATTATATTCTTCATTAAAAATATTTTTAAGTTCATTTATTTGCATCCCAAAATTCTTTTTCTCTTCATTAGGTATTTCTCTAATAAGTTGACTTAAACTAGTAATTTTACCATTTTTACCTAAATATTCATTTTTGATATTTTCTAATTCTATTTCATCTTTAATATTTTTAAATATCCCATTTAATTCTTTTTTTATACTTTCTATTTTATCATTATTCATTGATATTCTCCTTCCATTATACCTAAATTAAAAAGAAAAATTTCATAAAAGAAGAGTTAAGGACGAGTTTCCCCGCGGTACCACCTTTTTTTATGAAATTATCATACACTTTAATTCGTAACGTGAATTACTCTTAAAATATTCATTAAAGGAAATTCAGTTAAATGTTTATCTTAAAATACTTTCACCCATGGTATTTTATCTCTTTTTAAGAACTCATTAACCTACTTAATTTAAATCATCATATTTTTTAATAATTATTGGCTTTTCTTTCAAAGAAACTTTTGGCATGTTTACAAACTGGACATACCTCTGGAGCTTTTTTACCAATTACAACATGACCGCAGTTACGGCAAATCCAAATTGTATCACCTTCACTTGAGAAAACTAAATCTTCATCGATATTAGCTATTAACTTTCTATATCTTTCTTCATGTTCTTTTTCTATTGCTCCGACACTTTCAAATAAATTAGCTATTCTTGTAAATCCTTCTTCTTTCGCAACTTCTGCAAATTCTTTATACATATCTGTCCATTCATAATTTTCACCAGCAGCAGCATCTTCTAAGTTTGTATGAGTATCCGGAACATCACCACCATGCAATTCTTTAAACCATAATTTAGCATGTTCTTTTTCATTATTTGCTGTTTCTTCAAAAATGGCTGCGATTTGTTCATAACCATCTTTTCTTGCTTTACTAGCATAATAAGTATATTTATTACGAGCTTGACTTTCACCCGCAAATGCCGCCATTAAATTGGCTTCTGTTTTTGAACCTTTTAATTCCATAATGCACTTCCTTCTCAAAGAAAATTATATAACATTAAAGGATAAAATGCAATGAAAAAAGATTTAAGTATTTCTTAATTTACCTAAATCTTTTCTTATTTTTTTCTTTTCTTTTTGACCTTCATAATATCTTTATAAGCTTGTTCTAATCTTTTTTCTTTACTAACAGTTTTCGTTGGTAATATTATTTCTTTATTTAATACTTCTTCTTTATGACTAACAAGTGCAATTAATTTAATGATATCTTTAACTATAATATATAGGGCGGGGATTAAAATAATTGTAATCCAACCTAAACTTGTACCTAAAAAGGCTTGAATTTTACCTAAACTAGGAATAACAGCTTTTACAACCCCAATAACATTTGACTCTTTAACGCAACCTTCATCTTCTTGGGTATTATTATCTCCTCTTGTAATAAAACATAGAGAACCATCATCTAAATTTTTAGTCCCAACCACCCGGTGCGTAATCGTCATTCCATAAGTTACTTGCCAAGTTGAAGTAAAGGTTATAACGTCATTAACTTTAATCGAACTTGGTTCATCAACCTTGGTATTAACAATAACATCATATACATTTATGGTTGGTTCCATACTTTGACTAACTATCGTATAAACAGAAAATTTAGGTTTATATTTTTCACCCTTAGTTGCATATAATTTAACTGAGATAAAATAATATGTGAGTAGTATACAAACAATAATAAGCAATACAAAAATTGTCCAACTGACTACAGTTGTAATATATTTTAATAAACCTTTAAGATTGTAATGTGTTTCATCTATTTTATTTTCCATACAACTCGTCCTATTCTAACTATATTATAAACATTTTTTTCCATAATAACAATTAAATTATCTATTCATCATATGTAATTTTAAATTCAGCCCTTACTGCTTTATCGATATTATCGGCATTTTTATTAATAATTGTTTCACTTTTCCAATACATTTTCTTACTTTTTCCTGGGTTAACACTAAGTTCATATTTACTTACAACATTTAGCGGTCCCGTTATTCCTGCTACATCATAATAATTACCCATTAAAGGTGTTAAAGTATTATTCATATTTGATATTGCATTATTTACATATATCCACTCATTATTATCATAAGAATAAGCAAATCGTACTAAATAATCACTATAATTAGTAGCAATAACATTCTTATCATAATCATTTTCTTCAATATTATAACGAACCGAATATTTTATTTTCCCATCTTCTTTGGCATCTCTATCTGTTTTAAGTTCAATTGCTGTATATTTTTCAATAATAACTTTTTCGCCACTTGTATCTAAATCACTCTCTTTTAGTGCCATCGAAATTTTACCATTGTTGGTTATTAAAACATGATTTTTATTTTTATCAATATTTATATATTCTGTATTAACGTATTGTTTGTTTTTATTAATATAATAAGAGCCAATAAAAGTAAGCGATGCAAAAAGAGTTAATCCAAATAAAAAGATTAACACAACAAATAAAAGCATTTGGGAGTTTTCGCTACCTTTAGCAACTTTTGTTATTTCTAAATCTTCTTTATCATCATACTTCTTGCTGTCTTTTCCCTTTTTATTCATAAGAATTTGCTCCTCTTTACTATATATAAGTATAACATAACATATTTACATATTCAAGAAACTTTTCTAATTAAAATTAATGATAACATTTTCCCCCATTATTTATTAACATCTTTTTCACTACATTTAAAGTTTCCATTAATTCTGAAATGGAATTACCTCCTAAATATTCTTCATCCCCTATAACTATTTTATAAACATCATTTTCATTATCTGTAACATAGACTGGGTATTCCTTATCATCTACGACACATACAAAACTTGCATCAGTTGGATAAGTAAAATCTTTTTTTAATAATTCATAAATACTAAATGTTATTAAACAACCTAATATAATAAAATAAATAGTAAATATGATTACTTTTGTTAAAGTCATTTGTTTTTTAACTAAAGAAATTAATAATTTCTCGGAATTAGTTAATTCATCAACTGCAATATGAAATATATCAGCTAGTTTTTTGGCTTGTTTTAAATCCGGTACCGTAATATTATCTTCCCAATTCGATAGTGTTTGCCTTGTTACACCTAACATTTCAGCTAATTTTTCTTGGGAATAATTCATTTTCTTTCTATAACTTATAATTTTTTCTCCAATATTCATCTTTTCTCTCCTCTTTAACTCTATCTTATCTAATATAGAATTAAATTAACAGAAAAAATAATTAACTTTTTGTTAAAATTATTTAACAATTACCATTTTTTACATAAAATAAAATATAATATTATTAATGATGCCCTTATATTTGACATCTTATCTATTTTAGGTTAAAATATGGTTGTTACTTAGTGATGGAGCCGTAGCCAAGTGGTAAGGCCCAGGTCTGCAACACCTTCATCGCCGGTTCAAATCCGGCCGGCTCCTCCATTGATAAATCTGTTCGGAATGCTCGGACATTCAAATATATTTCATCTCTATCTAGAGATGATTTTTTATTGAAACAAAAAAGTAACTAATATTAACATTATTTAGCAATTTATATGATAAAATAATTATTACTAATTTAGTAGAAAAAGTTAGGTCTAATTTAGCTAATGAAATCATCTTGCACAATCGCTCCATGATAAATGAAAGAAATTATCAAAAATTTTTTTATTGCTGAAAAATTAATTTCATAACCGTAAAAAAGCAAAAAAAATGTTTTTTTACGGTTACAGCCGTAAAACTTGACAAATTCAAAAAAATATTATATATTTAATATGGGTGTTAAATATGTTAATACGTGAAAAATATTTAAATAAATTAATTGAAAGTAAAGACCTTAATTTAATTAAGGTTATAGTTGGGGTTCGAAGAGCGGGAAAAAGTACCTTATTACTTCAATACAAAGATTATTTATTAAATCAAAATATTAATAAAACAAATATAATTTATATGAATTTTGAAAGTGCAGAATTTTATAATATTAATGATTATAATGATTTATATAATTATATAAAGGATAGAATTGTTAACAAAAATAAATTTTATATTTTACTTGATGAAGTACAAAATGTTTCTAAGTGGGAAAAAGCTGTTAATTCTATTTTAGTTGATTTTAATACCGATATCTACATAACCGGTTCAAACGCATATTTATTATCAAGCGAACTGACTACCCTTCTTGCAGGAAGAGTTTTAACTATAAAAATATATCCTTTCTCTTTTAAAGAATTTATAAGCATCTATCCTTTTAAAGATACAGAAGACAAATTCGATAAATTTGATAAATATTTAAAATATGGTGGAATGCCAATGATTGCCAACATGAACGATAACGAAAATTTAATTATTAATTATTTAAACGATTTAAAAGAAGTTGTTTTAAAAAAAGATGTCATTAGTCGTAATAACATAAAAGATATTGTCTTTTTGGACAATTTAATCAAATATATGGCATCCACAATTGGTAATCTTACAACTCCTTATAAAATTGCCGAATTTATGAAGCAAAATGGCAGTTTAATTACAAATGAAACAGTTGACTCTTATTTAAAAATGTTAGAAAATGCTTATTTCATATACAGAGTTCCTCGATATGAATTAAAGGGAAAACAACTACTAAAAACCCAGGGGAAATATTACTTTGTAGATAATGGCATTAAAAATATCATTGCAGGTATTTCATCTTACGATACAGGTAGTAGTTATGAAAATATTGTATATATAGAATTATTGAGACGCGGCTACGAAGTATATGTAGGACAATATAATGATATAGAAATTGATTTTATTGCCGTAAATCCTAACGAAAAAATATACTTTCAAGTTACAAGAAGCCTAATGGATGAAAAAGTAGAAGAACGTGAAAAAAAATCACTTCTAGCAATAAATGATAATTATAAAAAAATAATATTAACTATGGATAATGTAAAAAATAAACAAATAGAAGGAATACATGTTATTAATATTATTGATTTTTTAAGTGAAGAGTAATATATTCCTTAATAAAGAATAATATATTAGAACTCTGTTCAATTCGAAGCTTTACGTTTAGAACGTGAATGGTTTATGTATAATGAATGGAGTTTTTAATTTGTTTTTACAATTGCAATATAATTATAATCTTTGTTGACGAAGTGAATTATATAACAAAATTTTTACCAAACAATATATTTATAATCATATCTATAGTATAATAGCAAATAAGAGGTGACTATTACGAAAAGTAAAATTAAAACATATATGACATTTCTTAAAAATAATATATTAATTGGTGATTTAATTTTTATTGGTATTAACATATTAATTAATTTTATTCTTTATTTAATAAATATAAGATTTAGGTTATGGGCTATTATTCTTATAATCTTAATAGCTATCATTGGTTTTATAATTGGTATAATTCAACAAATCTTTTTATCATCAGATAATAAAAAGAAAGCTGCGATTATTTCCTTCATAGGTATAATCCCCATTATCGTGTCTATTTATTCTTTCTTTCCCTTTATAAAATTAGTAGGATTTCTTTATTATAACCCAGAACATACTACAACTTTAGATAGTAAAAAATATGTTGCTGTTACATCTTCTTTTTTCAGTGTCCATGTCGATTATTATGACTACTATGGATTTCTCTTAACGGGAACAAAAGTAAGAGTACATGGTGATTTTGGTAAAGGTAGCTATGACCCTTTTACGAGTCCAAATGCTCCTGATAAAGTTACATATACATATTATGATAATAATGGCAAAAAAACATATCAAAAAACAGAATTTTTTATTAAAGATAAAGATGGAAATATAACTAGCAAAAATATATTAGAATAAAAACAAATTAAAAAAAATAACTAATTTCTTAGTTATTCATTTAATCTTGCCAAAATTCCGGAGCAATATTTTCACAACCAACATAATTATCAATACAAGCATATAATTCTTCATCTAATTTATTAAAATCTAAATTTGTAGGATTACCATTTTCTTTTTGTAACATATAGAATTTATAAGAACTACCAATATCCATTGCGGTATATTCAGAAGCTGAAACATAGAAATTACCATCAATTTGGACAGTTTGTACAAATGTTGTAACTAATAATTTATTACTATTATCACAATTATTAAATGAACAATATTCTGTTGTAACTGTATAAGTTTCCACTAAATATTTATCTTGATAATAATAAGGACTATACCCCTCATCTTCTTCAATAGTTAAAGAAGAAATATTATAATTATTTAGATGACTAAAATAAGTATCTTTCAAAGATAATAATATATGTGTTGGTTTTTGAAATTCACTATCATCTATAAAATAAACAATTCTTGGAAAATCTTTCTTTAATTCCGGATAATAGTTATCTAATTGTAAAGATGTTGCTGTATTTAGAGCATCTTTACTAAGGGCTTCTACATATTTGGTAACAACTTCTCTACTTGTTAACCCCTCTCCCCTATAAAGATGCATTACAGTTGGTTTTTCCAATACATTAACAATATCTTTTGTATTATTGACATGAACTATAACTCCACTTGCTACACTTAATACTATAGAACAAGTTAAAATAAAACCATATAGATGTGATTTAATATAATTAATTATAATAGAAGTTACTTTATCTTCTACTTTATCTTTTAATTCATCATTTATATTATCTTTTAAATATTTTAAAAAATCATTTAATTCCGGTTTAATAATTTTATGGCACTTTTTACAAATTTTATGACTTTCTTCATTTAAAGCTCCACAAAAAAGACAATATTTATTATTTTTCATCAGACACCTCAACATTATCTTGTAAGTATACATATAACTTTATCTTATCTTCTACTTTAGAATTACTTATACTTTCTATTACATAATAATTTTCATCATAATTATCATTTAAGATAATATCATCTTTCTTTTGATAATTTGTTTCTTTTATAATATTATTATTTTTATCATACAATATAATTTTTATTTCTTTAATCTTATTTGGTAAATATAAATTTAATTTGGTTTCTTCTTCTTTATTGATAATATAATATTCTTTTTCTTTCTTATTAAATTCTATTTTATAATTATCACTAGGCAATATTTTCATATTTAAACCATTAACAATTATCATATAAATACCTATAAATAAAACTACTATTATTGATAATATCCGATAAATAATATTGCCTTTTAAAATATCTAAGGTTATGAGCTTTTTGAAGTTATCTATTTTTTCTAAAAACCATGGTAAACTCCATTTAGAAGCAGCTTCTTGTTCTTCTTTTGAAAAATGATAACCACAATTTTTACAATAATTAGCATAATTCCGGTTTTTACTTTGACATTTAATACACTTCATAATATTACTTCCTTTTTATTATTTGCTATTTTTATTAAACCTTTTCGTGATAAACTTAAAACTTGTTTATCTTTCTTTAAATAACCCTGTTCTAAAAGTTCAATAATGGCCTCTTTTTCTTCTTCTAAAAATTCATTTTCTAAAGATAAATACTTATATAATGCGATTTTTTGTAAAATAAAGTCTTCTCTTAGAAAAGTTTGAAAAAACTTATTAATATTAGTCCCAGCTAAATCTCTAAATAATTCTCTTATTGTTTTTTCCATACTATTAACATATGTATCTAATGTTAAATTAGGTTTTAACATTAAATAACCATTATTTACATAAACATAATTACCTATTAAATTTAAATTAAATACTTTTGTTATCTTAATATTAGGAGATTTTTTCTTAAATTCAGTGAACAATATTTCCATATCAAATTCATCTATTTTTGGATAATAAATTAATGCTCCTGCAATAAATTTTTCAAAACTAAACATGTTATTCATCCCCACAAAGTATTATTATAACACATTAATGAAAAAAATCAGTTCTATTTGAACTAACTTTCTTATTTCCAAAATTTCTTTATAGCAAAGGCAATAGCTCCGATAGAAACAATAAATAAACCAACATAAAGAACTATATTATCACCTGTTTGGGGAGTTATTTCAGGGTTTATAACTCCTATTCGACCTGTAATAATATATTTACTTAAATGATTAGTTGTAAATATAGCATTACCTAATTTATCAATTACTATTTCATGTTCTTCTAAAGTATTATCTTCATTTATATAATACGCTACTAAATCTCTATTTGTAAAATTTTCATTAAGAGGAATTTTAACAATAAAGGTATCATTTCCTATATTAGTAATTTTATTATCAATATTTATATCATAAGCTATAAAATCACTTTTAAATATTTCTTTTAAATTATTATATTCTGTTGTATTACTATTTATTTTATTAACTTTTAAAGTAGCATTTTCTTTAACTAAACTAGAATTTGTTATTATACTTACTCCATTATCAGTTAATTCTCTTTCTGAAGCCATATATTTAGTTTCATCTTTTACAATTATAAATTTTACAATATCTCCATTAGTTAATGTGACATTATAGTAATTTTCACTCATTTTTCTTTTATCTATTTTAGGTAAATTACTAATATCTAACTCGCTAACTGAACCTCCAATAGCAATGTCTATTTTATCTTTCCCAAAATAAGTATCTATTCTTTCTTTAGCAACTTTTAATATATCTTCTTCTAAAGTATCACTAGAAACATATATTATATTTTCCTTAATAATATTTAAATCTTCTTTATAATCATATAATATACCATTATAAAATAAATAAACACTAGCTAGAGCATTATCTTTTTCGAGCCAAAAGTCACTTATATTATAGTCATTATAAACATCTTTTAAATCTAAAAAATCGGTTATTTTCTTATTTTCACTATTTAAATAACTTAAATAAGCTAAATCAGTTATAACTATTTCTTTTTCTTCTAAGTTATGTTTATTATCTTCAACAATTTTTAAAATTGCATCTTCTTTTTCATGCCACTTAAAATTAATATTTTTTGTTAAAGTATTAAGCTCATTTTCATCATTAATACTAATTGTAACATCACAATTTGTTTCATCATTATTACAGTTATCTACTGATGCAATAATATCGGTTTTTAATTTGGAACTAAGCCACGCCGTTAAATGGGAAGATATTTCTTTAGGTTTTACTATATCAACTGCCATTACATCATTTGGGGCTAACTCATCAAAAACATCAGTAGGAGTTAAAGCATTTACTTTGGCAATGCTTAAAAAACCAACCATTGCTCCTAAAATTATTTTTATACTTTTCTTCATTCTTTAATACCTTTCATTATAATTATAGCTATTTATAAAAGCCAAAGTCAATAGACACTGTATGTTAATTAAGTGTAAATAAGTATAGTATAACTTGACAATAAGCATTTCCTTTATCTTTACTTTTAGATTATAATATGTGAAAATTATTTTAGAATAGTGTTTAAATTTGAAGAGGTGAATAAATGAATAATGATGTTTTAAAAGCTCAAGAATTATTAAGAGAATGGTTATGTACTAAAAATGGTATTGGATATAATCCCTTTAAAATAGTTTATACTAATAAATTTTCAAAAGATAAAGATATTTGTTATATTTTTCGTTTTAAAAGAGCTCTTATTAGTGGGTGGTTAATTGCTATTGTTTATAAAAATAACTCTTTTAGTAAACTAAATTCTTACATTAAAGAGACAGAACTAAAAGATGCCGAAGATTTATTAAAAACTTTAGAAAAAATTAATATGAAAAAAACTAAAAAAAATAAACAAGCTGTGTAATTGTTTATTTTTTATTGAGGGGTTAAAACAAGACGTGAGGAAATGTTCGAATTCGCACCTCCCGTGTTCCTATTGAAGTTGAACTGACCTGCGAGAACTCCATTGTTGTAATTGCCCCCACGATTGAACCATGGGTTCGTCGAGTCAACGAAGTTCGAATTGTCGGCAAAAAGAGTTATTATTTAAAAAAGATAGTTTTGACAACTTATGACCTACATTTATATTTAAACATGTATTATCAGTATATTAAACTGATAACCATTATAAATGCCAAAGCAGTATTTAATTTTTATTTTTTTATTTTTTTTATTTTTTCTTTAGCCATCCCCACTAAAAAAGAAGGTGGGGATGGCTTTAACAAGATGACTTAAATGAATGAAGGGAAAAAAGTCATTGTGGGGCGAGAACAAGACGTGAGGAAACGTTCGAATACGCACCTCCCGTGTTCCTACCGAAGTAGAACTGACCTGCGAGAACTCCATCGTCGTAAAGGCCCCCACGATAGAACCATGGGTACGTCGAGTCAACGAAGTTCGAATAGTCGGCGTACCAAGCATTGTGATAATATGAAGTCCCGTTTTTTTCGTAATAATTATAGAATGGACCCATTTCCCCTGTTGCATCTCCTAAGATACGTTTGTTAGTAGTACGCCAAGAGCTATCGTCCGGATATTTATCAAAATAACCTGGATATTTTGTACTAGGGTCTTCACTAAAACCACTTTTTTCTTCTATATTTTTACTATACCCAGCTACATATTCATGAGCTCCGCCACTCATATCATATATACCTGTTATATTGCCAGTTGTACTGGCTAAGTACCCGGTTGGTGTATCGTATGGTTTTGTTACTTTATCATCTATTCCTCTTTCACCAGGAATACTACTTTGGTCAGTATTTGATGCTGCTGAATATCCTGTCATGTATGTTTCATTGTTATTTATTCTTATTTCTGTTCCTATTCCATATGCTGAATGAGAAAGATAAGCTAC
>CANQIY010000001.1 GCA_947624125.1 uncultured Bacilli bacterium | reverse complement strand
CAACCATTATTACTTCCTCCACCCGTACTTCCTCCGGTACTACCACCACTTGTACCGCCACTTGATGAGGAACCACCAGTACTAGCTTTCTTTTTTACTGTAATTGTCATTTCGGCATCAGTTCTATTACCATTATGGTCAATGGCATAAACCGTAATTTTATAACTACCGGCAGCATTCGTATTAACTGTACCTTCGTATTTAACTTCAATTGGTCCTTCTTTTTCATCATTGGCACTTATACCACTTAAAATATTTATTTTATCACCAACGTAAATAGTTTTATCGGTAACGCCACTTAATACTGGAAAAATTGTATCTTGATAATTTATATTGTATTCTTTTTCACTTTCAATAATTTCTTGTTTCTTTTCGCCTAAAATTTCATAATTATATAAACTTTTTAATCTAACTTTAATCGCTAATTCTTTATCAAATGTAACAATACCATCCCCTAATAACTCATCTTCTCCTACATATATTCTTATTGTTACATCACCCATGTCACTCATATTTAATAAATTAGTACAAACTTCATCATAACTCCATGTTGTTAAATATTCAACTACTTCGTCATATTCTTTAAAACTATTATCTAATTTCTTTTGAATAACATCAATTTTTTTATCAATTTCTTCTTGCATTTTTACACCCGATGGCTTAGTATCATTATTCTTACTTATTTGATAATTAACTAAAACGCAAGCTATAACTATAGCCCCAGCAACAAATATGCTTAACATAATTATTGCTCTTATTAAAGTTTTTTTATTTCCTTTTTTTTCTTCTTCTTTTTCGATTTCTTTATGATTATTTTTATTTTTTTTCATACCTTATCACTAATTATATTATACTCCAAATAAATTATCTAAGTTGCTAAATTTATTTAAAAAAAGAAAATTAAAACATTATTTTACATAAAGTTTAATTTTCTTCTTTAATTTCAAAATCTTTTAATTCCCCATTACTTGCTAAGATTTTATTAACTTTAGCTGTTGCTTCATTTAATTTTTCACTACAATTTTTAGCTAATTCCATTGCATCAGTATATTTTTTTATCGCATCTTCTAGGGGAACATTACCTGTTTCTAATTCCCGCACTAATAATTCTAATTCTTGTAAATTACTTTCAAAAGTTTTTTCTTTTTCCATTTTTCTTCCTTCTTTCTAATCTTTTATTTCTTTAACAAGACCTGTTATTTCTCCTTCGGATAATTTAATTCTTATTTTATCATCAATTTTTAAATCTTTTATACTTTTAATAACTTTTTCTTCTTTATAAACAAGTGAATAACCATTACTTAAAATATTTAGAGGATTCACTAATTTTAATGTATTAATTAAGTAATCTAAATTATGCTTCGTATTACTAATTCTTTTTTCAATTATATTATTAATGTTTATAACAACATTATTGAGCTTATTTTGATTATTATTTATCAAATTTTCTGGACTCAATAATTTTAATTTATTGATGTCGACTTCAACTTCATGACTTTTGTTATCAATAATAATTTTGATATTGCGATTAATTAAATCCATTAATTTATCTAATTTTTGTTCTTTTATTTCATATAAACTCATCGGATTTTTTAATACAAAGGCATTTCTTAAATTTCTTAAGGAAATAAACTTTGTATTTATTAAATTTTTTATATTTTTATTTAACCTAATTTGATATTGATGAAGAATATTATTGATATCAAGCACTGTTGGAACAGCCATTTCCGCGGCCCCGGTAGGTGTTGGTGCTCGTAAATCAGCGACAAAATCTGCAATTGTAAAATCCGGCTCATGCCCAACCGCACTAATGATAGGAGTATTCGCATTATATATTGCTCTTGCAACAATTTCCTCATTAAAGGCCCATAAATCTTCAATTGAGCCTCCGCCTCTTCCAACAATTAAAACATCACAATGATAATTATCAGCCACGGCAATTTGTTTAACAATATTCTCCGCTGCATATTCCCCTTGGACTAAAGTGGGAAATAAAATTACCTCACAAATTGGAAATCTTCTTCGAATGGTACTCATTATATCTCTTACGGCAGCCCCCGTATCGGCTGTAACTACCCCAATTCTTTCCGGATATTTCGGTATTGGTTTCTTTTTGTCTTTATTAAATAATCCTTCTTTATATAATTTTTCTTTTAATTTTTCAAATTCAATATAAAGATTACCAACCCCATCTAATTCCATTTTTTCAACATATATTTGATAACTACCACTGGCAGGATATGCACTAATTCTTCCTTCAATTAAAACATTCATGCCATCTTCCGGATTAAAAGTAAGACCTCTAGCACTACTTTGAAACATTACGGCATTAATTCTTGAAGTTTCATCCTTTAGTGTAAAATATAAATGACCTCTAGTATGATTTTTAAAATTAGAAATTTCCCCTTTAAGATAAACTTTGTTTAGAAAATAATCATTATCTAAGATATTTTTAATATAATTATTTATTTCGCTTATTTTTAAATATTTACTTTCTTCCATGACTTATCTCCCTCTTTATATTTTCAATTAACATATAATTATCTTCATAACTATCTTGTAATTCTTCCCTATCATCTATTTCTAATTTAATCTTTTCTTCGTCCGTTATAATATAATTATTATTTTCTATTTCATCTAAAATATGAGCAAAATCATTCGGTGTCATTTTGGTTAAGAAAAGGTCCATTATTTCGACAAATTCCGTACTCGATTCTTTTATAAATGTTTGTAATTCATTTAAAATAATATTTTGAATTTTTTCTTTTTTTCGTCTTTCTAAATATTTTGCCCCATCAATATCTACTGAAATATGGGGTGATTTACGTAAATCAAAAATATATTCATTATCAAACATTGCTAATTGTAAATCTTTATTAAAAATAATACCCCAGTTATTATTCTTTCTATCCCAATTATTAAAAAAGATATCAAATAAATACATAAATATTATGTTTTGAAAAAGAGAAGGTAATTTTGCTAACCATTCTTTTTTATTTTGCCAATTCTTTTCTAAAAGAACCCATATTTCATATAATGATGCACCCTTAACATAAGAAATACCTAAAAAAGACGCTAAACGAAAATCCCCAAAACGATTTAAATCTTCGCTAATAACATATATTTCTTCATCGTTTTCTTTCTTTGGCATATAAATTTGATAAAAGGGACAAACAATACCCGGTATATTAAAATATTTAATTAAACTCATACCAATAACTTCGTTTAAAGCTAAACCATAAGGATAAGCATCTTCACCTAAGACAATTCTTTTAACATAATAACTTCCTGAACTTAAATTTAATTGCTCAACATATGTCACTTTTTTAATTTTATTTTTATCTTCACTCGTTAAATTCATTCTTTAATTATCTTATCTAAAACCGCATTAATAATGCCCTTTAAACTATCATCACTATATTTTTTAGCTAGTACTATAGCTTCATTAATAACAACTATTTCTGGTGTTTGCGTATATTTAATTTCAAATATTGCCATCCGTAGAATAGCTGCGCCGGTTTTATCTATTCTTTCTATATCCCAATCTTTCATATAAGTATTAGCTAGCTTATCGATTTCATCAATATGAGTAATAACCCCATAAACAATATCCCTTACAAAATCATTATCAACTTCTAAATTATCTTTAATTATATCATCAAGAACAACTTTACCTTTATCTTTAAAAAGACTCCATTGATATAAAATAATCATACATTTTTCTCTCAGTTCGCTTCGTGTCTTTGCCATACTATCCCATCCTTTATTAGCTATCTTTAATTTTACATCACGAATAATTGTTTGTCAATTATTTTTTAATTTCCATTTTTAAATCATACAAGAAATTAAGAGCTTCAATAGGTGTCATTTCTAAGGGATTACATTTCTTAATTTTTTCTTGTATTTTTTCTTCTTCTTGCTTTTCGGTGTCAAAATCAAAACTTAATTGAACTCTTTCTTCTTCCTTATTCTTCTTTTTTTGTTCATATCCATTTAATATTTCTTCAGCACTCTTAATTATTTCTTCTGGCATATCTGTCATCTTCGCCACATGAATACCATAACTTTTATCAATGGCACCCTCTTTTATTTTATGTAAAAACGTTACTGTTCCCTCTTTTTCTATCGCACTAACATGAACATTTTTAATTGTTTTATATTTTTTATTTAGACTAGTTAGTTCATGATAATGGGTTGAAAAAAGGGTTAAAGCTTTTATTTTATCAGTTACATATTCTAAAATAGCTTGAGCTAAACTCATTCCATCGTAAGTAGCTGTTCCTCTTCCTAATTCATCAAAAATGATTAAACTATTTTCTGTTGCATTACAAACCGCATTCTTTGCTTCTTTCATTTCAACCATAAACGTTGATTCACCGCTTACTAAATCATCACTGGCCCCAATCCGGGTAAAGATTTTATCAATTATAGGTAAAATAGCTTTTTTCGCTGGAACAAAAGAACCCATTTGCGCCATAATTATTGTAATAGCTATCTGCCGCATATAAGTCGATTTACCGCTCATATTAGGTCCTGTAATTAAAAGTGTTCTATTGTTATCGTCCATAAGGCAATCATTTGGAACATATAAATCTTTACTAACATTTTCAACAACTGGATGTCTTCCTTCTACAATAACTAATTTTTTTTCTTTATTTAATGTAGGTCTTACTAAATTTAATTCTTCACTACAAATAGAAAGGGACACTAAAGCATCGACTTCACTAATAAAATCAGCTGTATTTTTAATCTTTAAAATTTCTTTTTTAATAATATTTCTAATTTCAACAAATAAATCATATTCTAATTCAATAATTTTTTCTTCAGCATTTAAAATAAGTTCTTCTTTCTCTTTTAATTCCGGGGAAATATATCTTTCACAGTTAGTAAGAGTTTGTCTTCTTTCCCAACCAAATTCTTCTTTAACTTCTTTTTGTTGTCCTTTTGATATTTCAATATAATAACCAAAAACTTTATTAAATCCAACTTTTAAATTTTTAATACCTGTTTTTTCTTTTAATTCATTTTCAAATTGAATTAAAAAATCTTTACCACCACTTCTAATACTTTTAAGCTCATCTAATTTTTGATTATATCCTTCTTTAATTAAATCGCCCTCTCTAATACTAATTGGGGGTTCATTATAAAGAGCTAATTCTAATAAACTATATATATCTTGGTGAGTATTGATATCTTCTTCAATTTTTAATTCATCTAATATTTCTTTTATCCTTGGTAATACTTTTAAACTATTTCGAAATTGAATTAAATCCCTTCCATTAGCAGTACCGGCATTTACTTTCCCACATAATCTTTCTAAATCATATATTTCATATAATAAATTTTTTAATTCATCTTTTAAAATAAAATTATTATTTAAAATCTCAATTTTATCATATCTTTTATTTAATTCATCGATATCTTTTAATGGATGCATTAAGAATGTTCTTAATTTTCTTGAACCCATTGCTGTCTTACATTTATCTAGTAACCATATTAAAGAAAATGTTCGCTCCTTTAACCTAATTGTTTCAAATAATTCTAGATTTCTAATGGTATGAACATCCATTTCTAAATAATCGGTTTTCGAAATAACTTCACAATTATTGAAATGATTAATACTTTTTAATTCTTTTACAACTAAATAATAGAATAAATGATTAACTCCAGCTTTTTGTCTTGCATCTTTTAAATTAGCTAAGAAACTTATTTCATCATGATAATATTCACTGCTAAAGACAACATCAATACTATATTTATTTTTTAGAATGTCAACTAAAGAAATATTACTATTATCTAAAAGAATGACTTCTTTTATTCCTAAAGTTAATATTTCACTAATAAGTTTTTCGACATTATGATTAATGGTAAGACTATATAAATCACCTGTTGAAATATCAGCATATGTAATTAGAAAAATATCACTAAATTCTAAAATGCTCGCAATATAAGAATTCTTTTTTTCATCTAAAAATTCATAATCGGTTATTGTTCCTTTACTTATGACATCTATAACTCCTCTTTTTACAGTATCTTTAGTCGTTTTAGGGTCTTCTAATTGTTCGCATATAGCTACTCGATAACCTTTATTAACGATTTTTTCCACATAGCTTTTAACTGCATGATAAGGAACACCACACATAGGTACTCGCTCATCTAAGCCCGCACTTTTACCAGTTAGAGTTAATTCTAATTCACGCGAGGCAATTTCCCCATCTTCAAAAAAAAGTTCATAAAAATCGCCAAGACGAAAAAATAAAAGCTCATCTTTATACTGGTCTTTTATTTCCATATATTGTTTCATCATTGGACTTAATTTTGTTCTATCTACTTCATTTCTTTTCATGCTTTTTATTATACTATTTTTAAATATTAAAGACAATTAAATTTGCGGAAAAAGTATTTTATTATTTATTTTTTAAATGATAAATGGGTCTGTTTCGGTTCCATTTCCATCTATTAATTTTATATTGTTTTTTAAATAGAAGACGGGTCTAATATCTAGTTGGGTTGTAAAACCTACTTGATAAGTAATGGTACCTAAATATGTTCCATATCCAACATTATATGCACCATAAAAACCATACATATAGCTATATCCTCCTAAACCTATAACATATTCCCTTCCTGTCTTATTTAACCACGAATTTATACAAGGCCCTAATTGAGATTCAGTATAATGATAGTTACAATTATAACCATCTTTTTGGGTTGCATAATATACATCATGTGCATATAGTAATCCTATTTTACTAGTAAATCTTTCCCATTCTTTCCCTTCACTATATTTATAACAAACTTCTTGGCCAACATTTGCTCCAGCTGTTACATTTCTACATGATACACCTGTTGTTCCTTTTTGTTCAGTAGGAACTTTAATTGTATGACTAACTTTTATTTTTCCTGTTTCTAATTCATATAACATTTCTTGACTAATCTTATCAACACTAATAGAACCTCCGTAATAGCCTTGATAAAATTCATGTTCTAATATTTTATCTTCCCATTCCTTTGGTACATAATCACTTCCTATAAATATTCCATTATTATTATTAGTATTATTTAATTTACTATAGATTTCACTTTGTTTATATAAGATATCTACTTGTTCATCATTATGAAAAGCATAGGTACCTAATGAATTTTCTTTGATAACTTTTATATTACCACTTTCTTCTATACCTATTATCCGATACATATATTTATTAAAATTTGTTTTACATTCATTACTATCACTTGTTCCAAAACATATATAATTGTTATTTACTTGTTCTTTACTACCCTGAAAACGATACATTCCTGCTTGATTATTATTTAAATTATTGGGCATATTTCCTATTATTTCTAAACCTGCTCCTTTATCAAAATATAAATAACAATTTATACTTTCGGTGGTATCCACAATTAATTTTTTATTTTCATAATCATAACTTAGTATATTATTTATTATATTTCCATCAATACTCATACATTGAGATTTTTCTTTATTAAATACATAACCATCTGTTGGAATTAATTCATCTTCTTTATAATTATTCTTATCTTCTTCTACATATATAGCAAAAATATTATCTTGTTTTTGAGTATCTAATATAACACTATCTAATTCTATTTCTTTTTTATCTAATAATTTATATAACCCAAAAGAAAATATAAATAAACATATAAAAATAACAATTATCTTTTTGTTAATAACTTGCATTACTTTTTCTCCCTTTATTTTATATTTGTTATTATATAATACCCCCCCCGGAGTCAAGTTTTGCAAGAAAAAAAGTTGCTAATTTGCAACTTTAAATTATTTCTTATTTCTATTTAAGGCATCTAATATTTCAACTGGTAAACAGAATACTACTGTATTAGATTTATCACTACTAATATCACTTAATGTTGATAATGTTCTTAAATGAAGAGCTCCCGGAGTTTTAGACATTACCTCAGCTGCTTTAGATAAATTATTTGAAGCTTCTAACTCACCTTGAGCTTTAGTAACAACAGCAAGTTTTTCTCTTTCAGCTTCGGCAGCAATTGCTAAAACTCTTTTCATATCTTCTGGTAAAGATACATCTTTTAATTCGACATTTTCTACTTTTATACCCCATGGGTCTGTCGCAGCATCAATTATTTTACAAATTTCAGTACTAATTTTATCTCTTTCAGCTAATAATTCATCAAGAGATACAGAACCAACAACATTTCGCATCGTTGTTTGCGCAAGTTGACCAACTGCATAATAAAAATCTTCAACTGCTAATATTGCTTTAGAAGCATCAAATAATTTGTAATATATTACAGCATTTATTTGAACTGATACATTATCTTTGGTAATTGCTTCTTGGCTCGGAACATCAACAGCTTTAGTTCTTATATCAACTTTGCGATATGATTCAACAATTGGTAAAACGATTTTCCAACCGGGTTCTAAAACTTTACAAAATTTACCAAATCTAAATTTAACCCCTCTTTCATATTCATTTATTTGTTTAATAGACATAAATATAATGACAACAATTAAAATAATTAAAACTATCATACTTCATTACTCCTTCACTTTAATTATATTTCTTTATCATCTTGTTTATTATTGTTATTTGTATCTTGTGGTTTAGGTAAGGCTTCTTTTCTAGATAAATTAAGTCTTCCTCTATTATCATATCCTTGTGATTTAACTATTATTTCATCACCTACTTTAACAACATCGCTAGGTTTATTAACTCGTTTGTAATCTAATTGAGAAACATGGACTAAACCTTCACAACCTGGCCATAATTCGACAAAGCAACCAAAATCTTCAACTTTGACAACTTTACCAGTATATATTTTTCCTGTTTCAACTTCTCTTACAACACTTTCAATCATTTCTTTTGTCTTTTTAATAATGTTTTCATCATGATGATAGATAATAACTCTTCCATCATCTTCTAAATCAACTTTAACAGCTTCTTTATCATTAACAGATTTTACATTACTTGCTTCTAAAATAATTTTGGTAATCATTTCTCCACCACGACCAATAACATCTTTTATTTTTTCTGGGTCAATATTAAATGTTTCAATTTTTGGAGCATATGGTGATAATTCTTTTCGTGGCTCTTTAATAACAGTTTCAAATAAATCTAATATTTGCATTCTTGCTTTTTTGGCTTGCATTAAGGCTTCTTCTAATATACTTCTATTGACACCATCTATTTTAATATCCATTTGTAAAGCACAAATACCTTTTCTTGTTCCAGCAACTTTGAAATCCATGTCACCAAGATGGTCTTCTAAACCTTGGATATCTGTTAAAATCGTATATTTATCTTCATTCGTAATTAAACCCATCGCAATACCAGCAACTGGAGCTTTAATTGGTACACCGGCAGCCATTAAAGAAAGACAACCAGCACATATACTTGCTTGACTAGATGAACCATTACTTTCTAATATTTCGGATACAACTCTTATTGTATAAGGGAATTCTTCTTCACTAGGAATAACTTGTAATAAAGCTCTTTCTCCTAAAGCACCATGGCCAATTTCTCTTCGACCGGGTGAACCATAGCGACCTGTTTCGCCAACACTAAATTGTGGGAAATTATAATGTAACATAAATCTTTTTTCTTCTTCAATAGAAAGGCCATCTAACATTTGACTTTCCCCTAAAGCTCCTAAAGTTGTAATTGATAAACTTTGCGTTTGTCCTCTTGTAAATAAAGCTGAACCATGTGTTCTTGGTAATATATCAATTGAGGCACTAAGAGGTCTTATTTCATCCATCTTTCTTCCATCAATTCTAATTTTCTCATCTACTACTATTCTTCTAAACACATTGTATTCTATACTTTCAAATACTAAAGCTACTTTTGTTAAAATTTCATTAAGTTCATCATCTTTAAGAGTTTCATTTTCAACTCTATATTTTTCTAATAATTCTTCTTTAATATTATCAATTGTTTCATACATTGTTTTTTTATCTTTAATTCTTAGAGCTTTATCTAATTTATCTTCAATTAAATCTCTTATTGTTTCTTTTAAATCATCACTTATTTCAAGATGAGGGTACTCCATCTTTTCTTCCCCAATTTCTTTAATTATTTCTTTTTGGAACTCTGTTAATTTCTTTATAGCTTCATGACCAAATAATAAAGCCTCTAACATATCACTTTCTAATACTTCTTTAGCCCCAGCTTCCACCATATTAATCGCATCACTAGTTCCAGCCACTGTTAAATCAATATCAGATTTTTCAGCTTCTTCAACTGTTGGATTTATAATAAATTTACCATCAATACGGCCAACTTTAACCGCTGCAACGGGACCATTAAAAGGTATTTTACTAATGCATGTAGCTAAACTAGAACCAAATAAAGCAGCAAGTTCCGGAACATTATCTTGGTCAACACTTAAAATAGTATTAACAATTTGAACTTCATTACGAAAATCTTCAGGAAATAAAGGACGCATTGGTCTATCAATCATTCTTGCTGCTAATGTAGCATTATCTGTTGGTCTTCCTTCTCTTTTAATAAAACCTCCTGGTATTTTTCCTACTGAGTATAATTTTTCATTATATAATACCATTAAAGGGAAAAAATCGGATAATAAATTAGCTGTTTTAGAAACAACTGCTGTACTTAAAACAACTGTATCATTAACTCTTACTAAGATACTTCCATGAGCTTGTTTTGCTAGTTCACCATGTTCAACAATTATTTTGCGACCATAAAAATCTAATTCAAATGTTCTTTTCATCATATTCCTCTTTTCTATAAAAAAAGACACTAAAAATAAGTGCCCTTTGAATTATTTTCTTAAATCTAATTTTTTGATTATCTCTCTATAACTTACAACGTCATTTTCTTTTAGATAATTAAGTAATTTACGTCTTCTACCAACTTTCATAAGTAATCCTCTTTTAGAATGATAATCATGTGTGTGTTCTTGCATATGCCGTGTTAACTCATTTATTTCATGGGTTAAAATTGCAATTTGAACTTCTGCAGAACCACAGTCTTTTTCATTTTTAGCAAATTTTTTAATAATCTTTGCTTTTTCTTCTTTACTTAAAGCCATTTTTCTTTCCTTTCTATTTATTTAATCGGTTTAAACTGAGAAAAAAATCGGAAAACTTTTTCATCTAAGATTAAACTTCACTATAATTATATTATAAATTTCTCTTATTGTAAATAAAAATCTTTAAATTAACTACTAGTTATTTCCTAAATTATCTTTTAATAATATGACTAATCTTCCTTCATTATTATTAAATTGATATAAAGCTATTTCTTCATTATTTTCTTTATATAATACATAACCATCAATATTATCTTCTAATTTATTTCCATTATATATTTTTTTTCGATTATTTTCATCTACCTCTAATACTTTAACTTTTAATATATCTTCTATTTTTAATAATTTATAATTATTATTTTTTATATCTTCTAATGTATAAGCATCTTCAATTTTAAAAATCCCTTGCTTAATTCTTATAAGCTCACTCATTGTTCCTAATATTTTTAATTTTTCACATATACTTTGAATTAAACTTCTTATATATGTTCCTTTGCTTACTAATACTCTAAATTTAATTGTTTCATCTTCATAACTTATAAATTCAATTCTTTTTATCATTACTTCTTTAGTTGGTAACACTACTTCTTCATTATTTCTGGCATATTCATATAATCTTTTACCAGCAACATGCACTGCTGAATATAAAGGTATTGTTTGTTCATATTTACCTTTAAAACTATCTAATACTTCTTTAATTACTAATGTATCTAACTTCCGTGTTTCTTCACTTTCTATGATGTTTCCAGTTATATCTAAAGTATCTGTTTTAATTCCTAATTTAATTGTGGCGATATATTCTTTCTCATTACTTGTTATTAAATCTGCTAATTTCGTATATTTACCACTCACAATAACAAGAACACCTTTCGCTATTGGGTCAAGTGTCCCGGTATGCCCCATTTTCTTTATATTAAATATTTTACTTACTTTAGAAACTACTTCTCTACTAGTCATATCTTTTTCTTTATTTATAACTAACACAAAATTATTCATTAAATACTACCCATTTCATAATAAAGAAGATAACTATTATTACTAGGACTAATAATAATATCTTCATCACTTTCTAAAAATCCCTTTTGATAAGCTGTCGTTAAAAAGACAATATCATCTAATGGAATTTCTAAATAAATTCTTTTAATTTTTCGCCCTTTAAAATTGAAAATTATATAATTTATAGTATCGCTAATAATAATTTTCCGATTATCTTGCTTTTTATTAATTGCTATAAGAATATATAATTCATTTTCAACTTTACTAACTTTTATGGCCCCGATGATTATATCATTTATGACTATATTGATAAGATAATTATTATCTTTTTGTATTTTATTAAGAATATTTTCACTTCTTTTATAGTTTTCACTAATAAAATTTTTTAATATTTTATTCTTAAAGTGAGTATTCGTAACAAGCTCTAATGATGCATATAAATCTAAGCCATAAACACCTTCATAATATTCTTCAAAAATTTTTATTATCTTTTCTTTTTCTTTTTCCAGTATTTGCTTATAATCTTTTACTATAAACTCAACTTTTTCCATAACTACCTTTTAATTATTATGAATATCAGTAATAATTTTCTCTATTTTCGTTGCATAAGCAATTGTTTCATCATAAATAAATTTTAATTCCGGAATATTTCTTACTTCTAACACTTTAGCTAACTTGCCTCTTAAAAAAGGTGCTGCTTCATTCATTTCTTTTTCTAAATCTTTATGATTACTATCTTTAATACTGGTAAAATATATTTTGGCATAACTTAAATCTTTACTTACATCTACATCTGTTAAAGTAATTGATTTCATTAATTCATCATTAGTTTCGGTTAAAAGAATATTGCCTAAATATTTAAGCATATCACTTGCGATGCGCTCGACTTTATGACTTCTCATCTTTTAACCTCAACTAATTCAAAGGCCTCGAGAACATCGCCTTCTTTTATATCATTATATTCTTCTAAAGTAAGACCACATTCAAATCCTTTTTTCATTTCTTTAACGGCATCTTTACCTCGTTGTAATGAAGAAATTTTATCTTCTTTTACAACAATTCCATCTCTAATTAAACGAACGCTTGCATTATTTTTAATAATGCCATCCGTTACATAACAACCAGCAATATTACCAATTTTTGAATATTTAAATATTTTTCTAATTTCCGCTGTTCCCATAATTTTTTCTTCAAATTCAGGCGCTAACATTCCGGTTATGGCTTGTTCCATTTCTTCCACTAATTTATAAATAATTGTATAAAGACGGATATCAACATTATATTCTTTTGCTATTTCTTTTGTTTTACTACCCGGAACGACATTAAAACCAATAATAATAGCATTTGAAGCATTTGCTAAAATAACATCACTTTCCGTAATTGTTCCAATTCCACTTCTGATAACTTTAACTACCACATCTTTAATATGAATTTTTTGTAAAGCATTTTTAACGGCTTCTTCACTACCTCTTACATCAGCTTTTAAAATAACATTGACTTCTTTTTCGCCAGATTCTAATCTTTCAAATAAATCATCTAAACTTACGACATCATTATTATATTTGGAAACATTAAGATTTTTTCTTTTTTCAGCAATACTTTTGGCTATAGCTTCGGTTTCAAAGGCCATAAATTTATCTCCAGCTTCAGGTTCATCAGATATACCAGTAACCTCTACAGGCATTGATGGACCAGCTTCGACAATTGATTCACCTAAATCATTCTTCATGGTTCTTATTTTACCAAAATATTCCCCAACTACAACCGGGTCACCAATTCTTAAAGTTCCATTTTGAATAATAAAGGATGCAATACCCCCAATATTTTTATCAAGTTTAGATTCAATAACAGTTCCCGTTGCATAACGATTAGGATTAGCTTTATAACCATTAATTTCCGCAATAGTTTCAATTGTTTTTAATAATTTATCAATTCCTTCTCCAGTATGCGCAGAGATATTTATAAATGGAACATCACCACCCCAAGCTTCTGGAGTAATACCATATTCTGTCATTTCGGTTAAAATTCGTTCTGGATTAGCATCTTTTTTATCAATTTTATTAATCGCAACAATAATAGGTACATTAGCAACTTTGGCATGGTCGATTGCCTCTTTTGTTTGGGGCATAACCCCATCATCCGCCGCCACAATGATAATAACTATATCAGTAACTGCAGCTCCTCTTGCTCGCATTTCTGTAAAAGCGGCATGACCTGGGGTATCAATAAAGGTAATTTTTACCCCATTATGGTCGATTTGGTAAGCTCCAATATGTTGGGTAATTCCCCCAAATTCACTATCAACAACATGACTTTTACGAATATAGTCTAAAAGTGTTGTTTTACCATGGTCAACATGCCCCATTATTGTTACAATTGGTGGTCTTCTTTTTAAATCTTCTTCTTTATCAATTATTTCATATTCTTCAAAATTAGCTAAATCTTGTGTCTCTTCCTTTTTCAAAGTTTTATTGTAATCAAGAGCAACAATTTCGGCATTATCAAAATCAATTGGGTCATTTAAATTTAACATTAAACCTAAAGACATTAATTTTTTAATAATATCGGTACCACTGACATCTAAACTTTTAGCTAATTCAGAAACACTCATTCCTTTTTTATATAAAACTATATCGTCTTGAACATTATTATTACTCATCAGTTTTTCTTTATGTTTATACATTTCTTTTTTCAAAATTTTATAGTTTTCTTTATTTTCATTTATTTGAGCTTTTTTCTTTAATTTTTGTCGCTTAGAAGTATTAGTTTCAACAATATTTTTACTTTCCATAATTCCCATGGCAATGTTTTCAACCATTTCATCTTCATCATATGTTATATCATCATCAGTACTAATTAAATTTAAAACATTGTCTAACATAACGACATCATCATCACTTAGAGTATCACTACCATTACTAGCACTTATTCCTAATTCCCGACATTTCTTTAATACTTCTGCCACCGATAAATTTAAACTTTCGGCATATTCTTTAACACTCATTTTCCTTCTCCTTTCTTGTTTCTACTAATTCTAATAATTCCTCATATAATGAACCATTTATTTCTGTTTCTAAATAACGATTTAAAATTTGACTCTTTTGGGCTTTTAAAATGACATCTCGAGATTTTTTTAAATAAGCTCCTCGCCCATTTTTTTTGCCATTTAAATCGATTTCAACATTTCCTTCCGGTGTCCTTACAATTCGAATTAAATCTTTCTTTTCTAATTTTTCTTTTGTAACCACACAAGTTCGCATTGGTATTTTTTTTACTTTCAAAATACCCACCTCTATTCTTTATTGCCCTCAGCATTAATTTGAGATAATGTTTTAATTTCTAATTTATATTTGGTAAGTTTACTTGCAAGTCTAATATTGCTTCCCTTTTTCCCAATAGCAAGTGATAAATTATCATCGGTAACAATAGCTAAAGCTTCCTTTTTCTCTGGATTTGTAATATTAACAATAACATTCTTGGCAGGACTTAGAGCATTAGCAATAAATTTTGTAATATCTTCATCATATAAAACTAAATCTATTTTTTCTCCATTTAATTCTTTTAAAATACTTGCAATTCGACTCCCTTTTTCCCCAATACATGAACCAATGGCATCAATGCGTTCATTTGTTGAATAAAGAGCAACTTTACTTCTGTTACCAGCATCTCTTGCCACAGCATAAAGGACAATATCACCACTTTGAAGTTCAGGGATAAATGACTCAAATAATCTTTTTACAAAACCATAATGTTTTCTTGATGTCATAATAACAGGACCCTTAGTTCCATTTTCAACTTTAGTTATATAAACTCTGATATTTGAACCCATTTTTATTTCTTCGCCAGGAATAATCTCGGATTTTGGAAGAATACCTCTTGTTCTACCTAAATCAATATAATAATTTTTTTGGTCTTCCATTGCTACTAAACCCAACATAATTTCATATTCTTTATCTTGGAATTCTTCAATAATACTATTTTTTTCAGCTTCTCTAATTTTTTGGGTAACAACTTGTTTAGCTGTCCCTGCTGCAACACGACCAAAATCTTTAGGAGTAACTTCTTTTTCAATTACATCTCCAATTTGGGCATCTTTCTTTATTTCTCTTGCTTCATCTAATAAAATTTGCGCATCGATATTGACTTTAGGAGGAATTTCAACTACATTTCCTTCTTCATCAATTTCTTCTCTTCCCTCATCAATTTCTGGAACAACAACTAAATAAGAAAATACTTTAATTTCTCCCGTTTCTTTATTGATATCAACTCTAACATTTGTTTTCGAATCAAAATTTTTCTTATAAGCAGTTTGAAGGGCCACCGTCATGGCATCAAAAATAACATCCGGACTAATATTTTTTTCTTTTACAATTGTATCTAATGCTTTAATAAATGCTTTACTATCCATTTTTAACCTCTTTCCTTACTAATAACATCTAATATATACTCACTATCAACTACATCATATTCATCAACAATAGGATTTATTATCTTCGTTGCTTCCACAATTCCATCTAAATCAATTCCCCCAATTTTATCAAGAACAACTGTTAAAAAAGTATATTTATTTTTCTTTTCAATGTATACTTCATCCACGATTATTTCTTTTTCTTTGAGTACTTCTTGTAATTTATTTTCTAATTCCTTAATTTTTTCCATACCTCACCTCAAATTATAAATAAAAGTGGGATTATTGCCCACTTAATTAGTAACCTTATTTTACCATATAATAAGTAATTAAACAAGAGCAAAGTCACTTAAATAAGAAAAAATGCTAACGTAATTGTTAACACTTTCTAACTTATTGATTTTTTTCTTTTAAGATTTCTAAAGCTCGATGCATTTTCATATCGTACTTAACAACTTCTAAAGAACCATAGGCTTTAATTAATTCTTCAATGGAAATACCATAATTATCAGCCATTTCTTTCGCTTTAGCTTCCACTTCTTCTTCTGTGAAATCAATTTTTTCACTATCTGCAATATATTCAATTATATAACGATATTTAATTCTCTTAGTAGCTTCACTTTCCATTTGTTTATGAAGGTCTTCATGAGTTGTTCCGGTCATTTTATAGTAGTCATCAATACTCATGCCTTGCATTTGTAATTGTTTTTCATAAACCTCTATCATATGATGAACTTCGTCACTAACAATTTCCGGGTTAATTTCAACTTCTAATTTAGAAGATGCTTTACTTAATAAATCTTCTGTAAATCTATCTTCAATTTCAACTTCTTTATTCTTAATAATATTTTTTTCAACTTCTTTTTCAAATTCTTCTTTAGTTTTTACTTCTAAACCTAAATCTTTATAAAAATCTTCATTTATTTCAGGTAAAACTTTCGTTTTAATTTCTTCAATTTTTACTTTAAATAAAACAGGTTTTTCTTTTAAATTTTCAACATAATTTTTAGGAAAAGTTAAATTAAGTTCAACTTCCTCATTAACTTTTTTACCGATTAAACCTTCTTCAAAGCCTGGAATAAATGTATGAGAACCAATTTCAAGAGGATAATTTTCGCCTTTACCTCCCTCTAATGGTTTACCATCAACATAACCATCAAAATCAATAACGGCTGTATCACCTTCTGCTATAGCACCATTTTCTTTAACAACAATTTCGGCAAGTTGCGTTCTTAAATTTTCAATTTCATTAGCTAATTCTTCTTTAGATACTTTAGCTTTTTCCTTCTTAACACCTAAATTAGTATAACTATCTAATTTTATCTCCGGTTTGGTAATAATTGTAAATTTAAAAATAACTGAACCATCGGAAATACCAGTAACATCAACAGCTGGTTCAACAACTGGTGTTAAATTATTTTGTTCTAAAACTTCTTTATATGCTTCCCCTAAAGCTTCGTTAATAGCTTCGTTATATAATGACTCAATACCATAATGTTTTAAATAAATGTCTTTAGGAGCACAACCTTTACGAAAACCATCAATTTTAACTTCTTTATTAGCTTTTTTAAAGGCATTATCTAAGCATTTAGTCCATTTTTCTCCTTCCAATTTAATTTCAATTTCATGTTTATTTTTCATTAAGTTTCCTTCTTTCACTAGGTTATTATAATATAAATAAGGATATTTGACAAGCTTTATAGTGAAGTGTACCCAAAAATTATCATATTAAAAAAAAGCCCTTAGGCTATTTTTAAAATTTTAATGCTATAACCACCATTTGGGCTTTCAACTAAGACCGTATCACCCGTTTTATGGCCTTTCATCGCAATACCAATTGGACTTTCAACAGATATTTTATTATTAAATGGGTCAGCTTCAACTGATGAAACTATTTTATATTCTTCTTGTTCCCCATCTTCATCTTCAACAGTTACTACTGAGCCAATACCAACTCCACTGCCTTTTTTTCTTGAGTCAACAATTTTACTGTGCTCTAATTTATATTCTAATTCTTTAATTCGGGCTTCAATTTGAGCTTGGTCATTTCTTGCTGCATCATAATCAGCATTTTCAGATAAATCACCCATAGCTCTTGCTTCTTTTAAAGCCGTAATTACTTCTTTTCTTTTCACATTTTTGAGTTCATTTAACTCTGTTTCTAACTCTAAGTATCCCTCAGCAGTTAGTTCGAAAAAATCTTCTTTTTTCATTAAAAAAATCTCTCCTTTTTTTATTCAACATACAAAATGTTACTATAATTCATTATTTTTGTCAAATATTTTCATCCGCATCATACTATATTTCACCAATTTTTCATTTATGGGTAATTTTACTATCATTTGCGGATGTCTAGCAATATCAATACTATTTCCATCTTCATCAAAGATGCTAGTAATAGTATATGTTAATTCTTCCATAAAAGGACCAATAAATTCTACAATATCTCCTTTTTTAAAGTAATTTCTTTGTTCTAAAATAACCATTTTATTTTTTTCATCATAGTCTATAACAAGACCTAAGAAATCTTGATTACTTACTTCTAAGCGGTCTTGAAAGTAACTTTCGTTAACACCCGGGAATTTATGATAAAATTGTGGCGTAGTATCTCTATTTGCTACCCTATCTAAGATATGGGCATAATAATTCTTTTCTTTAGTAGTTAAAGTTTTATTGCCTATACCATCAATTATTTTCCGATAACACATAATAACGGTTGCAATGTAATATAATGAACGCATTCTTCCTTCGACTTTAAATGAATCGACACCAATTTTTAACATATCTTCAATGTAGTCAACCATATTTAAATCTTTACTCATAAAAGTAAAATCTGGATGACTATCTTCACAGTCAAAAACCCATCTACATATTTGCGCACAACCACCGCGGTTAGAGTCTCTATTAGTACAATAATTAGATAAAATACATTTCCCACTTATTGAGGTACACATTGCTCCATGGATAAAACACTCTAAAGAAGCATTTGTTTCCTTTTTAATTCTTATAATATCTTCTCTTGTAGCTTCTCTTGCTAAGACAAATCTTTCTACATTAAATTGTTGCCAAAATTTAACTGCTTCATAATTAAGGGTACTAGCTTGGGTTGATAATATAACGGGCAAAGAAAGAGATGATGCTAATTTTACAACAATGATATCACTGGCAATAATGGCATCAATTTGCATATCTTTTAATTTTTGTAAATATTCTTCTAAATTAACTAAATTTTTATCATGAAAAACAATATTAACCGTTACATATAATTTTTTCTTTAACGAATGGGCAAAATCACAAGCTTCTTGTAATTCATCTAAAGTAAAATTTTTAGCATTAGCTCGTAAACTATAATCGGTTGTTCCAACATAAACAGCATCAGCCCCATAAAGATAAGCTATTTTTAATCTTTCTAAATCCCCTGCTGGAGCTAATAATTCACTCATCATCACTTCTAACCTCCTTTACTTTAATTTATATATCGTTTCTTGATATAAAAAGCCTTGGTCATTTGTTACTTTTAAATTTCCTTCTAAAGCATCTTTTATATTTTCTTTCGTTAAAAAAGCTGTATTAATGAAAAAATATTTAGCTTTAAATGATAATAATTCTAATCCATTAAATAAAGGTTCATGATAAAAGACTGTTCCATATTCATTTTCATAAAGAAAAAAATGATTATCTTCTTTTTGAATACGAAGAGGATTTTTCCTCTCTATATTATGAAACTTACAATAATTATCAATTAATAAACGTCTTGAATACATCGCATTTACATAACCTAAAACAAAAATCGTTAATTTATTAGGAATATTATCTACTATAACTTGCATCTCTTCTTTGGTAATATCACTAGATATAACAACACTATCAACATGAGCTAAATAAATTTTAATTGACAACGTATTCGTATTAAAATGATTTAAAAAAAGAATTTTTTCGATTTTTAAATCTTTAACAATTTCTAAAACTCCTAAATCATCAAATATAATTCCTTTGATATTATTAGGTAATTTCTTAATTATCTTTTTTAAATCATCAATTGCTTCATTATCACATATCCGATTTAAGAAAAGATACCCTTCTTCTTTTATTTCAGCCACAGAAAAAACATTGGGCATCCCAACACAAAAATCCTTTAGAGGATAAACAAAATGTTTTAAACCCAATTTTTGATAATATTCTATATCATCTAAATTATTTATGGTAATTAAAATCTTATTTTTCATTTTTCCATTTACTTACTGAAAGACCATCACCAATGTCATAAAAACTGGTATCAAATTCTTTATTATCTTTCAAAAATTCAATATAATTTTCAATTTTTTCTACTAAACCACGCAAGTTTTTACTTTCAATTTTATCTTTTTTACCAACATAACCATGAAATTTTAAATTATCAGTAATAATGGCTCCATTATCTTTTAAGAAATATTTATACTTTTCAAAATATTTCATATATTGACCCTTCGCTGCATCAATAAAAATTAAATCATATTTTAAATCTTCTGATAAAAAAACATCTAAAGCATCTTGAAAAACAACATTAATTTTTTTATCTAAGCCACATTTTTTGACATTTTTAAGACATTCCATATATCTTTCTTCGTCTCTTTCAATTGTTGTTACAAAAACATCCGGAGTACTACTTGCCATTAAAATAGCTGAATAACCAATGGCTGAACCGATTTCTAAGATATTTTTCACATTGTTATCTTTAATATATTTCATAATAAAAGCAATTGATTTTTTTTCAATTATAGGCACATTCTTTTCCTGTGCATAATCTTCCATTTCTAAAATTAGTTCTTTCATCCTAACCACCTAACTATACGTTTTCTTAAGTTCTTGGAACTCACTATATGTGGTAGCAAAATGTAATTTTCCGCCTTTATCAGCGTAAAAATAAACATAATTACTATCACTTGGTTCTAATGCCGCCTTTATTGAATCTTCTGATGGATTACAAATTGGTCCAACAGGAAGGCCTTTAAAAGCAGTATTCCTAGTATTATATGCATTTTCGGCATTTAAGTCAACACTTGTAATTGGGTCGGTTAATTTTTTCCGAGCCCCATAATACGCTGTCACATCCATACCTAAACTCATATTAGTATCTAATCTTTTATAAATAACTTGACTTACCAATGGTCTATCACTTTGATATTTTGTTTCATTTTCAATAATACTAGCCATAGTTAATATTTCATGAACATTATACTTCGATTCTTTAATTAATGTTTCATATTCTGCTAAAACATCTCCTGTTTTTTTAAGCATTCTTTCAATAACGTCTTTGACACTTGCCTTTTTATAAAACTCATAAGTTGCTGGGAATAAATAACCCTCTAGAGAATAATATATTTGGTCATTTAAAATACTATCATCTAAGAATGAATATTTATTAATTAATTCTTGTAAATATTCTTTATCATTTATAGTATCTAAAAAAGCACTTTCAGTAATACCTAGTTTTTCTTCTAATTGTTCTTCAAAATCAACTAATCTTTTCCCTTCAATAAACGTAATTTTAACTGTTTCTTTCTTAACTTTACCATTTGTTAAAATATCAAATATATCTTGCACATTTAAAGACTCTTTTAATTCATAATTACCCGCTTGAACTGAAATCTTATGTAATTTAACATAAATTAAAGCAGATAATTTACTTCTTATTAATTTAGCCTCATATAAATTATTGATTATTTGTTTGGTACTTTCGCCTTTATTAACAACAAATGCTACATTATCATTATTTTGGCTTCGACTTGTAAGACCATAAAAATATAAGCTTACAGCAAGTAATATGACTACTAAAATGCTAATACAACTTATAATTATTATTTTTTTTTTCATTTTTAACTACCACTTATTCTTTCCATTAAATTTTCTAAAAACATTCTTTCTTCTTTAGTTATTCTTTTTAAAGTATCATTTTCTTTTAAACCAGCATAAACTTTACTAGTTATAATATCTTTATATATAATATATTCTTTTTTATTTTTAATAAGTTTACATATAATTTTAAAATTTCTTTCATTACCTTTTTTATTTTGTAAAATCATTTTGACACTTCCTTATGTAACTTTCTAAAATCAAAGATGCCGCGATACTATCGATTTTTTTCTTAGCTCTTTTAATATTATCATTATTTTGATGAACGATACCTTCAGCATTAACCGTTGTAAGTCTTTCATCTTCTAAAATAACTTGAATATTTTTTTGACGTAGCATTTCAGCAAAATTTAAACTCCTTTTTCCCGCAAAACCAATACTGCCATCCATATTTTTGGGTAAACCTAAAATAACAGTATCAACTTCCAATTCTTTAACTATTTTTAATACTTCATTTAAGGCTGTGTCATAATCTTCACTTTTAAATCTTAAAACTTTATAGGGATTAACAATTGTCTTTGTTTTATCACTCATACTAATACCTAAAGTTTTTGTTCCTAAATCAAGACCAAGAAGACGCATAATTATTTACCCTCATACGCATTAATTAAGGCAAGTAATATTTCTTCTCTTTTTAATTTTTTAATTTTACTTCGTGCTCCTTCATAATTAGATATGTAAGCTTCATCACCAGTAAGAAGATAACCAACTAATTGATTTTCGGCTTTATATCCTTTTTTTTCTAATGAAGCAATAACTTCATTTAAAGTTAGTAAAATGAGTTCTTGTCTTAACGCCGCTACATTAAAAATACTTGTTCTGTCCATAATTAATACTCCTTTTACTTTTAATATTCTATCAAATTATTAAGCCTTTTTCAATATCATTTCCTTTTATATAGAAAAAAGTCTTTTTATGAAGACTTTTCTTAGCGGAAACCTCCGCCACCTCCTCCGCCACCGAAGGAACCTCCACCACCACCGGATGAAGAAAATCCACCGCCACCAGAGGAATAACTTATAGCTTTATCTCGCGCAGTTGTCGCTGCTTTAATACCATCATGAGAAATCATATTGATAAAAATAATATCATTATAGTAATCATCTGTTAAAATATCGGGATATAATTTTTTAAATTCTTTCGCTACTTTATCCGCAATACCAAATATTTGCGCATATATTAAATATTCATTCCATAATTTAACTTCAATAGATTCTCTTTCAGCAATTACAGAAAATTCATTTAAAAATTGTTTTAAGCCATACATCTTTTTGGCTTCTTCCTTTAAAGTGTCACTAACAATATAACTCGTACTAAATGTTTTCTTTTCTGTCCTAATTAAACCTTTACTCACATATTCCATAGTTACATTATCAATTACTTCATTAAACCATTTTAAGATTTTATTATAATTATTCTTACACCATTTAGTAAATTCATTACTCTCTAAAATACCATCATTTGATGAAGTCATCATCATATCAAATAGTTTCATTTCTAATTCACTCATTTGATTTTTATTTTTTAATTTAATAGCTCTTTCTTCCTTTTTTAAAATCTTGGATGTTACACTTGTATTTTCAATATTATCATTTTGTAACCATTTTAGAAGAACTGCTCCTAAAAAATCGGTTTCTTTCGCTATTAAACCATATTGGCATGCTAGCCAATAAGCTTTAAAAATATCTTTATCACAGGGAATATCTCGAAAATAAGGAACATCTTTAAATTTTCGATAATCTTTACTAAATTTTAAATTTTTAGTTCCAAATTGAGGTTTATTAGCATTCATAGCAATAATTATTGTCACAATGATAAAAGGTGTTAAATTAACTAAAAATAATAAAATATTTAATATTATTTTTCCAAAACTAATTTTTTCTTGATAATGAACTGCTCCTTCTTCGGCCATATTTAAATAATAAGCAAAATCTTCATCGATAACGGATGATGTGGCAAAAGTATTTTTGGGAAATTTAACTAAAACGGTCACATATTCATCACTATCTAACCCATTTTCATTAGATAATTCAATATAACCATCCGAAACATAAGCATAACCACCATAATTACCATAACCCCAAACATCTAAATCATCAGCAAACCGAAAATCACTCCATATTTTAACGTAAACACTTTCTGGTTTATCTGATAAATCGTAGGGAATTAATTGCCAATAAACCATATCAGCATCATCAAGTCTCGTAACAAAATTAGTTAAGGTATACTCTAAAGTATAAGTATTATTACCATATTCAGAAATACCAAAACATAATTCATAACCATCATCTATTTTATGAAGACCTGCTTTATACTTTTTAGCATTAAAAGAAGCATCAACATCCCAATTATTAATAGTTGTAAACACTTTATTGTTAAGTGTAACTTGAAAATTCTCGATTTTTGAATTATTTAAATTATAATATGGTTTATACCCTTCTGTTCCTTCATTTAACTTAGCTTGCCAAACTTCTTTAATTTTCGCATTTCCTTCTTTATCAATAAAAATATCCATATTAATAGCTTTAATGTCATTAGCTAAAACACTTTTACTTAAAAACAAAAAAGAAATTAACCCAATTAATATTACTCTTAATTTTTTTCTTTTCATAACACCACCATATTAAAAGGCATTATTAATGCCTTAAAATTTAACTTTAACGTTTTCTCTTTCTTCTTTAGCTGCTTCAAAATAAGTCTTTTTCTCAAAATGAAACATTTTAGCAACTATGCTAGAAGGAAACATTTGAATTTTATTATTTAACTTTAAAACAGAGTCATTATAGAAACCACGTGCATAAACGATTTTTTCTTCAATAGAAGATAATTCATTTTGTAAATTAATAAAATTTTCATTAGCTTTTAAATCCGGATAACTTTCTGTTAAAGCAAATAATTTACTAATTGCCCGAGTTAATTCTCCATCGGCCTCTAATTGATTAGCCATATTATCAGCACTAACATAAGCATTTCTAGCTTTAACAACATTTTCTAATGTTTCACTTTCATGTTTAGTATAACCTTTAACTGTTTCAACTAAATTAGGTATTAAATCAAATCTTCTTTTTAATTCAACATCAATTTGACTATATTGGTCTTCTACTTTATTTCTTAAACTAACTAAACTATTATAAACACTAATGAAATAAAGTACTATTAAAACGACAACAATTAAAATAATCCACCACATATTAATAATCCTCCTCTATAATTTATATTACCATATATAGCTTAAATATTCAATAATAAAAGATGGTTTTACCCATCTCTTAAATTTTATATAATACTTTTCTTTTATTTAAATAAATTGTTCCCCCAACTAAGATAGTAATACCCATTATAGATAAGATTATACGATTTATTGTGCCTGTTTTGGGGTTAATAACACTTACTTCTACAATGACTTCATTACTATTTTTGGTTTGCTCTTTATAAGTAGCTACAGCACTATTAGGTATTTCTTCAATATCATCATTTAAAACGCGAACTTTAATTGTAAATTTCTTTTCTTCATTCGGAGCTAGACTTGTTATTCCTTTAACTACTTGAACTTCCACAGCTAAATTTTCAGCCCCGATAATTTCTAAATTATCATGAATAGTATCATTAATTACTATATTATCTATAGCTATATTACTTTCATTTTTTAAAATGATATAGTATTCAAACTCTTCTCCTTTTACAACTCTTGTTTTACTTACTTCTTTTCTAATACTGAAAGTTGGCTCTAAAACCGGATTTTCTACTTCAGCTGTTTTATCTTCTTCATTTGGAACAGTAACTACAACATTATTAATTATGTCATCAACATCTAAAATACTATGTAACACTGCTTTGATTCTAAATTTACGAGTCTCACCCCCATTTAAAACATCAATATTCCAAGTGATGGTATTTTCATCTACTACCCCACTAGCGTTATCTAAAATTTCTAATCTATTATCAAAGGTATCAGTTACAATTAAGTTATACGCTGGTACTTCACCTTCATTAGAAACCTCGATTGTATAGTAAAACTCTTCATCTTTTGTGATATAATTAACACTTGCTAATTTTTTAACTTTAATTATTGGTCCAATAACGGTAACATCATCTTCACTTGTTACTTCTTTATCATCATAAGTAAGAATTGCAACATTATTTATTTTGGTATCTTTTTTAACATTTTCTTTAACCTTAACTTCTATTTCGATATTAATACTTTCATTTTTCTTTAAACCACTAATATTAAAGGTTAAATTATTTTCATTTTGACTAGCTGTCACTTTTTCCGGATAAGTATATTTAACAAAAGTTAATTCTTCTCTTAAATTATCACTTACTGTTATAGTATCATTATAATCATCACCACGGTTACCAATTGTTAGAACATATTTAAAAGTTTCACCTGCTGTTAACTTTTTCTTTTGAGCTTTTTTAATAATATAAATATCTTCTTTAATTACTGGTACTGTTACACTAGCTTCTTTTTCTTCTTCATTATAAGTAAGAATTGCAACATTAGGAATAGTAATACTTTCATTAATATTTTCTTTAGGTTTTACTACAACTTCATAAGTTTTAACTTCCCCGGCCGTTATAACATCTTCATGCCAACTAAGTTTTTGCCCATTACTACTTGCATTTTTAGCATCAACTATTTCTAATAATTCATTAATCTCATCTTCAATTAAAACATCTAAAGCATTTACTTCACTATTATTTTGTACTTTAATCTCATAACAATATTTTTCATTTGGTCTTACAACTAGACTATCTTCAACTTTTTCACAAAGCTTACTATCTTCATTATATTTTAAAGCTTCTTTTGTAATACTCAAATTAGGTTTTTTAACCACTACGGGATAATTATCATCAACCGGAGCTTTCCCATTTTCTTTAGCTACCGCGGTATTTGGAATAGTAAGTTCACTAGATGTAATTTTTTTTGTTTTAACTTTAATGGTTAATTCACGAGCCTCAGATGGAGAAAGGGATGGAATAGTCCAAGTTAGGGTTTGTCCATTTCGACTGGCTCCGGTTGCTTCCATGATTTCTAAATTACTATCAATTACATCAGTTACCACAATAACACTACTTGTTGCTTTACCTGTATTTTTAACTGTTAAAGTATAACTAAATTCTTCTCCTACTTGTAAGACTGCTTTACTAGCTGTTTTTTCAATTGTAATATTGGAATCGACTATTTCTACATTAGCATCATCTTTTACATCATCATTATTATCACTCGTAACTGTTACTGTATTACTTACCTCACCTAAACTAGCTTCTTCTTTAGCTTTAACCGTTATGGTAATCGTTTTCGTTTCATGAGGTAAAATTTTATCATAATGGACATTTATAACATTACCTTCATGATTATTCGGTACCATTCTCGTTATTTCAAAATTATCACTAATTTTATCTTTAATATCAACATTAAGGGCATTACCTTCCCCATTATTAACAACTTTAATCACGTAATTAAAAGTATTACCTCTTTTGACTGTTTCCACGCTTGCGGTTTTTTCTACACTTAAATTTGGTTTTAAAACATCAACTGTTACCTCATCTTCAGAAGGTGTTTTTTCTCCTTCTTTAGCTGTCGCTTTATTATTAATTATTTCTTTTTCATTATCGTCTTTAACCTTAACTGTTACTTTAATAGTAATCGTTTGATTTGCTTCCATCTCTCCTAAATTAATCGTGTATTTATTGCCCTCATTAGTATAAGCTCTATCAATATTTACAAGTTCTAGGTTGTCATCTAAAGTATCTTCAACTACGACATTTTCAGATTTTCCACGACCCGTATTTTTAACTGTTAAAGTATAATAGTATTCATTACCATTTGATACTTTTGTAACACTTGCCGTTTTTTCAATTGTAATATGAGAGTCAACAATAGAAACATCTTCTTCATCTTCTAAAGTTTTATCTCCTACTTTTAAAGTAGCTTTATTAACAACACGATTATTTTCTTTTAAAGCTTTAACTCTAACTTCTAATGTTTCGGTTTTACTTCCTTTTGGAAATGACTCAAATTCCCAAGTAATCGTTTGCCCATTAACTTTTCCTTTTCCTGCATCCATAATTTGTAAATCATCCGGAATAGTATCGGTAATTGTCACTTTATCACTAGGTAAATCATTATTACCTGTTACGGTAAGGCGATAAATAAATTCTTCACCTACTTTTACATCAGCAATTTTATCACCATCTTTATAAGCTTCTTTTTTCAACGTAAAATTATTAGTATTAATTATATTTTTACTTAAATCAGGACTTATACTTAAATTACAACCAACATTTAATTTCTTAAATTTTATTTTAGCAAAATATATTTTTTCAGCATTATCAATATTATCTCTACTATCATTTGAATAAACTTTATTCGACGCAAAAGCATATCGATGTTCTTGTTCATTTGTTTCATCATCATACTTAACAAAATCATTAAGTGGAGTTACTTCTTCTACTTCTAACTCTGTTAAAGTTAAATCAATAATGGCAATATTTTTTCGGTCCCCATTATTTAACTGAAAATAAAACTTAACTGTTTTATACGTTTCATTTTCCTCTTCAACTTCAAAATAAGTTTTCATCGTTGCTAAAGTTTCTTTTGGTTTCATATAAATAAACCCGGCAATAACAATACCAACGATGATAAAAAGACCAATATATAATTTAACAAACCTTTTCATGCTAATCACACTTCCTACTATCTTTTTACTATCTATATATTAGTATAAGACAAATTAAAAATTTTAGCAATTATTTAAAACAAAAATAATAAAAAAGCACCAAAAACATCTATCATAAATATATTATAATAGGTGATTTAGATGCCTTATAAAAATAATCCAACTTTTTTTATCTTTTGCGCTATTGGTTTATGTATTTTAATATTTTATCAATTAATTATTACTTTCATTTTACCTTTTCGCTATAATATTTTTATCTTAACAGTCGAAATTATTTTATTACTACTCTGTGTCAGTCGCATAGTATGGTTTTAAAAATTGTTCGGTTTTAAAGATATAATCTAAATTTTTGCGAACTCTTTTGGTATTATTAAATTCATTTTCATCAAATTTCATTTCCGGAACTAAAGATATTAAAATAAAAAATAATTTTTGTTCTTCATTAGTTAAAGAAGATATTTGTAAATAACGGTTATAAATAGTCGAAAATTCTAATTCCCAAAAATTATTTTGATAAAGAGTAACTAAATCTAAGACCGGGGTATCAAATTTAGCTTTATCCCAACTAATTAAACAGTCTTTTTCACCCCTTATAAAATGGTCTAAACTTAAATTATTATGAACAAGCGATATTCTTTCACTTTTCTTATCTCTTACTAAATTATACCAGTCATCTAGCTCTCTTTCACTAAAAGAAAGCGCAGCTTGAATTTTGGAATAATTTCTTAAGAAAGCATATTCAGCTGGGGAAGGATAAATATTTTTTATAAATAATTCATAATATTTTAAATAATAATCTCTTAAATACATAATATTATTTTTGATATCTTCATAAATTTCTTTATAACTTTCTTCTGAGACATCTTTATTAAAAGATGTCTTAGCATGTAAATGAGCCACTAGAGTAATTAAATCTTCAGATTTAGTGGGGTCAATATAACCATTATCTTCAATATATTCATATACATAAGTATCATCACGACTAGAAGAAATTATTTCGGGAAAATAAATAAAATTACGACTTTTTAAATAATTAAATATACTTACTAAGTCTTTTTGCAAAGGCTTTTTTTTAATGACAAAATTACCACTTGTTGTTTCTAATATGGTACACTTACCCTTAATGGTATAACGATAAGGCTTATATAAAGATTTTAACGATTCTAACTTATTCATCTATTTTTGGTATTAATATTTTATCTCCTACATTTAAATTATCAATAACATTATATTCACTAATTAAATTACTATTAACTCCATATAAACTACATATTCCTTCTAAAGTTTCATTTTCTTTAACGATATGTATATGATAAGTAACAAATGTATCATCACTATTTTTAATTGTTTCCATAACTGTTTTCTCCTCCGAAGCATTTAATCTTTCTTCATCCATATTTTCTTCCTTTTTTTCTTCCGGAATTTCTTTCTCCTCTTTCTCTTCTTTTACCTCTATTTTTTCTTTCTCTTCATTTTCATCATTTACTTCCTTACTATTTAATACTTCATCTATTTTTTTAAGTTCACTATCAAGTTCTTCTTCATTCACTCTTGTAAATAATTCTTCTTCCTCTTCTTTGACATCACCTTTTAAAGAATAAACAATATTAACTTTTAAAGTATTATTATTTTCAATGTCATAAGAAAAATCTTCAATATTAAATTCTAATGTATCTCTATCTAAGTCATCTCTTAATTCAACTGTAAATGGTAAAGTATATTTAAATGGTTCTTTATTAATACTAACTTCATGAACTCGATATTCTCCACTAACATAAAAATTACCAAGAATAACCCCATCACTAACACTAAAATCATGCTCTAAAGACATTTTGGTTATTTCACTAATATTAGTTTTAAATTCAATACTACTTTCAAACGGTATCTTTACATACATATTATCATCTCCTAAAAAATAATATGTATTACAAAAATAATTTATTCATGACATAAGAAAAATAATATGTTATGTCATATTATTTTTCTAGTTCTTCTTTTTTAAATAAATCATTAAAAATCGTTTCGTAATTATCAACTAATTTTATTTCTAATTTTTCTAAAATCGGAGCTGGTATTTCGGTTAAATCACTACTATTATCAAGTGGTAAATAAACTGTTTTAACATTTGCATTATAGGCAGCGACTAGTTTTTCTTTAATACCCCCTACTTTAAGAATTTCCCCTTTCAAAGTTATTTCACCCGTAAAAGCAATAGTTTCTGGTACTTTTTGCTCTAATAATTTGGATAAAATAGCACTTGTGATAGCCACCCCACTTGATGGACCTTCTTTCTTTGTTCCACCATCTAACATATGAATATGCAAAATACGATTATAAAACATTGTACTACTAACATAGCCTTTTTCTTTAATATAAGAAATAGCAACTTCAATACTTTCTTTTAAAACATCACCAAGTGAACCAGTTACTAAGATTTTCTCTTCCCCATTATACATGGCACACTCTACTCTTAATGTAATACCACCATAACTGGTATAAGCAAGTGCATTAACAATGCCACTTTCTAATATTTCTTTATTAACATAATTATTAGTTGGATTTTTTAAATACTTATTAATATCTAAATTAGTGACCGTATAATTATCTTTTTTACTCGTAATTATTTTCGCAACAAGTGTTCTTAATGCTTTCTTTAAATTACGTACCCCGGCTTCTTTCGTATAATTATTAATTAAATAAGCAATAGTTTCATCTTTCATAACTAATTTTTTCGTTAAATTAAATTCATCATATATAGCTGGTAAAATATATTTTTTAGCCATATCTATTTTTTCAAAAACGGAATAACTAGCTAAATTAATAATTTCTAAGCGGTCATATAAAGTGTGAGGAATTAAATCTTCATCATTAGCGGTCAAAATAAATAAAACATCACTTAAATCAAAAGCTTCTTCAACATAGTTATCAATAAAATATTTATTTTGATTACTATCTAAGATATCGAGTAAAGTACTAGCAGGGTCGCCTTTATAATCTTTAACCATTTTATCGACTTCATCAATTAGAATAACGGGATTATTCGTATTACATTTCTTAATAGCTTGAATTATTTTACCGGGTAAAGCCCCAAGATAAGTTCTTCTTGTTCCAACAAGCTCTGTTGAGTCATTTAAACCCCCAACACTAATTTTATAAAATTCTCTATTTAGGGAATTAGCAATACTTTCGGAAATAGTCGTTTTACCAACTCCGGGAGGACCAACTAAACAAATAATTGGACTATGTAAAGTGGGATTAATATTTTTTACATTAACATAATCTTCAATTCTTTCTTTAACTTCATCTAAACCATAATGACTCTTATTTAAAATACTTAAAACACTTTTACTATTTAAATTTTCTTTACTTTTTTTATTCCAGGGAAGAGATAAAACGGTATTTAAATACGTACTAACAACGGTACTTTCCGGTGAACTTTCGGGTATTCTTTGTAAACGGTTTATTTCTTCTAAAAATTTATCATGTGTTTTCTTGGCAATATCTAGACTTGCTAATTTATCTAAATAATTTTTAATTTCAGTATTAACTTTATTATTAATACCTAAACTATTTTCTATTTCTTTAATTTTTTCTTTTAAATAATATTCTTCTTGTTCTTTAGTAAGTTTTACTTCTACATTATTAGCAATTTTTTCTTCTAATTCCCCATATTTTATTTCTTTATTTAAATCCCTCATCAAAGAAATAGCTCTTTTTTCACTATTTAATTCTTGCATATAAGCTAATTTTTGACTAGTTTTAAGCGGAATAAAAGTTGTAATTGCATCAGTTAAAAAATTTAAATCATCATTATCATTAACTGTCTTTAATATACTATTTGAAATACTAGGAGATGATGTAATATAATTGTTTAAAGTTTCTCTTAATTTATTTCGAATAACTTCTTCACTTGTACTTTCTAATTTGGGAATAATTATATCGGTTATATAAGCATCTGTAATATCACTACTAAAAACATCATATTTAATAATGCGAACTCGTTTTTCACCTCTTAAAGTAAGACGTAAATTACCATTTGGTAATTCAATTTTACTTTTTATATAAGCAACAACTCCTACTTTTGGTAAATCTTCTACTGATGAACTTTCTTCTAGGGTTAAAGGAGATGCTACCAAAACCCGATTATTGTATTGTTTGCTACTTATTTTAATAATTTGTTTACTAATTTCATCTTTTAATTCTAACTTTATTTCTTGAAAAGGTAAAATTACTAAATCTTTGAGTATCATAACTAGTAGTGTATAATCCATAATTAACCTCCCAAGTTCAAATTTTATTATAAAGAAAAAAAGTATATTTGTAAACAAAAAGAAACGCTATTTAAAAGAAATTTTGTAACAATTCAGACTAAGACACACTAAAACGAGGGCTTTTTAAAAAGGCTCTCTTTTAATTGAATAAAATGTTATTA